>PLXK01000172.1 GCA_003151415.1 Bacteroidota bacterium
AAAAACGAAGATGAACAAAAACAGATTGGAGGCCTTCAGCGATGGTGTGCTGGCCATTATCATCACCATTATGGTATTGGAAATAAAAGTGCCGCATGGCAGCGAATGGGTTGAACTGAAGCCGCTTGTTCCTGTACTGATCAGTTACCTGATGAGTTTTCTATTTATCGGTATCTATTGGGGCAACCACCACCATTTGCTGCATTCCTTGAAGTCTGTTTCGTCGGGTGTAATCTGGGCAAATCTGAATTTGCTTTTCTGGTTGTCGCTGATTCCTTTTGCAACCGGATGGATGGGCGAAAACCAATTTGCACCCAATACAGTGATGGTTTATGGGATACTCTTGTTGCTGTGCGGCACCTCTTTCAATATTTTGCAAAAGGTGGTGGAAACGCACACACACGATCTGGCCGCCCTGAAAAAAGCATTCGTCAACCTCAATAAAAAAGGACTCGTTTCTTCCGTTTCTTATGCATTGTCAATTCCTCTGGCCTATATCAATCCGGTGTTTTCAGGAATTATATTCTTTGGCGTGGCGGCCATGTGGCTGGTTCCGGACAAGAGTCTGGAAAAGGCCTTGCTTCAGGGGAAAAAAGAGCAGTAGACCCGGAGTCAATTGATATCCGGGGGATCTGAAACCCTTCGTCAATTGTGCTTGGCAATGACAACGGAAACATAGACGTGGTGTTTGCAACCATCCTGGCAATAGCAATAGCCTACACCAATCTCAACGAGTGAGGCATTCCATTTGGTCATGCCCAGCAGATGTTTTCTGTGGCCCACGGTGGGATGGTCCTTATCGATAATCAGAGATTTTACAGCCGCTTCACCGCCACGAGGCGGACCGGAATGAATGGATTCGAAATTATTGGATTTGGGATTCTTCAAGCAAGATTTTCTCAACTTATAACCCGCCTGAGCGATGTGATAGTTTACGCCATATCCATCGGGGTCCACATGTGCAAAATACTGACGATTTGCCATATCCATGGCCCTTTGTTCGGCAACCCGCGCCAGGGTATCGTTCCAGATCAATGCCTGCATGGCTTTGACGGTATCCAGATTGACATTCAGTTCAGCACTGTATGCCGAGGGATTTGCGCGCATTTTATTGATAAACAAAAATGCTTTCTGAGCTTCATCCCGGTCGATGCTTAGATTGTCGGTGGGTTTGTAGGAATAGAAAACGAAGGCCAGTATGGAAATGACCAACAAAATTGACGGACGAAACATGACTTTGGGTAAATTCACAGGCAGGCAGTTTTTTTGTAAAGTCGGGTTGCTATTTCTTGGATGGAACTAAAGTAATAAAATATAACTTCTTTGAAAAGGGGAGGCCAGGAAATCAAGAAAGATCCTATTCAGCTGCAGATTGATTTATGGAAAAAGAGCGAATCCCACCCTTTAAAGAAATGCAGTGGATGCACTCCTCACTCTGTTAAGCAAAAACGTACGAAGATGAACACCAACCGGAAAATCCAAATAGAAAACCCTTGCCCCGCCAACTGGAAGAATATGGTGCCCGATAAGGACGGCCGGTTTTGCCGGCAATGCAGTAAGGTGGTTATTGATTTTTCAGAGAAAACGCTGAAAGAAATCAATGTTTACCTGACAGACATGAAGGGCGAGCCTGTCTGTGGACGTTATCAGGAAAGACATACCACCACAAGTAACACCTGGTTTACAGTGCTGAATTCTTTTGAAACGGTTCTGTCAAAAATTAAACTGCAGCGGCTGTCCATATTCCTGATTACAGGCATGCTTATTCTTACGGGCTGCCATCGCCGTTTGCAAGGCGCCTATGTTTCTTATTCCAGCAAAAAGAACAAGCATAAACATACAGACAAAATGCAGCAGGATCAGGTGCATCTTAAAACAAATAAGCTGAAAGAAGGCTAACGGAACAAAATACTTCATTCCGGTAAGAGGATTGACCGCCCTGCCGGATTCAATGATGGCTAAGCTTTGTTTTGCGTTTTCTGAGCTGGGCTTCAATGGCCTCCACCGTTTTGTTGGTCGCCTCCTCAAAGGTTTCGCATTGATTCAGGGCAAACAAATTGCCTTCGGGAAGAACGAGTTTGATCTCGCACACTTTATCCATGTCTTTATCTGACTTGTCCAGTTTCAGGTTGACCTCGCAAGCGGTGATTTGATTGCTCAGATGGGCCAGTTTGCCGGCTTTGTTGTTAACGTATTCTTTCAGCGTATCATTCAATTTGAAATGCTGCGATTGAATTTTTATTTCCATGACGATTTGTGTTTTGTATTTGTTGATTTGATTGTTGTTTTTCTGAAAAGAAACATGAGGTGCATGAATGCAAGAAGGCCGGATCGCAAACCGGATTCTTCCTGTGATTTACACGTAAAAGGAATTGTTTGTTTCCCTTTCCTTTTTGGCTGGCTTTTCATCCCCGTATCCGAAAACAAGGGCCAGGCTGACCTGATCCGTATCGGGTATGTTCAGTTTTGACCGGATCTTTGTCTTTTCAACAAATTTCCCCATTCCCACCGGACAGCTATCGAGCCCCAATGATTTCGCTGCAAGCATCATGTTTTCGGAGCACATGCCGATGTCCAGCTGGGCCCATTCATTGCTTTTGGCTGAACTGATGAATATGACAACCGGAGCCCCGTGAAATATTGGGTCGGTAGCTTTCAGAAAATCCACGCCATGAGAAAAATGAAGGAACTCCTTCGCTGTTTTTACAATTCCGCGGATGCCCGATTTAACAACCCCTTTAAACACTTCCTTTGAAATTTCTTTCGAAAAGGCCCGGATATCCTCTTTTTTGGTGAGGATGTGAAATCTCCAGGGTTGTTTGTTTATAGCCGAGGGAGCCATTCTTCCGGCGTCGAGCAGTTGTTCGATCAGCTCTTTTTGCAGAGGCAAATCCTTGAATTTTCGTACGGCCCGACGCTCATTGATGGCCTTAAGTGTNNTCGTTTGCATAAACAGATGCAGAAACGGCTTCTTTAATTTGTTGCTTAGTGGTTTCCATGGTGATTGCCTTATTGCCAAACTGTTTTCACTCAATTTTACACATACCTTGCATTGTCGACATGGTTTCATTTTCTGATCATACACAAAAGTCATTTTTTTCTGAAGATTCATCAATGATGCATGTCATTTGCCGCGATGATATGCGTTGCCTTGGGACTATCCCATGTGGTATGTTCATTGCAGCTCAAACCGGCTTACCGTGCCGTCATTCCGCCATCCACCACCATTTCTGCCCCGGTCATGAACGAGGATTCGGGTGAGGCCAGGTACAAGGCCGCATAAGCCAATTCCACGGGATCGGCCATTCTTCCCTGAGGACACATGCCTTTTATCATTTCCTTCATTCCAGGGGCTTTGACCAGATCTTCGGTCATCGGAGTGAGAACGCCACCGGGATGCAGGGAATTGACACGTATATGGTCCTTGGCATATTCCACGGCCAGGTCCTTGGTAAGCAAACGAAGCCCTCCCTTGGAGGCTGTATAAGCGGGGCCATTGCCTCCAACCATGCCTGCAATGGAAGATACGTTGACAATGACACCTTCTTTGTTGTTCTTCATATGCGGAATGACAGCCTTCGCACCCAAAAACGGACCCGTCAGGTTAATTGCAATGACTTGATCCCATTGCGCCTTGTCGGTGTTGTCGCAATTTTTTGAAGCCGGAAAGACCCCCGCATTATTCACCAGAATGTCTATTTTCCCATACAAGGCGATGGCCTTATCCGCCACTTCTTTCCATCCTTTCTCGGAAGTCACATCATGAACAAGACAGGCGATCTGGAGTTTTTCATGCTGAGCTTCTTCCACCCATCGGCTCATTTTTTCGAATTGCACATCCGTAACAAGCACTTTGGCTCCCTGCTGAGCGAACAGAATGGCTTCTGCTTTTCCCATTCCGCCGGCGGCACCGGTGATGATAGCGACTTTGTTTTTTAATCTGTCCATGAGTATTGATTGGTTTTTAAAGATGAATGCTGTTCTGCTTTTCCTGACACTGCAGGAATTATCCTGAGCAAGATTAGATAAGATATGGCATTGGCTTAATGATCTAAATCAACTTTACACTTGACAGGAATCATCCGCTTTTAAAATAGCGGGGCAAAACTGCGGTTCATTGACCCAGGCCCGGTTGTTATAAAAGTTTTTGTGTTCAATGGCCGTTCCGGAACGTTTTTTTAACTTGCATATCAGGGAACGGTCATTTCCTTTCTTCGTGTTCAATCAAATCTGAAAAACAAAACGATGACAGCACTCGCAGGCGAATTCTTAGGTACAATGCTTCTGATTGTTTTCGGCTGTGGTGTGGTGGCCGGGGTATTGCTGAAAAGCAGCAAATCAGAAAATGCAGGCTGGCTGGTCATCACTTTCGGCTGGGGTCTTGGTGTGAGCATGGCCGTTTATGCTGCCGGCAAACTCAGCGGGGCGCATCTCAATCCCGCAGTGACCCTGGGTCTGGCCAGCATCGGTGAGTTTCCCTGGAACAAAGTACCGGTGTATATACTCGCTCAGTTATGCGGGGCTTTTGCCGGGGCTGTGCTCATCTGGTTCCATTATCTCCCGCACTGGCGTGTCACAGAAAATCCCGGACTCAAACTCGCGGTATTTTCAACAAGTCCCGCCATACACCAGCCCTGGTCCAACCTGCTGAGTGAAACCGTGGGTACAAGNNCCTCAATCCCCTGGTTGTGGGTGCACTGATTGTGGGTATTGGGGTTTCTCTTGGAGGAACAACAGGCTATGCCATAAACCCGGCGAGAGATCTGGGCCCGCGGCTTGCACATTTTCTTCTTCCCATCCATGGCAAGGGAACTTCGGACTGGAGATATGCCTGGACTCCTGTAGCCGGCCCGCTTCTCGGCGGGGTATTCGGATCAACGCTTTATGTCGCTCTTTTCAAACATCAGATTCCGTTCTTCCTCTGGATTGCTGCACCGGCCGTTTTCGTTGTGGCCGTACTGGCTTTACGGGAAGAGAACCGAAAAAAATAACAATTGCCCATGCAGAAGAAATATATCTTATCCATTGATCAGGGCACAACGAGTTCACGCGCCATTCTTTTTGACCGTGCCGGAAATGTCGTACACATTGCCCAGCAGGAATTCAAACAGTATTTTCCAAAACCGGGATGGGTCGAACAGGATGCCCTGGAAATCTGGCAATCTGTGGAAGCAGTGATTGCCGAAACACTAAATAAATTCAGCGTGTCCGAAATCCACGCCCTGGGAATCACCAACCAGCGCGAAACAACTGTGGTGTGGGACAGCAAAACCGGTTTGCCCGTTTACCCGGCTATCGTCTGGCAATCGCGTCAAACGACGGAAATCTGCGATGAACTGAAACAAAAAGGTTTTGACACTGCCGTAAGAAGCAAAACGGGTCTGCTGATCGACGCCTATTTCTCGGGCACCAAAGTCAAATGGATTCTCGATCATGTCCAGGGAGCCAGAGAAAAAGCGGAAAAAGGAGAATTGCTCTTTGGCACGATAGATACCTGGCTGGTCTGGAAACTCAGCAATGGCCGTGTGCATGTGACCGATTACAGCAATGCTTCGCGGACACTGATGTACAACATTCATGAGTTGTGCTGGGACAAGCAATTGCTCGAAATGCTTCAGGTTCCGGCATCGATGCTGCCCGAAGTAAAATCTTCTTCAGAAACATATGGCCATGCCGAAACCGGCATGTTTGCCAATACCCGTATACCCATTGCCGGAATTGCTGGCGACCAGCAGGCTGCCCTTTTCGGACAAGCCTGTTTCGAGGCCGGAATGGCAAAGAATACATACGGCACAGGTTGTTTCATGCTGATGAACACCGGAGAAAAAGCCGTGCATTCAAAAAACGGGCTGCTCACCACCATTGCCTGGGGTCTGGACGGCAAAGTGGAATACGCATTGGAAGGGAGCATTTTCATTGCCGGTTCTGCCGTTCAATGGCTGAGAGACGGCCTTCAGTTTTTCAAGGAAAGTCAGGAAAGCGAAAAGATGGCCGAGTCGGTGCCTTCATCCGATGGCATTTATCTTGTACCCGCTTTTGTGGGAATGGGAACACCTTACTGGGACAGCGAAGTAAAAGGTGATGTGTTTGGTCTGACCCGCGGCACCACCAAAGAACATCTGATCAGGGCCACACTCGAGGCCATTGCTTATCAGGTCAAGGATGTGCTTACGGTGATGGAACAGGATTCGGGCATAAAGCTCGTCAACCTGCGTGTGGATGGGGGAGCTGCCAAAAATAATTTCCTTATGCAATTTCAAAGCGATATGCTGCGCGTGACTGTTGAAAGGCCTTTTGTCAATGAAACCACGGCCTTGGGTGCCGCTTTTTTTGCCGGACTGGCCACAGGGTTCTGGAAAGACCGCAAAGAGATTTCTCTTCTGTGGAAAAGAGACCGGATATTCAACCCCGTACTTCCCCAAAACCGGATGAACGCACTTTACGAAGGCTGGAAAACGGCTGTCAGGGCAACCCTTGTATTCAAACCTACGGCTAATTCACATTGATTTGAATCCATTTTCTTCAAAAAACAGAACTCAGCTGTTCCAGGACATGAGCAGCAAGCCCTTCGATTTGCTGGTCATCGGAGGCGGCAACACCGGCGCCGGTATTGCACTGGATGCATCTTCGCGGGGCATGCGAACGGCGCTCATCGATATGCAGGATTTTGCAGCCGGCACCTCAGGACGATCGACCAAGCTCATTCATGGAGGTTTGCGTTACCTGAAACAAATGGAGTTTCGCCTTGTTGCCGAAATCGGGAAAGAGCGGGAAATTGTTCACCGCATAGCCCCGCATCTGACCAAACCCGAACACATGCTTTTGCCTTTATACAAGGGTGGCTCCCTGGGCAAATTCACCGGGCAGATCGGCATGTCCGTTTACGAATGGCTCGCCGGAGTTGAAAAAAAAGAATGGCATCAAATGCTCAACACCGGGGAGATCCTGGAGCTGGAACCGCTTCTGCCCCAAAAAGATTTGCTGGGAGGGATCTTGTTCTACGAATACCGTACAGATGATGCCCGCCTGACCCTGGATGTCATGAAAGAAGCCATCAGCCGCGGAGCCCAGGCATTGAATTATGTCAAAGCTTCTTCTTTTCTCAAAAGCAACACAAAGCTCATCGGATTGACAGCCGAAGATCAGATTAGCGGACAAAGGGCCGAATTGCACGCCGGCTGCATTGTCAATGCCACCGGTCCCTGGGTCGATCTGCTTGGTGAAAAAGACAGTTCCGGGGTGCCCCACAAACTGCACATCACCAAAGGTGTGCATCTGGTTGTGGATCAAAAACGTTTCCCGGTCAAACAATCGCTTTACATAGACACCTTCGACAAACGTATGATCTTTGTGATTCCACGCGAAGGAAAGACGTATATCGGCACCACCGACACGTTTTATTCAGGTGATATCAGCCATCCGCTGGTTGAAACCGCCGATGCCGAGTACCTGTTCCGTTGCATCAACACTTTTTTTCCTGACCTGAATTTAACTGTTTCCGATATTGAATCGGCCTGGGCCGGACTCCGTCCGCTGATCCTGAAACCCGGAAAGGGACCTTCGGAGGTATCGCGTAAAGATGAAATCTTTGTTTCCGATTCCGGTCTCATCACCATTGCCGGAGGCAAACTGACGGGCTACCGCAAAATGGCACAGCGTGTGGTTGATCGGGTAGAGGGCACGCTAAACGGAGATAGGACTTTTGCAAAGTGCAGCACCGACAAGATTTTACTTTCCGGAGGCAAGTTCAAGGACATGAAAGATTTTATGCATTTCGCCCGGATTCAGTCAGCCAATTATCCGGAACTGGATATCGCGCAACCCGAGATGGAAACCCTGGTCAGCCGATATGGTTCCAACACCCCCGCTGTGCTGGACCGGATGGATTCTTTACGGGGAAAAGAGAAACAAATTTTACCCTTGCTTCTTCGGGCGGAGTTAAGCTATGCCATTGAGGAGGAAATGTGCTGCACACTTTCGGATTTCCTGATCCGCAGAACTTCTCTTGCTTATTTTGATGTGGGTACCGTAAACCAGTGGAAAGCTGAATTGCTGAATTATATGAGTGGTTTGATGGGATGGGATGAGCAGATGAAACTGGACAATGCAAGGGATCTGGAAAAAGCTTTGGGGGACTTGAAGATCCACTAGCCGTTTTCCGGAGTTAGGGCAGCCTGCAAAAAATCTTTATAAGCGTACCCCGATGATCGTCACGTCGTCGATTTGTTCCAGATTGCCTTTCCAAGTGGTGAAGGTGTCGGCCAGGATGGTTCGCTGTTCACTCAGATTGCGGGAGCTGCAGTTGACCAAGAGTTCCTGCAGTTGCTTGTATTTGAATTTTTTTCCTTTTTGCCCTCCGAACTGATCCGGATATCCATCTGTCATCAGGTAAAAGATGTCTCCTTGTTGCAGATCGAGATGGTGTGTGGTATAGGGCTGGGGGTTATCTGTTTTACCGATGGGTTGTTTGTCGGCTTTGATTTCAGAGAGGGAGGTTTCGCCTTTTTTAATGTACCAGAGCGAATTGTTGGCTCCGCTCCATTGCATCTGACGCGTTGAAGAAACGATGCGGCAGAGCGAGATGTCCATCCCGTCTTTGATTTCTTCGCCGCTTTTGGCAAAGGTCTCCAGAACAAGCTCGCGGGTTTTATCCAGTATTTTTCCGGTATCGCGCAGATCGAATTCGTTGACAGAGCGGTTTAAGGCATTGCTGCAAACCACCGACACAAGGGCTCCGGGTACACCGTGACCGGTGCTGTCGGCAGCGGCAAAATAGGTGATACCATCGAGATGATCCATCCAGTAAAAATCTCCTGCAACAATATCCTTGGGTTGATAATACAGGAAATAATCTGCAAAATATTTATTGATTTCAGTGTCTGAAGGCATGATGGCCTGTTGCAGCCGCTTGGCATAGGTAATGCTGTCTATGATTTCTTTCTGATGCTCTTCCACCAGCATTTTTTGCCGGGAGACTTCCTCTTTCTGGAGCTCGATGATGCGTTTTTGTTTTTGAGTGATTTTGAATCTCCGGTACAGGACAAACGAAAAAATAACCACGACCAGCAGTACTCCGGCTACAGAGTAGATGACAATCTGCTGTTTCTTTTTATCTGCTGCCGTGAGTCCGGCCAGTCTTTCGGCCTCTGCCTTTGAGGCGGTTTCCTTCTTGTCGAAAGCATAATTCATTTCTTTCTGAACCAGTTGTTTTTTGTTTTCCTGGCTGTATAGCGAGTCCTTGAGCAGAACCGATTTTCGATAATGGTCAAGGGCGAGCTTTTCTTTTCCCGTTTCTTCATAGAGTTTGGCAAAGGATTCTTCCACCACGCGTTCTTCATCCAGGCTGCCTGTTTCTTTGTCGATTTTCAGGGCAAGATCGAATGCGGCCTGTGCCTCGGGGTACTTCTTTGTTTCTACATACAGGCTTCCGATTTTGCCGTACCAGGTAGCAATCTGGTTTTTATCTCCCAGTTCCTGAGAAAGAGTCAAGGCCTTTTGATACATCTCCAGTGCCTTGGTGTGGTCGCCCTGGGCATTGTACACCACGCCGATATCTCCAAGTGTGGTGGCCACACCATTTTTGTACTGAAGTTCTTCCATAAGCTTCAGTGTCCTGAAATAGAACTCAAGTGCCAGATCATACTTAGCCTGCAGCTCATACACACTGCCAATGTTGCCAACCGCATTGGCCATGGCAGGTTTATTCCCCGTTGCTTCAGCCAGCTTAAGGGACCTGAAGAAATAATCCAGGGCATGTGGGTAGTCTGTCATTTGTGTATACACGCCTCCCATATTACTCATCGTGCTGGCCATTAAATCCTTGTACCCAAGTGCTTCTCCTATTTTAAGTGCCCGCTGGTAACAATCCAGAGCCTTTGGGTAATTGGCCTGATTGTAATAAACCAGTCCCATGTTATTCAGGTTATCGGACTGCATTTTTTTACTTCCGATTTCTTCGCTCTTTTGAAGGCCTTTTAAAAAGTAATCCAGAGCCACGGGATAGTCGCCTTTTACTTCATAACAAACTCCCAGATTGCTATACGATTTGGCAATGCCTTTGCCCCAACCCTGAGCTTTGAGTCCGGGTGCATTCTGTGACAAGTGCAAAGCTTCAGTGGCCAGGACAATCGATGTGTCGGGGTTACTGTGCATCATGTACCAGCTAAGGGCATTGAGCTCGACGACTTTGTTGGTATCCGCTTTCATGGTTTTTATCAGGCGGCGAACCGAGTCGATGGTCTGGGGTTGTCCAAAAGCGGAAAGGCCACAAAAAAGTGCAAGGTAGAGGAAGGTTTTCTGCATGTAATAAAGATAGGAAAATACAGATTGCCTGTTAATCGGAATCTGGACAGACCGGAGTCCAGCCTATTTCCGAATGTGAATTATTTCATTATCTTAACAAGATGAAAAAACACAGGATATTTTGGTGTTTGATTTTAGTCCTCTCTTCCCTTGCCGGAAATGCCCAGAGTGCGATGAACGGATACAAGGCTATTTATTTACCTGTCCAGGTTTTTTCATCCGATTCCTTCCATGCTTCGCGGACTGGGAATGCTTCACTCAAAATGACCAGTGAAGAAATTCATGACAAAGCCAAAGCGGCTTTTGAGCGTATCGGATTTAGAGTCTATGACGAAGTCAGACAATTGCCTCTTGAAATTCTTGAAAACAAGTGCGATATCGTGTTTTGCTCATTCTCTTATGAAATCGATAAGGCAAACGTTCCGTATGAATTCAGTGTGGTTACATTAGAAATGAAGGATTGCCAGGACAGCATTTTAGAAAAGGTGGAATGCCGGGGCAAGCATCCCGGATCGGCCTGGGGGGATCTCTATTTAGAAACGGCAAAGAAAACCGCCAAACGAATAGGCGCACAGTATAAATACGATGCTTCCAAAAAGGACGGGCGAATGAAAGCGTGGCTGCCGGCAGTGGAAAAGACAAATGAAACAGCAGTGTCGATGAAGACTTATTTCGCAACGCAAAAGCTGGATCCGATAGAAGGCATTTACATCAGCATTCCGGGTTCATACCTGCCTTATTATAAAATCGGAATTAAAAAAGAGGGACCTGTTTATAAAGCAATTGTCATCGAAAGCGAGTTCATTGGATGGAAACCGGGCGAAGTAAAAGCGTATATAAAACGGGATTCTGTTTCTGCAGGTGTATTTCCGACCCAATGGTTTTACCAGGATAAAAAATCAATTTATACCCTATGCGATTACCATGACAAGCTATTGGAATTGCATTCGCAGCTGGCGACTTCAAGAATAGATTCCTTCCATAAAGTATTTCCCGACGGGGCGCCCGATGCACCTTCGGCAGCCGGGGCTCAGCCCATGTATCCCGGAGGGGAGAGTGAGCTGCGGCTGTTTGTATCCGAAAACATCCGGTATCCTGAAAAATACCTGGCAGCAAAAATCCATGGCAAAGTGATTGTGCAGTTTGCCATAACAACCGAAGGAGACATTTCTGAAATCAAAGCGATCAGGGAAATAGAGGGCTGTCCTGAATTTACGAAAGAAGTCATCCGGGTGGTGAAACGAATGCCGAAATGGACATCGGGTATGATTGATGGTAAAAAGGTTGTTGGGCATTATGTGTTGCCTGTTCAGTTTTAACGGAAGCTACTTTAAATTGCATTGAACCACCATATTCGACTGGATTATGGTGGTTTTTTTGCGAAATAAAGACTTCTCGCCTGAATGTCTTGAAGACAGCAATGCTGTGAAGTATAGGGCTTGACGGGAGGAGAAAAACAGCGGAGAAAGAAATCCCAAACCTCAATATTTTGGGTGATGTAAGAAAAACGCAGTTTTTGTACAAATTATCATATCCCCATACTATATATTTGTTTCTGCATTACTCATCTAAATTTACTTTTCATGAAATCATTTTTCTCGCTTTGGGCTATCGCCTGTCTGTCTTTTATCCTGTTTGCCTGTGACAATAACAAACAAGATGATACAACGAAAGCCATTCCAGATGCTCCAAAGAGCAAAACCGATGCTGAAGTTAAAGGCGAAATAGAGACGGAAGGTATAAAACAAGCGGGGAGTCTGGGGAAGGAAGCTATTCAACTTCGTAAAGAACATAATAACAACAAATGGAAAGAGGACAGCCTTAAGACTGCAAACATGCCAGAACGATGGGTATACATAATTGGCGATCAAATTGGCTCAGAGAAAGAAGCATGGAGAGCCTTTGATAAATTCAAAGCCATTCCCAATGTCTATATATTGAAGAAGGGCAAAAGTGAATATTACATAGTGAAAGATGACCAATACTCTCGGGATCGTTTGGGTGATTCTTCCCTCAGTTTCAAAAAGCAAATTGCTAGTATCGAACCAAACGTTCAAACAAAAAACTTGGGACTATTGTGTCCACACAAACAACCGACAGTCACTGACCCGATAATTTATCGGAAGGATGGAAAACACGAAGCCAGATGCCTTATTTGCGATTAAACAGAAATAAGACACATACTTAAATTTATCCAATGAAAAGATGCGAAATAAAATTGAAGTTGTTAATTCCAGTAAGTACTTTTCGCTTCTAACATCATTTGTTATTATTTGTAGTGCCATTATTCTTGGCGCCGAAACGGCCTTCCGTCAAAACAAGGAGGTTTCAAGCATTCTGGCCTCCTTTGACTATTTAATTATCCTGTATTTCCTGATTGAGATATCTGTTCGTTTGATTACTTTTCATCATAACAGGGAAGAATTGTTTCATGCTGTTGCCCATTTTTTGAAGAAAAAAGCCGAATCGGGGGATAAGGAAATTGTTAAGGAATTATTTTGGTTGTTTTTTGACGGACTCATTTTGGGATTGAGTTTGATTTCTCTGTTAGAAAATTTCATTGATCATCCCGAAATTATAGGCGTTTTCAGGCTACTTAGAGTGTTCAGAATTCTACGGGTGTTTGAACTAAGTAAATCATTGAAGAATGTTGAAAGTAAAATGCTTTCTGTTTTTCCAACTGTATTCATTTTTATTTTTCTGATTTTTCTCATTGTGTATACCTATGCCATCATTGGGATGCACTTATATGATTACAAGAAATTTGATACGCTTGATTTTAGCTCACTTTATACGGCAATGTCTTCTTTAATTGTTATCATGACCAATGGAGTAGCCGGAGCATTAAGGGAATTGAAATCGGGATCGCCCAATATTAATGCAATTGTAACCGATGTATTTATATTTACTACTTCGTGTTCAGCGTACTCATAACCTTGAATGTCTTTACCGCAGTTATGGCTTCCCAAGTTCAAGAAAAAATAAAGGAAGGCATAGATGAGCAATCATTGGTGCTCAAAAGAATAGAAGAGCTGGAAACCAATATTCAAAAAAACATCAATGAGATGAATGAAAAGATGGAGTCTTTGAACCGTGATAAGCAATAATGAATCAAAGGAGGGACTCTTTTGGAGTTGATTTCAAATCCTCAATTTTACATTCGGTTTTTGTCAAATAAAAATTTATTCTAACCCCAAAAAATCCAGAAAATGAAATCGAACATCAAGCGTTACATTTGTGCAGCCAGATTCATTGTCGCAATGATTTTATCAGCAATTATCCTGGTAACAATTCTTCTTTACTATTATAATTTATTGCCGCTGAATTTGACAATACACAGAGTCGTTTTTTGTGTAATTAGTTCATTGTGTGGGTTTGTATCACTGATACTTAACCTGAATAATATTTATCAGATGAATGAAACTACACCAATAGTGAAGAACAAAAAAATACAATTCATAACTACTTTTATAGTAGTATATATACCGCTAATTCTTGCTATTTCTTCTTTAGTATACGCAATACTTCAAACCCAGATACCTACCAGTAAAATATTTTATTTCTATGCCTTCCCAATTTGTTTTATTTCCACCTATCTTATTGATGTAATCTTAGAGAAATTTATTGATTTTGCTTTTGATAAGCTAAAGAAAAAGGAGTAATTGAGCTAAGGTTGAAAAAAATCAGTCATTGATCTGAAGGATATTCCTCGGGTGATTTACCCAGAAAAGCCCTGAAGTTGATCTCCCCTGAGTCGATCACTTCGGGATTTTCTGGCACCCCATTTTCTCCATTGTACTTTTCAACATGAACTTCAATGCCTTCTTGCCTGCGGTTGTCTTGAGATATGTTTCCCGTTTTCGGGCATCCTCTTCAAAGAGGTAGTATTCGCAGAAAATAAGCTGAAGGGGTCTTCGGCCTTTGGTGCTGATGTTTCTTCCTGCCTGATGATCTTTTATCCTGACTTCGAGGTTGCTGGTAAAGCCGGTATAGAGCAAATGGTCAGCTTCGCTGAATAGTACGTAAACGCAATAGGGAAGGAGTGATACCATTTGCAAGAATTTTAGCATCAAAAATGGGTTGAGAACTCTGGAAACGCAAACGAGATTCCCACTTATTATTAGCATCCGTTGCCCACTGCACCCCTGAAGTCCCTGAAGTAGATCTCCCTTTGGTCGATCACTTCAGGGCTCGCCCCTGAAGTGAAGCAGATTAGCCCTGAAGTAGATCTCCCTTCGGTCGATCATTTCAGGGCCACGAAGCGAAAATCCCGAATTCAAGTTGCATCGCAACTTGAATTCGGGATTTTCTGCTTCGTGGAGTCGGAGGGATTCGAACCCTCGTCCAAACGAGGAATTAATATGCCTTCTACATGCTTATCCGGCTTTTGGTTTTCGACAAGGCTTGGCAAACCGGAGGGCCATAAACTTGCTTATCTTCTTGATCTCATCAGTGCCCGAAGCTCACACTGACTATCCCGGAGTTTGTGATGCTTCGATCGGGACGCCTCTAGGAGTAGCTTCCCGGGAAACAAAGCAAGTTAAGACTGAGTCTTAAGCTGCAAGGGCGTAGTTAGACTCGCCGTTTGTGGTTTGAGAGTTGATATTAACGTGCCATATTCACAACGCACGGCATGCTTACACACCAATCGCTCCCGCTGTCAAAACCTGTCGACCCCAATGGTGCTTTCGCCTGGTAAAGATACGAAAATTGTGTTGACGTGTTGATGTGTTGGGGTATTGATGTTGTGTTTAGGTGCAAATAAGCTGTTTGAAAATCTGGAAGATACCTGATCCGGTTGATGAAATTTCGCCTTTTCACTCGTTCTTCGCTCTGTTTCTGTTTCTTGTTTTTATACTCCATCACAGCAACACCTCCATACTTCAACATCATCTTTTCACTACATTTGCAATAAATTAAGGCCTATGTCGCATTTACGTATCGGAGTTCTTCGTGAAGAAAAGGTGCCGCATGATTTGCGTGTTCCGCTTACCCCTTTGGAGTGCAGTGAACTGCTGCGCCAATACCCGGATATCGAGCTTTTTATTCAGCCCAGTCCCATACGCTGCTATGCCGATGACGAATACGCCGCTTTCGGCCTGACCATTCAGGAAGATGTGTCTTCCTGCGACATCCTTTTGGGTGTCAAAGAAGTTCCTGCCGCAAAACTGATTCCCGGCAAGAAATACCTGTTCTTTTCGCATACTGTGAAAAAACAGCCCCACAACCAGCAGCTCATGAAAGCGCTCATCGAAAAGAAAATCGAAATGATCGATTATGAGACACTCACCGATCACGAACACAACCGCATCATCGGTTTTGGAAGATATGCCGGCATTGTGGGCGCCTACAACGGCATCCGCGCCTACGGAAGGCGTTATGACCTTTTCCACATCAAACCGGCCTACAAATGCCGCGACCGGGCCGAGCTGGAAGAAGAATTGAAACGGGTCAAATTGCCCAATATCAAAATCATTGTTACCGGCGGCGGACGTGTAGCCAACGGTGTTATTGAAACCCTGGGGGCATTGAAAATCCGCAAGGTAACCGCGTATGAATTCCTGCATCACTCTTTCCGCGAACCGGTTTATGCCCAATTGCATTCCAAAGACTACCACGATGCCATCGATGGCTCTTCCTGGACATTGAAAGATTTCTACGAACATCCCGAAAACTATTTCTCCACCTTCAAGCCTTTTACCAAATGGGCCGATCTGCTCATCACGGCTCATTTCTGGGATCCGCGTTCGCCTAAACTCTTTACCGAAGACGATATGCGTTCTCCCGGTTTCCACATTGCCGTCATTGCCGATATCACCTGCGACATCAACGGCTCTGTTCCCAGCACAATCAAATCAAGCACCATTGCCGAACCTTTCTATGGCTATAATCCGCATACGGGTAAAATAGAAACCGCTTTCAGCAAATCGGCTATTACCGTCATGGCAGTGGATAACCTTCCCTGCGAACTTCCCCGCGATTCATCCGACGGCTTTGGCCGCGATCTGGTGGAACGTGTCCTGCCGGCTTTGATCGATGGCGATCCCGAAGGCATCATCAAACGCGCTGCCATCTGCAAAGAAGGAAATCTTTGTCCGGCCTTCGAATACCTGAGCGATTATGCTTTTGGACTGCCCGTTAAACAATAATCAGCTTTAAGAATTGCTTTTCACAACTTGAATCGGAGCATCATGTTCCTGTAAGTAGCTGATTGTCTGCAAAATTGTCAAAAGCAATTCAGATTGCATCAAAATGCATTCAGAAAGCGGCAAAGTATGTGCAGAATGTCGCAGAGTGATTCGTTTTTACATCAAAAACAGGTCAGATTGACACTGTTTCAAACAAGTTTCTGCAATTGGGAAGGGGATTTTCTCAAAATGAATCCGGAATACTGCAATTGCAAGTGATAAAAGTGCAAAATCAAAGAAGAGTGCAGTAAAATGAGATCCGATTGTGTCGCCCGCAAACAGAAATGCTGCAATCACTTCTAAGATTGCATTAAAATGAAACACTTTTGTTGCAATCTGTGTTCAGATTGACGCAGAAGCAGATCTCCTTGCAGTCTTAGTGTTCCGTAACGAATTATCCGCGATGGTTATTGATGTTCGATTATTTTAAAATCAATTCTGCGGTTGATCTGTCTGTTCTCTTCCGATGTATTGGGTACCAGAGGCTGGGTGCTGCCGTATCCCTTTGAAGTCATCTTGTCGGCCGGGATTCCTTTTCCTGCCAAAATCGCTTTCACCACATCTGCCCGCGACTGCGACAGGGGTATATTGTGCTCATCATTCCCCCGGTTGTCGGTATGGCCCTGGATTTCGATTTTTAACTTCGGATGCTCTTTCATGAATTTCACCACATTGTCGATGCCTTCATCGGTGCCCTTGACAATAACGGTTTTGTCAAACTCGAATTTGATGGCCGGAAATTCAAGGGCATTGAAAGCTTCCTCCACCACCGAATCGTTTCTTGTCAATGATTTTAGAAAGATTTCGGGATGCTTTTGCAGTTTCAGCGGTATGGCATATTGGGATGTCACCTTACTGAAATCTTCGATCACCTGAACGCCTTTCCAGAGGGAATCTGATTTGGAGTTCTTTACCTGCCCAAAAGGGGCCTCGATCTTTTCGCTTTTCAGTTTCAGACCGTTCAGCCGGGTCAGCACATCGGTGTTGTCAAAGGTAACGGTAAGTGTATCGGTATATTTCTTATCCAGGCAAATGTTCAGAAGAGCCTTGTAGCTGGCGTTTTCCTTCTCGGTTTTGAATTTAATCGTGTAGTAGTTCTTGATCTTGTTGCGGATATCCTGATAAATCCAGCTCAGGTTTTCGGAATTGTAAATGCGGTAATAACTGCCTTGGGTATTGTAGGAAATGGATTTGAGATAGCCTTCACTCACATACTCACCCAAACCGATGGTGAAAATCCGGATGTTGTTTTTGACGGCTTTTTCGATGATGTATTTCTTGGTCGTGAGCGAAGCATTCTCGCAGCCATCGGTCATGAGGATGATGAATTTGTTTTCGTAGTCGCTGGAGGCCGTCAGCAGATTGATCGAATGATCCAGGGCATCGAGCAGGGCAGTGGCGGTGGCCAGTTTTTCATAAGGCGTTTTGTTCATATTCTGGGTCAGCATGTCCTTGTCGGTGGTCAGCTCGCATTCATCCACAACCCTCGAATCGTACTTGATTACACCGATGCCTTCGTGCTGGAGTTTGGTGCTGATGAATTTCAGTACCCCTTTCTGGAGCAGATGCCCGCGGCCGGCACCCATCGATCCGCTGAAATCAAGGGCCACACACATGCCATTATAAAAACTCGTGTCTTCGCGGTATTCGGTTACCGAAAAATCATTGATCTGTCTTACTTTTTCAGGTTCAATGAGCAAAAGATTGCACCAGATTTTTTTCCAGGCGGCTTCCGAGGCCCCGTAATAATACACCCCGTTTGTATCGATCAGGTGCACCTGCAGGGAATTGTCCTTTCCGTCAAAGCTCATTGTCTTCAGATACACAT
>PLXK01000247.1 GCA_003151415.1 Bacteroidota bacterium
TTCGATACCCTGACAAAAGGTGCAAACCCAAATGGATCTCTGCTTGCGGCAAACAACGGCAAACTGTATGGCATGACATCCATTGGCGGAACACATGGATTTGGTGTTCTTTTTGAATATGATACGGCAACCGCCGCATTCACCGACAAACACAATTTCAACGACATTTCTTCCGACGGAGCAACGCCAATGGGCTCACTTATGCAAACCAATACAGGTAAGCTTTATGGCCTGACTTCTTCGGGAGGCGTGAATAACATAGGCACCCTTTTTGAATACGACCCCTCAAATTCCATTTTCACCCTAAAGCTAAGTTTTGACATTTCAATAAACGGAGCCAACCCGAATGGATCGCTTGTTGAAGCTGCAAGCGGAAAACTCTATGGCATGACCGTTAGTGGCGGCCTTCCTTTGGGAGTCGGCAATATCTTCGAATATGACACCACCAACGGTACAGCCATAAACAAAATGAACTTCAACTCCGACAACGGAGCCAACCCCAACGGTTCACTGATACAGGGAGTCAATGGCAAACTCTATGGCCTGACTTATGCCGGTGGCCTGAACAGAGACGGTGTGCTTTTCGAATTTGACCCTTTGACCCTGGTATTTTCGGATAAGGTGGATATGAACGGCGCCCTGAATGGCGGCATTCCCGTGGGGGCCCTGATGCTTGCCTCCAACGGTAAATTATATGGCACAGCCTCTGTTGGTGGCACGGGAGGAATAGGCGTGCTTTTCGAATTCGATACGACCACTTCCACGTATACCAAACTGGTTGATTTCAATGGAAGCGGAAACGGATTCAGCCCGCATTGTTCACTGATCCAGGCAAGCAATGGCAAATTATATGGAATGACAACCGGGGGCGGCACAAAAAATGACGGCGTGCTTTTTGAATATGACCCGATCACTTCTGCTTTTGCAAAAAGAATGGATTTCGATTCTCTGGCTACGGGTTTAAGTCCACAGGGAGCTCTTCTGGAAGGCAAAGACGGAAAACTATATGGGATGACCTACCAGGGCGGGACAAGCAACAATGGGGTGTTGTTCAATTACGACCTGAATGCATCCACGTTTACAAAACTGCTGGATTTTGACGGTCTTGTCAATGGATCCAATCCGCAAGGCGCCTTGATTCAAACCATCACCGGAAAAATGTATGGCCTGGCCGCAGGCGGAGGAAGCGCCGGCATGGGTGTGGTTTTTGAATACGCTCCCGCCACAGGAATTTTCACCAAAAAAATTGATTTTACCGGACCGAACGGATCCACGCCTTATGGTTCCCTGCTCGAAGGCGCAAATGGAAAACTGTTTGGACTTGCCTCCTCGGCCGGATCAACGGGCGCCGGAACATTGTTCGAATACGATACGTCAAGTGCTGTCCTGACAGTGGACCACAATTTCCTGGGAGGCCCGGATGGGACGGCCCCGCAAGGTTCCCTGGTCATGGGGCCAAACGGAAAGTTGTTCGGAACCACAGTCAACGGAGGCGGAGTGACTCAGGAAGGGGAACTTTTTGAATTCAATCCGGCAACACTGGGTTTCTGGAACAAACAAACTCTGACCGCATCGGCAAGCGGAAATTATCCTTTTGGAGATTTGCTCTTTCTATGCAACCCTGTTCAACTTACCTTACAGCCTTCAGATACCGTAAAGTGCCAGGGGGCTTCGGCGCTTTTTAAAGTTGGGGCCACCGGAGGTTCTACAATTTCTTATCAGTGGTATGACAATGGCAATGCGATATCCGGAGGAACAACAAACCCTTATACGCTGACCGGATTGAGTCTTGCCGATGCGGGACCGGTCTACTGCGATGTCATGAATGGTTGCAGCAGCAAGAATTCGAACCCGGGTATACTCACCGTGAATGCGTCCCCGGCCATACCGACGATTACACAGAACATCACTTCTTTAATTTCCAGTTCTGTTACCGGAAATCAATGGTACTTGAACGGGGTGCTCATTGCCGGAGCCAACGGGCAAAACTATGTGGTTTCGCAAAATGGAAATTACACAGTGGTGGTGACCAACGCCAGCGGATGCTCCTCTACCTCTGCTCCGTTTAATTTCATGGACACCGGTATCCGTTCAGGTGGAACTTTCGTTTCTGTCAGCATCAGTCCAAATCCTGCGCATGATTTTTTGAATGTGATTGTTTTTGCGGAAACAGACATCACGGCAAAGATCACTATCGTCGACCTGCTGGGGAACATCGTCATGGAAAGACAAGAATCACTCTCCTCTTCGGGCACCTCTCTGCAGNNTACAGACCGGCTGAGTTCGGGTGTTTATATACTTTGTATTTCCGGCCTGAGAGAACAACCGCGGATTAAATTTATTAAACAATAATTTTATCTGAAGAGAGAAAAGGCGTCACGGAGAATGCCGGTAAAAAAACAACCCCGCGAAAAGCAGGGTTGTTTTTTATGTCTGGTAAGAATGCGGTTTGTTTTATTGTCAATGCGGCCTTGTTCAGACTACCTGAACGGGGAAAAATATTTTCAGTTTCTCCACGACAAAATCGATTTCTTCTTTGGTGTTGTATTTGCTGAATGAGAAACGGATCGATGGTCTTTCCATATCCGAACCGATTCCACGCAGCACGTGTGAGCCCTGATTGCTTCCCGAAGAACAGGCGCTGCCTCCCGAGGCGGCGATGCCGTGAATATCCAGATTGAAGAGAAGCATTTCGGCATTGTCGGTTTTAGGAAATTGCACGTTGAGAACGGTGTAGAGACAATTTTCGTTGCCGGCGCCGTTTAGTTTCACTCCCGGAATGTTCAGTTTCAGCTGAGCAATCATGTAGGACTTCAGGTCCTGAATGTGCTCATGATGTGCTTTCATATCGCGGCTTGCAATCTCCAGGGCTTTGGCCAGGCCAACAATTCCGTACACATTTTCCGTGCCGCCGCGCATGTTTCTTTCCTGCGAACCACCGTAAATCATCGGGTTAACCTTGATGTCTCCGTTGATATACAGGAAACCGATGCCCTTGGGGCCATGAAATTTATGCGCCGCACAGGTAAGAAAATGCATTTTCACTTCTTTCAGACTGAATGCATAGTGTCCCATGGTTTGAACCGTATCCGAATGAAAGATGGCGTTGTATTTCAGAGCCAGTTCGGATACTTTTTTGAGCGGAAGCAAATTCCCGATTTCGTTATTGGCATGCATTAACGAAATAAAGCTGCGTTCGTTGGTTTTCAGTATGTCTTCAAGATGAGCCAGGTCAATGTGTCCTTCGGGGGAGAGATTGACGAAGCTGAGTTTGATGGCTCCGCTTTTTTCGAGCGCTTCGAGTGTATGCAGCACGGCGTGGTGTTCAATGCGGCTGGTTATTGCATGTTTGATTCCAAGGTCAAATATGCTGCAGCGGATGGCCTGGTTATCGGCTTCTGTTCCTCCGGAAGTAAAGAATATTTCGGCAGGCGAACAATCAAGGAGTTTGGCAACTGTTTTTCGGGCCGTTTCGATGGCCGCGCGGGTCCGTCTTCCGAATGAATGCACCGAGGAAGGATTGCCGAAATGGTTTTGCATAAAAGGCAGCATGGCATCCAGAACTTCCTGGTCCAGGGGGGTGGTTGCTGCATTGTCCAGATAAACTTGCATCCTGTGGTTTTGTTTTGTTACGCTTCAATCTGCTGCATCTTGATCAGGTCCCGGATATCGAGCATGATTTTCTTGGCCAGGTTATCGGCGGTTGTTTCCGAAACGCTTTCGGAATAGATCCGGATGATGGGTTCGGTATTGGAACGGCGCAGATGGACCCATTCCTTGTCAAATTCAATTTTTATGCCATCTACAGTATTGATGGGCTGTTTCTTGTATTTTTTCTGGATCCCTTCGAGTATCTTATCCACACTGATATCGGGAGTGAGTTCAATCTTGTTTTTCGAAGTGTGATAATCGGGATAAGTCGAGCGCAACATGGAAATGGTGCTGCCAAACTTGGCCAGATGAGTCAGGAAAAGCGCGATGCCAACGAGTGCATCCCTTCCGTAATGCAATTCCGGAAAAATCACACCACCGTTGCCTTCTCCTCCGATAACCGCTTTCGTTTCTTTCATGAGGTCAACCACATTCACTTCGCCAACGGCGGAAGCGCTGTAGGAGCCACCGGCTTTGCGGGTGACATCGCCAAGGGCCTGGGTCGAAGACAGATTGGAAACGGTATTNNCTCCGAACATTTCCCCGTCTTCACAAACCATGGCCAGACGATCCACATCCGGATCGACTGCGATGCCCAGATTTGCGTTGTTCTTGACAACAGCTTTGGACAAATCACGCAGGTTTTCAGGAAGCGGTTCGGGATTGTGTGCAAAATCACCGTCGGGTTCGCAATACAGCTTGGTGATATGTTCCACGCCCAATGCATTGAGAAGCATCGGCACAACAATACCGCCCGAAGAATTGACGCAGTCTATGACAATTTTAAATTTACGGGCCTTGATGGCCTCCACATCAACCAATGGAAGAGCCAGAATCTGATCGATATGGATTTTGAAATAATCACTGTTTTCGGTGACTTTTCCAAGCTTGTTGACTTCTGCAAACTGGTAGCTTTCTTCGGCAGCAAAACGAAGCACGTATTGCCCGTCTCTCTCGGAAATGAATTCGCCTTNNCATTCCATTGTTTGGGATTGTGGCTGGCGGTAATGATGATGCCGCCATGGGCCTTTTCCAGGGGAACCGCAATCTCCACGGTAGGTGTGGTGGAAAGTCCCAGATGAACCACATCAATGCCCAGGCCGGTGAGTGTACCGATGACCAATTGGGTGACCATAGGGCCCGAAATGCGGGCATCCCGGCCAACAACGATGCGGATGCGTTTGGCACTCTTATTGTTATTGATGATCCAGGTACCGTAGGCAGCCGTAAATTTAACGACATCAACGGGGCTAAGGCCTTCGCCAGGTTTTCCGCCTATCGTACCACGAATTCCAGAAATAGATTTAATCAGAGCCACAGTTTATATTTATGTTTCAAGCTTGCAAAGATACTTTTTTGGAAGGAAAATCCATTAAAACCTCGGGCCGACTTATCCACATCTCAAACTGTTGATATTTTGATTCGATTCGGAGCATATTCAGAGTATGCCCCGCATTTATTCCTTACATTTGCTCAAGCAGTTCAGAATATTTACAATTTAGTTTCAAAAATCCCTTTTAAATGCTATTGAATTGCGGAAATATAGCTGATCAGAAGGCTTTTGTCTGAGGCTAAGTACGAATCAATGAGCTCTTTATCGTTTTACCTTTAATACGAACAAGGAATGAGCGAAGAAAATTTTGAACAAAACCTGCTGGTAGCGCGATATGAGGAGATGGTCAGGAAAAAATCGGAATATTTTTTTGATTCTGAAGAATTTGAAGCCGTTATAGACTTCTACATCGATAAAAACCAATTAGTTACCGCTAAACAGGTGGCTGATTATGCTATCCGTCAGCACCCTTTCTCGGCTCTTTTCCCCATACGCAAAGCCCAGTTGTTATCGGCTCTCAACGAAACCCAGGAAGCCCTTGAACAACTTTACAAAGCCGAAAATCTGGAGCCTTCCAATTCCGAACTGTTTATGACCCGCGGCGGAGTATACAGTCAGATGGGCCTTTCGGAAAAGGCCATAGCCAATTTTAAACGGGCACTGGACATCAGCGAAGACAAGGACCAGGTGTATTTGAACATTGCCTATGAATTCGAGAATATCCTGAAGTATTCAGACGCCATTTTCTTTCTTAAAAAAGCACTTTCGGATAACCCCGGCAACGAGTCGGCCATTTATGAACTTGCTTTTTGCTACGAATTAAACGGGCAGCACGAAGAAAGCGTACGTTTTTTTACTGTCTTTCTCGATAACAACCCCTACT
>PLXK01000076.1 GCA_003151415.1 Bacteroidota bacterium
GAAAACAAAAGAGGTCATGAATAGATTCTATTCATGACCTCTTTTGTTTTCTTGCAAAGACGTTCCTATTGTGAACCCGCTTTATCTCTGCACCACAAACCTGAGGGTATGGCTGACATTGCCTGACTGCACCCTGCAGAGGTAAATGCCGGCTGTAAGGCTGGTCACATCCAGTTCAAAATACTGCATTCCGCCGGCAAGATGTTGGATCTGAACCGGCATGGCAGACTGCCCAAGCGCATTGAAAACAGAGAGGCTCAGATCTGCAGCTCTGTCAGAAGAAACCGGGAGGGTAACGGCAGAAGAAGAAGGATTCGGAAACAGATTGTAGATCCTCAGACCGTTCATATCCAGTTCCGCGACAGAGGTATTCAGGTATTCCCCATCGCACAAAGCAACCCCGTTTTTATTGGCCGGATCATTGACCCACACAAAGAAGGCCTTGTTCGTCAGAAGATTGTTGATGACACGGGGCCATGGAGCTCTGAGCCCCGCAGAATTGTCATTGTAAGAGGCTTTCACAACAGTCCAGGCTTTGGGAGTTGCCAGCGCAAATCCGGTATTCAGGTAAGGCAGGGAACCGGCAGTTGAATCGTAATACGTAACCATGAAATTGTTGGCGGAAACATCGTAGCTCAATGAAGGCTGCAATTCGTTATTGGTTGAATTTGCAATGGCCAGAGCGTTCCAGTAATTGGTGGTATCTCCGCGTTTGTTGTATACACCCAAAATATCCATGCTGTCGGTTATGCCATTTCTTGCGCATTCAAAGGCGATGGCCACAGACAGGTTGCTGCTGTCATTGTCGGAAGCGTTATACTGACAGGCGATACTCGGGTAACGCACATGATTTTTCATTGCGGGAAAAAGGGTGTCAACAAGGGTCGGACTGGTCCAAACAGAGTCGATGCTGAATTTGGTTCTGGAAGTGAACACATGGCCCAGAGTGTTTGCCATGCTACTGTCTTGTTCCCAGGCTGCAAAATACGCTCCTTTTGAAGCGCTCGGGCTTCTTCCGAAAGCCAGGGATACTTTCCGGTAATACTTTCCGGTGGCAATGACATGATGCGCACCAAATTTATATCCTGTTCTCTTTCCGGATGTAACGAAAATCATCGAATCTGTGGCAATGCCGTGATGCGAATACAAAAGACCGACACTCATCGAATCTTTTGCAGTAGGATATTTGGAGTTGCTGGCAAGGGCCAGATCATAAACCATATTGGTGTCCAGTTGCTGGGAGAATACACGAACCAAAGGATAAGCCGGTTTTGCACCATTGAACTTCTCAACAGATACATCATACAGTTTGGTGATCAGGTCTTTGCGTACTGCACCGAGATACACGTTGATGTGGCTGGTGTCTGCTCCGGTCACAGTAATGTCGCAGGAGCTGTAATAGGAGTGCTGGAAATAAGACAAACCATTGAAGAGGTACCAGTTGATTCCACCATTCTTGGAATAACGAAGTTCAACCCCGCCCTTGTGAGAGACCGAATCGTTCACAACAAAAGCAGCAAAAAGCCAGCCGTTAAAGGCAGATGCCACACGCACATGACGCTGATTGGCCGCCGAGTTAGCCTCAATGGTGATATCACTAACAAACTGCGGATTTAAAGAAGAAGGCAAGGCCGATTGTGCCCGGGCGCTATGGATTCCGAAGGTAAAGACACAGATAATCGATGCAAAAAAAGTAATGATTTTTCTCATTTCCAGGTGTTTTATGAAGTTTTTTTCGGTGCAGATGGATCTGCAATGCGTGCACGAAGGTCCTAAAGTAGATAAATTATTCGAATTTGATAAAGACCGAAATGATAATTTATCCCACTCCATGCTCCGGGTTCGGATTTAGCCGGATTCCAAGTCAAATTCCGGCTTTCTCCTGAGACAATATCCGGGCAATTCAATTTCCACTATCCACATCCCAATAAAAGGAAACCCTATTTTTTTTTAGTTCTGTCCGACTTGACATGCAACTGGTGCTCAATCCAGCTTCTGAGTGGCTCCGGATTTTGAATAAACCAAATCCCTTGTTTTTGAGAGTTGGTTATTTTTTCAATTGTAAATCAAATGAATAGAAAAGAGATCGGGTATTTCCTTGCAAGGTATGTCTCACTGACACCAAATCTGAATACCTTAGTGGTGGAAATGGTGCAGAACAGGACCAGCCTGAGTCGAGCCCTTCTAAGTAAACTTGTTAAAAACTTAGAAAACGTGAAGATGTTGATTTACAATTGCCCGATCCTTCCATGAGTGCTCCCTCCCAGTTATTAAAAAAATATTTTGGTTATGATTCTTTCCGGCCCATGCAGGAAGAAATCATTTCCTGCATATTCAACAAAAAAGACGTGCTTGTTCTCATGCCCACAGGCGGCGGAAAATCTGTTTGCTTCCAGATTCCTGCCCTGCATCTGAAAGGCACCTGTGTAGTCATTTCACCGCTTATTGCCCTGATGAAAGATCAGGTGGAAGGGCTCAGAGCCAATGGGGTTGCAGCGGCCTGCCTGAACAGCAGCCTTTCCCCTGCCGAGGAAAAAGAAGTGGCTGGCCACTGTCAGCAAGGGAAACTTAAACTGCTTTACCTGAGCCCTGAGAAAGCGATACAGCTTGCGGATTCTTTTTTGAGAACCTTCCCGATTTCATTCTTTGCCATAGATGAAGCACATTGCATTTCGCAATGGGGCCACGATT
>PLXK01000225.1:0-7965 GCA_003151415.1 Bacteroidota bacterium
ATTACATTTGTCCTCAGGATTGAGCCATTTTTGTTTGAGCTCCTTTGCAGTTTCGGCTGTTATTTAGAAAAAGAATGTAATGGATTAATCCGCTCTGCTATTGCATGCACTGCAAAGAGCGAGTGGCGAAAGCCTGACCCTGAAGTAAAGCGAAGCGCTTACTTCAGGGACACGCCCAAATTCAGCAGATCCTGTACACTTTATTTCCCCTTCCTGAAATAACTCTTGAGCATCGCATTTGCAAAAACGAGCGCGAGAATCACGATTGTTTCCAGGTAAAAACTCAAATGCATTTTCTCGTTAAAAATAAACCAGGCCAGAATAATGCCATACACCGGTTCGAGGTTTACGGAAAGGACAACCGTATACGGACTGATCTCCTTCATGATATTCACGCTGATCACAAAGGTGAAGGCCGTACAGGCGACACTCAGGATAATGAGCCAGAGCCAGTCCATGGCAGAAACCTGAAAAAAGGAAACACTGAAATGCTGTGTCAGCAGGAAATACACATTCATAAAAAGAAAGCCGCCGATCATTTCATACAAGGTAATGGTGGTGGCTTCATGTGTTCTGACAAGCTTTCCGTTTAACACGGCAAAAAGCGCAGAGGTAAAGGCTCCGAACAGGCTGAAAATAACAACCGCTTCGTTGGGCCTGAGAATAGAATCGAAGAAGTAATGAATGCCCGGTTTAACTTCGAACTGGGTATAGGAGATCAGGTAAATAATACCGAAAACAATAAGACCAAAAACAACTTCGTACCAAATGATCTTTCGTTTGTAAAACAGGGGTTCGATAAACGACACAAAGAATGTACCCGAAGAAAAGCAAACGAGTCCGAGCGAAACATTGATTTTCACGGCTTCGTAAAAAAACATCCAGTGCAGGGCAACGATGGCCCCGACGCCAAAGAACTGCAGCAGGCCCTTGCCGCTTGTGCGTACAGAGGTTGCTTTGAGTCTGAGGAATATGAAAATGGAGAGTGCGGCAATCAGGGTGCGGTACCAAACCAGGTCAAAGGCACTGATGCTGATCAGTTTGCCGAGGATGGCGGTCCAGCCCCAGATAAAGACAATGAAATGAAGTAAAAGAAAGTTCCTTGATTTATTCACCAGGGCAAAGGTAGAGAAGAAGAGGCAGCTTTTGCCTGATCCCGGATGATTGAAAGCAAACCGCTTCTAATTTCTCAATGACAGGCATATTTCCTGCGCCAAATGATGGTTGCCAGACTCAGTTCATCGATGGCCTCATCAGAAAATCTCCGCAAGGCCGCTTTTTTCAGCTCGACAAGATCTTCCTGTTTCGCGCTTTTTGCATAGTCCTTTGATTCTTTGGATATACTCGCATTTCCCAACATGCGCCCTGCATAATCTGCAACATCTTTTGACAGGCTGTTTTTTGCCGTAATGGATTCTAAAAAAGCATCGCCGATACACGAATTTGCATGCCAGACGGTTGTAATGATTGAAATCTGGGCCTGTTTGCTTTTTGTCTGGTGAAATGCGGTAATTAACCGGTCCATATAAACACCCGGCTCAAGAGGCAGCAGACAATACATCAGGCAATACCCCTGATCGAATGTGAATGCGTGCTGGGGTACGAAAAAATAAAAACTCGTATCGTCAAGAATTTTCATGGCTGAGCCTGTGATGTCAATTTTTTCAGCGGCCATGTGATTCAGGGTCGAAACATAATCCTGGGGGTTGAGATCCTTCACGTCGCAGCGGGGCAGGATGGCTGCAGCAAGCCGCATATCCGATCCGCTTTTGCTGTTTGCCATCAGAAGGGCTCCGCCGTCATAATAGAAAAACGGATTGTGTCCTTCGGCCCGGAGTTCGGTTCGCAGTTCTTTCAGGTAGGTGGTCGTATCGGATTTGACCAGATTCCAGAACCGGTCCAGGATTCCTGACTTTTGCGCCGTCTCCTCTTTTGACAAAAGATGGGGACGGAACGTGTATATGCTGTCGATTCTGTTTTTCAAATGCTGTCCAAAAACAACAGACGAAAGAAAGCAAATCAGCAGGGTGGTCAGGGTCTGTTTTTTGAAGCGCATAAAATTCAGGGTTCTTGTTTTGATTGATCTTGAGAAAGTAAAGATATTGGAATTAAATAGATAAAATATTGTTCTTTCTGTATATCACCCCAAATTGCCGTTCTCCGTTTCTTTTTTTCAGATAAAGGCAATAGGTGGTTCTGAACAGTCTTCCGGTCAGGGGGCAGGGCCGTAATCCATTTTTCAAAGCATTCCTTATCTTTATAATCGAAGGATGACGGATCACTACAAAACACTCGGAATAAGCAGACGGGCAAAACCCGAAGAAATCAAAGCCGCCTACAGGTTTCTTGCCAAGCGTTTTCATCCGGATCTGAATCCGGGAAATCTCAGGGCCGAGGAGAGATTCAAAGAAATCAGTGTTGCCTACGAAACACTTTCTGATCCATTGGAGAGAAAGCGTTATGATTTTAAACTCATGTATGGCGGCACACTGAATTACCCACCGGGAGCGGGTTCGCCCCAGGGAGCTGCGCGCGAAAAAGAAGATCCGGCAAGAGAAGAAGCCAAACGCAAAGCATACACCCGTCACAAAGAAAAAAAGAAACAGGAAGCCGCCCTTTACAAACGCCGGGCAGTCTTTATCAGTATTTGTGTTGTCCTTGTCATTGTTTTCGGACTCAACGCGCCCAACGAAAAAACAGAACGGGAAGAGATGATGCAAAGATTCCTGGACAAAAACCACAAGGCCTATCTGCAGTCCGAACCCGAAGAAAAGGTTGTGCGCGAAATCCAGACAGCCGATTCGCCCTATGACAGTCTTTTTGGAGGATCCCGATACGATGACTTTTCGGACAACTCCCTGCTTATCGGCAATAAGCTTCAAAAAGATGTGATTGTGAGTCTGGTTGAATACGGAAAACAGGGTAAGACAATCCGGAATAAATTTATACGGAGCGGCGATATGTACAACATTGTACACCTGCCCGATGGGAAGTATAACCTGCTTGTTTTTGCCGGAAAGAGATGGAATCCCGCAGCCGAAATTCCGGGCTTGGGGGCAAAAGGGACTTTTACGGCCGATACCGCCTTTTACCGGGCAGGATCAGGACCCATTATTATGAAGAAAACCGTCGAAAAGGGGCTCAGCCATTTTTCTTCCTATGGAATCGTCCTCAACGATTCGGTTCTGGCTGGATATATCCGGATTCCTGCGGCCCGTTTTTTTAAGTGAAGGCCCATTTCCCTCATTATTATAGTATTAATCTTTTAATTTCTTCGGCCCGGGATCCGGGATCAGAAACCGGATCAATATACTGCAACGTACGCATATTCAAAATGTTATGTGTAATTCAAGATACTTCCAGGTACCTTTGGGCTGCCGGCCGGGGAGCGCTCAAAAGCCCTATTCTTCTAAGGTTTGTCGCATATCTCGCAATATTTCGTACTTTTGCAACCTATTTTTCAAAAAGACCATGCAGAAAATCAGGAATGTAGCCATCATCGCTCACGTCGATCACGGCAAGACAACGTTAGTAGATAAGATGCTCTTACAGGGCAAACTTTTCCGGGATAACCAGGACAAAGGCGAATTGATATTGGATAACAACGATTTGGAGCGGGAGCGGGGAATTACCATTCTGGCCAAGAACGTGTCGGTACAATATAAAGGGTACAAAATCAACATCATGGACACTCCCGGCCACGCCGATTTTGGAGGTGAGGTGGAGCGTGTGCTGAATATGGCAGATGGAGTACTCTTATTGGTTGATGCCTTTGAAGGGCCTATGCCGCAAACCCGTTTTGTTCTTCAGAAAGCTTTGGAACAGGGGAAAAAGGCGATTCTTGTCATTAATAAGGTTGACAAACCCAATTGTCGCCCCGATGAGGTGCACGATAAGGTTTTCGATCTTTTCTTCAACCTCAATGCAACCGAAGATCAGTTGAGTTTTGTGACCGTTTACGGGTCTTCGAAACAAGGCTGGATGGGACCGGACTGGAGCAAACCAACCACCGACATCAGCTACCTGCTTGATAAAATCATTGAATATGTACCACCTGCACCGATGAACGAAGGAACCCTGCAATTGCAGATCACTTCTTTGGATTTCTCCACGTTTGTCGGACGTATTGCGGTAGGACGTGTGTTTCGCGGAACAATAAAAGAAAACATGCCGATTTCCCTGGTCAAGAGAAACGGAACGGTTATCAAGAACAGGATCAAAGACTTGTTTACATTCGAAGGTCTTGAAAAAAAGAAGGCTGAAGAAGTGAAAGCCGGAGAAATTGTTGCTGTGACCGGTATCGAAGGATTTGAAATCGGTGATACCATCGCGGATTTTGAAAATCCGGAAGCTCTCATTCCAATTCCGATCGACGAACCAACAATGAGCATGCTTTTCACAATCAACACCTCTCCTTTCTTCGGAAAAGAAGGAAAGTTTGTGACATCACGCCATTTGCGCGACCGTCTTTTCAAAGAACTTGAAAAGAATCTGGCCATGCGTCTGGAAGAAACAACATCGCCCGATTCATACCTTGTTTATGGACGCGGTATTCTGCACCTTTCTATTCTCATCGAGACCATGCGTCGCGAAGGATATGAGTTGCAGCTCGGACAGCCACAGGTGATCATCAAGGAAATTGACGGCGTAAAAAATGAGCCGGTTGAAATCCTGACCGTTGACGTCCCGGAAGAATTTTCGGGTAAGGTCATCGAATTAGTCAGTCAGCGCAAAGGCGATATGATTTGCATGGAACCCAAGGGCGATCTGATTCACCTCGAATTCGAAATTCCGGCGCGCGGAATCATCGGTCTGCGTAACAATGTACTTACCGCCACTCAGGGTGAAGCCATCATGGCACACCGTTTCAAAGCATACGAACCCTGGAAAGGTCCGATCCCTGGCCGCAATGCCGGTGTTCTGATTTCAAAAGAAAAAGGAACTGCCGTTGCTTACTCCATCGACAAACTTCAGGACCGTGGTTCTTTCTTTATCGAACCGGGTGACGAAGTATACATGGGACAAATCATCGGCGAGCACATCCGCCCCGACGATCTGGTGATCAACATGTGCACAGAAAAGAAACTGTCGAACATGCGTGCTTCAGGAAGTGATGAAAAGACCCGCATCGCACCCAAAACAAATTTCTCGCTTGAAGAAGCCATGGAATATATCCAGGGCGACGAATACGTGGAAATCACCCCGAAGTCGATCCGCATGCGGAAGATTCATCTCGATGAGAACATGCGCAAGCGGAATTCAAAAGCCATCGAAGCTTAACTACAGAAGCTGTTTATTCAAAATCCTCCGGTCAACAGATCGGGGGATTTTTTTTGATTCCATTCAGAGAAAAAGGCTTTCTTCAGACCATCTGTTTCAATATTTTTTTGATACATTTAAGTGTTCTCCAATCGCAATTGTTTCTAACGCAAAACCGGTTTGAAAAAATTCCTTCATCCCCATATACTCTTCCTTTCTTTTTTATTGTTGCTCCTCAGTGCTTGTCAGCCGCTGATCGATCACCGGAAAGTTGAAGGGGTCTGGGCCATCCGCAAGGATTCTTCCGAAATGAAAATGGTCTTCACCCCCGATTCTGTTTTCATCAGTTACAAACCGGAGAACACCCGGTTCGCATACAGTTACAAATGGAAACAGGATGAGGAGCGCGGGCTGATGGAATGTTACCGGGAAGAACCGCTGGGTTCAGACAAACTCAGCCACGAAATTATTGCATCACAGCTTTATGTCCTGAAAGTATCTGCCGACTCCATTTCCATTCTGATACCCAAGCTCAAAACAAGGTTTGATCTGGCAAAAATAAAACCCTGAAAACAAAAAACCCTGAAGCAAATCGGCTTCAGGGTTTTTTGGTCTCTGTTCGGATGGTTACGAATTCGGTTTTTCCTTTTTCGGCGGCTCAAGCAGTTGAAGAGACTTTGCTGCCTGCATCATTGTCTTCACATTTTCTTCTTTGTAGGGTTCTTCCGAATCGTGGTTGTCGATGATGGTGTAATTCAGGGTTCCGATTTTCATGATCGAATACATGTGCACCTCCGGTTTCAGATCCATGATCTGCTGCTCGTAGATAACGGCATCTTTTTCATCCTGGATCCAGCGTTTTACCTTTTTGGGATCTTCGTGTTCGATTTGCGATTTCTGGAAGGTCATGTCTATCACTTCTCCGTCTCCGGTGTTGATGACAATGTCAAAACTCTTTCCGCGTTTGATTTCCACGCCAGCCATCTGCTTGATCACAAGAGGGCTGTTGATTTTGGTCGAATCCGGAACAAGAATGCTGACAGCTAATCCGTAAGGGTTCAGATCAACCAGCTGAAAACCGGCTGGCACCTGACTTGCTTCCGGTTTCTTCGGACCACAGCTCGTAAAAGCAAGTGCGGACGAAAGTCCGAAAAGGTAAACAATGTTTTTCATGAGAGGGAGAATTTGGTTTGGTGAAACAAATATAGACTAATTCATTCATATTAACGGATGGGAAAACAGGATTTGAACATTCCCCGTTCTTCTTTGCATAACCTGGTCGCCCTCACATCAACCGAACATTTACCCTTCCAAATCGTTTTAAGCTCGAAAAAATTCTTGTCATGACCGGGAACGGACATACCTTTATCCGATGAAATGCCCGTGATTCATTAATCATAAGTACGCATGAACAGCATGGGCATACCATGTGACCATTAAAAATCAAAAATATTCACATGAAACTGATCTGGAAACCTTTCACGCTGCAATTCAAACACCCTTTTCGCATCGCTCACGGAGTACGCAGTTCCACCGCTGTTATGTATATCCGGATTGATCACGAAGGATTCAGCGGTTACGGCGAAGCCTCCATGCCTCCCTATCTGGGAGAATCCCACGAAAGTGTTGCCGCGTTTCTCGGCCGGCTTGATCTGGCCCAATTCAAAGATCCCTTCGACATTTCTTCCATTATGGCCTATGTGGACCAGGTGGCAGATGGAAACACAGCCGCAAAAGCTTCGGTGGATATCGCCCTGCATGATCTGGCCTGTAAACTGCTCGGAAAAACGGTACATGCATATTATGGTGCGGATCCCGATCGGGCTCCTTTCACTTCTTTTACAATCGGCATGGATGAACCGGAGCTGATCCGGAGTAAAATCGAAGAGACCGACGGATTTCCCATATTGAAAGTAAAACTCGGTGGAACCAACGACCGTTTGATTATCGAAACCGTTCATGCAAGCACAACCAAAATCTTTTCGGTAGATGTCAACCAGGGTTGGACCGACCGCGAATATGCCCTGGACATGATTTACCGGATGAAGGAAATGAATGTGAGTTTTGTCGAGCAGCCTTTTGACCGTTTCAACCTGGATGATCATGCCTGGCTGAAAGAACAAAGTCCGCTTCCCATCATTGCGGATGAGTCATGCCAGCGGTACACCGATATCGAACATTGCCGCCATGCTTTTCACGGAATCAACATCAAGCTGATGAAATGTACAGGTTTGTCGGAAGCCAAACGAATGATTGATTACGCCCAAAAATGCCAATTGAAAATTTTAATCGGCTGCATGTCGGAATCCAGTTGTGCCGTTTCTGCCGCCGCTCAGTTAAGTCCTTTTGCACAATGGGCAGATCTTGACGGTCCTCTTCTGATTAAGAACGACATTTTTGAAGGCCTGAAGTTCGTCTGCGGAAAGATTACACTGTCCGGATTACCCGGCAATGGTGCATATTTAAAGGAAACTGTGTTTGATTGAAGGAGGAGGGAAAAAGGAAAGATAAAAAAAAGGCTCCCTGAGGGAGCCTTTTCCAGAATTACTTCTTTTTAGAAGCTTTTTTCTTAGCTGCTTTTTTGGCTGGCTTCTTGGCCGCTTTCTTTGCTGCTTTTTTTGCTACTTTTTTTGCCATGGTTTTTGGTTTTTGAATTTATTTGATACGAAGTAAGAAAAAATCAGCATCCAAAAAAAATATATGGCA
>PLXK01000225.1:8007-55256 GCA_003151415.1 Bacteroidota bacterium
TTCGCTGATGCAATATACGATGATTCCAGTCGCAATATTCTTTTCTTGTTTTTTCTTTTCATTCTTCCGAATCAGCCCAAAACGGAAAATGGAGCGCTGTATTTCGGATTCGATGATCCATTATCGGGATTTACACTGATGCGATCTGCTCTGAACGATCTGAATTTTGTGTTTCTCCGCTTCCGCTCCGGCTTCATCAGATAAACTCCCTTAGCTGTCTTCGGTTAAACCTGCCGTTGATCAGGCGGCGGGATTGCTGGTGACGGAGCGATCGGTCAGCATGGATTCGTTCGGGTGCTGCATTTATATTTTTCCGGAAAATCGTACCTTTGTCAGGATTAAACATGGAACCATTCGCCATACATATCGGAAGCTTCTTACTCTCAGAACCTGTTACAGCCGTCACGGATCTTCTTCTTGGTGCCTTTTGCATAAGCCGGGCCGCCGCTTTCCATAAATTCAGAGAACAGGATTCCTCATTGGCTGCCTGGCAAACATTCTTTTTGCTCATGGGTATTTCCACGCTCATGGGGGTAATCGTTCATGGTTTGATTTGTTATCAGAGCGAAAAGGTTCACCTGACCATCTGGTTGTGGATGAGTGTGATTTCGGGAATCTCCATTTATTTTGCCCAGGTGGCCACCAGCCGCAGCTTGCTCAAAGATTCAAAAAACGGTTCCTTGTTCAGGATCATAGCCAGGGTTCAGCTTGCCCTGTTCCTCTTGTTCATGCTCATCTTCAGAGATTACAATGTGGTGAAGATCCAGGTTGCCATCGGGATGGTTCCGGTTATGATCATCCATTTCTACGGCTTTCGAAAAGGAGCAGCTGGCAGTGCGTGGCTTGCAACGGGTATTGCGGTTTCGTTTGGTTCGGCGGTTGCTCACACCTGGAAGCTATCCATCAGCCCAAAATGGTTTAACTTCAACGACATCTCGCACGTATTCATCTTTACCAGTTTTGCACTCATCTCTTACGGGGTTCTGTTCAGCCAGAAAATTGAACAGACCGGGGAAACCGTTTCAGAAACCATCTGATTCACTCATTTACCCACTTTCACTCTTATTCCTTCCGAATGGCTTCCGAATTCAGGAGCATACATACATTGTATACTGGTCACCCCATTTGAAAAATCTCCGTTGTGCGTAACCAAAAGCGGATATTCGAATACATAGTTGCCCTTTGGTAAGGTGGAGAAAAAGAAATTGGTGCTTGCATCCTTGGTGCTTTCATAATATCCAAGTCCGTCCTGCCATTTGTAACCGGATATGACATTGACCGGTTCGAAACAGGAGGCCCGCATGTCTTTCATGTGTACATATTGCATGGTACGATCCACCCGAAGTTCAATCCGAACCTTGATTTTGTCTCCGGGCTTGAGTTTGACATGGGCATCCAGCGGTTCGATGACGGGTCCGGAAGCCGTATTGCGTTCAACAAAGAGTTTTTTGACAAGTTTCAGGGGCGTTTCATGAGGCGTAATTTTATCGAGCTGTTCAAAATACTGCCAGTAAACGGCTCCCCAACTTACCCCTTCATCCTTTTTGTGAACCGTCACTTTGCCCATTTCGGGTTTGATATCGGTTCCGCTCCAGCTCTTTTTGAAATATCCCGTTCCGGCTTCCGCTTTCACACCCTCCATCTTTTTCGGGTCGATCTGCATGTCACCCATGCTGATTTCCACATTGCTTTCTGTAGCCAGCCAGTCTGTACCCCGAAGCAGAAGTGCATAACAGGCCTCAGTTGTTGCCTTGGTTGTTTTCCAGTCCTGGGTTTGTTTTGATTTGAGCAGCCAGACTTTCAGATCATCAACCGATTTCTGGTCGTGCGACACTTCATCGAAAGCCTCAATCAGGAGAGCCTGCGATTCGATTGGCGCCTGGTACCAGTAAAATCCGTCATCGTTTTCTTTCCAGTACATACCCATCTCTTCGCTGGTAATTGAATTCTCCTTCAGCGATTTCATGATATCGGCAGGTGTCTTTTTGTCGCCGTTCCGGCAAAGCGCCAGGGCAATCATGCCTTCCATGTAGCGGCTTTTCCCGAGCCAGTACTTTTGTGCCTGTGCTTTGTAATAATCAAAGGCTTTCTGGTTCCGCTTATCTACCGGAATATCCTTGAAGTAACTCCGCGCATACAAATACTGGATTTGTTCATAGCCCAGATGATCGTCGTTCAGATGAAGGGCGTCGTGCTGAAGGATCCAGTCGTAGTCTTCCCGGATCCGGTTATCCAGATATTTGGTTCCGGTCTGAACCATGTTCCATGTTTTTGTATCCGAGCGGATGTTGGTAACGCCCAGGTGATCGAGATGGCCCATTCCGGTAATGATGTGCTGGGTGATGTAGCGGTCGTCGGGCATTCCCTCAAACCAGGGCCAGCCTCCGTTGGATGCCTGCATCTTCTGAAGTTTACGCAAAGCCTGGTCGAGCTCGCTGCTCATTTTGTTCAGGTCGAAAAGAAGCGCGACTCTCTTTTTACGTTCGTTTTCATTTTTTGCGTCCAGTACCCAGGGAGTTTCTTCAAGCATGAGCGCTTTCAGGTCCTGATTCTTCTGAAGATTGGAAAGCAGGGCGTCGGGACTTTGGGATTTCCAGGAATCAAACACGGCCTTGATCCTGGGACTGGAATTGGCGATATGCGCGGCAATGCTGTTTGCATAAAACCGGCTGAACGTCTGTTCTGCACATTCGTAGGGATATTCCATCAGGTATGGCAATGCCTGAACCGCATACCAGGCCGGATTGGCGGTGAACTCCAAAGTCAGTTTGTGGTTGCGAAGTGTTGTGGAGTGGTTGTTCTGAGAAATAAATTTATCAAAATTGAACACTTTGGTTTCGTTGCTCCGGATGGGCAAAGGCATCGATTCAGTCACCAGCATCCGGTTTGTCAGCACCGGAACGGCCATTTCTTCTCCGTCAGAAAATTTACCGGCTTTGGCAACGACTTTATAGGTCACTGCTCCCAGGCCTTCGGGAATTTTAATGTCCCAGCTCAAAACGGTACTGGCTCCTTTTGCTACCGTGAAATTTTGGGTGGCATTGCCATTGAACAGAAACAAATCATCCACCGGTTTCATGCTTAAGGCATCAAAAAAGAGAAGCTGCGCCGTTCCATCCAGTTTGCCATCAGCCATGCTGGTAATTTTGGCCGTAAAACTCATGGCATCGCCTTCGCGAAAAAAACGCGGCGCATCCGGAACAACCATCAGCTCTTTCTGGGTGACCAATTCGTTGCCAACGGTTCCATACATCAGATCCCTGGTATGGGCAAACCCCATCATCTTCCAACGGGTCAAGGCTTCGGGTACGGTGAATTTCACAACCAGCTCTCCGTGTTCATCGGTGCCAATCATCGGGTAGAAAAATGCGGTTTCTGCAAAATTGCCCCTGGCTTTTATATCGGCCAATGCTTTGTTGTCTTTTCCCTCCATATAATCCAGGTCTTTCCATGAGCCTCCTCTCAATGGAGGAATAAGCGCAGGCCCGGCCGATCCACTATTCCCTTCAGATACCCCATCCCCCGCCGAAACCGTTGTCACTTCTCCTGATTTGTCGGCCGTCTTTTTGCTATAACTATCCGATCTTGTCAGTCTGTTTTTGCCCGAACTCTCCTGCTCTTCCGCCATTCCGGGCGCCGAAGGAGTAGCCATCGCTTTATTCGCAGTCCTGTCGCTCACCCCATCTCCATCCGAATCATATCCATAGTAATTGGTTCGGTAGCCGTAGAATGAATAGCCAAACCAATTCAATGACTCATAATAACGGGCAGGAGCATTGGGGTACGTGTTCCAGTAGCTGGAATAGAATTGGGAATTGTTGATACCGAAAGTTTCGGCAGCCGACCAGTACATGCTCGAATAAAAGTTGTTCCAGATATTGAAATCAAAAGAATTGGTCCGGAACTCATCCAGGGAGGCGTCATAAAGCGTGCAAAGCATTTCGGCCATGATCTTGTCGCCTTTTTTGCCTTTGATCTTCAGTTTCCATTCTTCCTGTTGTCCGGGTTCAAGCTTATTGCGAAAGGTTTCGAATTCAATATCGAGTTGTTTGTTGGTCCAGGGAACCGAGATGCCTCCCTCGTGTACATAGGAGCGGTTGTTTTTCACAAACGCAAAATGGTAAGCGAAACCGCCCCGGTCCTTTTCTTCGATGGGCAGCTCGATGAGTTTTTGCCGCCCGTTCAAAGTCAGCCATTCCGTTTTGATGACCTCGTTTTTGTATTCCAGTTCAAACAGAATTTTTACATCCTCTTTGCTGCCGATAAGAATTTTGGCTTTTTCTCCGGGTTCCCCATTCGATTTCAAAACACTGAACCAGTCCGTTTCGGGAACAGGAATACCGCTTTCCTTTTCAGAGTACAACGTAAAATAGCGGACCTCCATCACATCTTCGCCAAAACGATCTGTTGCATGGGCTTCCATGACATAATAACCCTGGTTCCATTGTTTGACATTCTTCAGGTGCAGGGTGTCATTTCTGTTACTCACTTTCGGCGCCAGAACCGATCCGGAGGGCCCGGAGGTGTTCGAAAAATCCGACTCCAGCACTTTTTCTCCGCGTTCCCATTTGAACATATTGTCCTCATCATTATATGCGTCGTTGGGGAATGCGGCATAGAATTCTTCCCGGCTCATCAGGAATTTATCGGGTCTGTCCCATTGGCGTTTGCGGAACACCCTGCCGGGATCTTTCAACTTATAGATTTCTACCTTCCCCTTTGCCGGTTCAAACTGTCCATTGAGGTTCGCCGTACTTATTTCAAATTTCTGAACATCTTCTTTATTGACCCTGTCGGGAACAGGAATGGCCAGATTCAGAGCCTTGTAACCCACGCTTACATAACCGGTGTTGCTGTGTGTTTCTCCATTCAGGTCGGTTACATCGGCAAAGACGGTATAGGTATAAGTGGGCGACGATTCCCTGGAAATACTGTGATCGGGCAGGGCCTTGAAACGGATCACATACCCTCCCGTGTCATTGGTTGTGCAGAAGCCGTTGGTGATTTCTGTCTGCACCGAATTCGGGTAATACCCTCTGCGGCAATAAAACCAATACGGGAAACTGGCATTCCTGACCACCCGGTATTTCACCTGTGCTCCGTCTATATTTGCACCCGAGTATGCCCTGGCAATCCCCTTTACCGTGATGGTATCGTTCAGTTTAAACGCCCCGCTCACCGGCTTGACGTTAACTTCAAACTTGGGGCGTTTGTATTCTTCGACAGAAAAATATTTTGTTCCGTTCCCGTCGCTGATCCACATCTGTCCGTTCATGACGCCCAGCGGGGCAGTAAATGTTCCGGTGATGCTTCCGAATTCGTTGCTGGTGAGATCGACACTGGATATTTTCTGGTAGTTGGCATCGTAGAACGTTACCGTTACCGGTTTGTTGGGTAGGATTTCATTGGTCTCGCCGTCGGTTTGCACACAAACTCCTTTGAAATAAACGGTTTGCCCCGGGCGATAGATTCCCCTGTCAGTGAAGAAAAAGGTTTTGGCTGTTTTTGTTTTTTCCTGTTTATTTCCCTGGTACTGGTAATAGGAATTGTCCAGGTAGAATTTATCATTGTCTTTTGTGAATTCGACATTGAAGTTGCGGTAGTCTTTGGAAGCCGGAATTTTGAAATATCCGTTTTCATCGGCTGTAAACCGATCGGACTTGATCCACTCGTATTTACGGTTCAGGTAATTGTATTTCTGGATCCACAGCTGGGCGTTGGTACCCTGCAGCGGCGCTCCGGTTTGGCGGTGAAGCACATAAAATTCGATGCTTCCGTCTGTTTTGCGCCGGTCCAGATAGCTGATGTCCGAAATCCATACCGGTGTGTAAGAAATGCCTTGACATTTGTAACCGAACTCTTTGTCGGATGCCGTAAGCACCAGGTAATGTCCCAGCGGCAGTTCCGGCAGTTTCATTTCGGCACTGTGTGTGTTGAAATCGCCGTCGTCGGGCACGCTCAGCTCCCATTGTTTGATGGAGGGGAGTTTCAGGTATTGTTTGATGAGGTCCTCGCCGTAATAATTTTCGCTGAGTTTGTTGAATTTGTCAATATCCATTTTGGCGATGCGTACATACACCTTGTTTACATTTTGGTAGGTGAACAGGGCCCTGAATGGTTTACCGGGTGCATTCACCTTTTCGGTAGTAAGCTCCATCGATTTCGAAAGGATGCGGCTTTCGAGCATGGCACATTGTTTAGAGCCATAGGCTTCCGGGAATTTCGCCTCCGTTTTTTTGCACAACTCCAGGGCCAGCTTTTTTTCCCATTTGCATGAATCCGAATTCAGGGCATTGTACTTATTGCCTGACTCATGATGCCAGTTGGCAATTTCGAAAGACACTTCGCTTACACAGGAAGCCAGTGGAAACCGTGAAGACACATCGGCCTGAAGATTGAGAAGCGATTTCAAATACAACTTCGCCCCATCCTGAAACGCCGCATGGGCCTGGATGAATATCAGTCTTTTCAAATCGGCATCCAGCCAGGCTTCCGGATCTTTGTCGTTTTGGTGAAAAGCAATGAGCTGCTGAAGGTCCTTGATGGCATAAAACTTCATCGACATCGAATCTTTGGACTCCAGTTTCAGCTTGATAAAATTGTCAGCTGCCGAGAGATATGCCGCATTGTCGACATCGAAACGGTAAGAAGGCCGGGTAATATCCGGTTCGTCGGAACAAAAGAACTTAATGGCCCGGTTGGCAAGGAAATCGTAAAGTGTGGGTCTGAGTTTGCGCGTATCGGGATGCTGGCTGATCACATCATCGTAAATGTCCAGCTTCGTTTTTTGAAGCGTATCGGGATTGAGCAGCGAAACCTGATATTCTTTGATACACTGATCGACAAGATGATTGAGATCCCAGGTGGTGATGTCGCCGTTTTTAAAATTGACGGTTTGTGTCCGGTTATAGAATTTCCAGCGGTTATTCGTATAATACTGCCAGTAAATATCTGCCAGCATGGAATGGATCACGGGCTTGAGCGGGTAGGCCGAGGCTCTGGCTTCGTCTTTCAAAAAAGAAATGGCCTTTTCGGCCGAATACTCTTCCATCTGAGATTCCAGTTTCAGCTTATACATGATGGCTTTGACGGTTTGTGCCGCATTCTGATCGGTTTTGGCTTTTGAATAGATGCCCATCACAACTTCCAGGGCCGATTTATTGAGCCCCTTGGCGATAAGCGAATCTGCTTTATTCCACTCCTTTATATAGGAGCCCGTTTTCGGAAAGTTATAGTGGCCCTTTGCTGACGAATTGAAATGCAAACCCGGAACAGCGGCTATGATCAATGCCAGGAAGAAAAAACCCAAAAAAATGCGTTTGAAAATCATAAGAAAATGTATTTTAGGGTAATGATGCAAGGTAGATCAAAATTCCATAAACCCGAATTTTGCATGGAGTATGCAAGAGACCCATTTGCAAGACAGAGTTCCTTCGGTATAAAGCAGGAATTTGTGATTTCAAGTTCATTTGCGGTAAAATGAATCCTGAATTCATCCTTACTGTTTCCGATTGCAACAAAATGAATTCAGAATGCAGCTGTGTAACATCAAATGGTTACAAACCGAATCGCTTTTGTAACAAAAGCGATTCAGTTTGTAACACCCGCAAAGGCAATGTTGCAATTGCAAGTGAGAATGCAACAAAATAAAATCGTTTTGTCACAAAATGAAACGTTTTTGCAACAAAATGGATCACTTTTGCAACAAAAACACATCCGTTTGTAACAACCGCAAACAGAAATGCATCAAAATGCATCCAGATTGCAGTAAAATGAATCACTTTTGCTGCACTCACAATTTAAATCCATTTAATCCTGCTTCTTAAAAACGGATCGTCTGAATTTTTCTCTGTTTTCTCCGGTTCGGATGGTTTACATATATTTAAGTCCGATGAACCTGAATGAATCCAATCGGGCCGGCAAAACCTTTCCGTTTATAACAAATGAAAAACCCCATTGGCTTTCTTTATAAAACAACCTTACTGGGATTTCTCTCTTCCGTTTTTATTTGCTTCAAGCTCTGGCACAATTCGCGTACATTTCCCACGATCCCTGTTTTCTCCTTTCTGCCTTCCCTGACCGTTCCCCTCAATTTCGTTTTGCTTGGCCTTTTAATCGCTTTGCTTATCGCTGCTCTTTTTGTGAACCGGCCCGGGCTATTTATTCCCGTTATTTTAGGTTTAACGGGGCTGCTGGTTTTGGAAGACATCAACCGTTTGCAGCCCGAATTCTATATTTTTTCGATGCTTCTGTTTCTTGTGTATCTGCATGCCTGCAACAAGGTGGAGGAAGAAAAACTGTTTTTGATATTCCGAATCCTCATCAGCGCCATCTATATTTTTACCGGCTTGAATAAAATCAACGCTTGTTTTTTCATCAATGTGTATGGTCCGATGATCAATAAACTTCAGGGGGTCTTACCCGCTCCCGGATACTCTTTATTGTCGTCCCTCAGTTTCCTGATTCCGGCCATGGAGATTGGAACCGGTATTGCAATCTGGATACCCAAACTAAAGAAGATTTCCTTTTTCCTTGCAGCGGCTTTTCACCTGAGCATTTTAATGATGCTGGGTCCCCTGGTTCTGAATTCCAATTATTCAGTTTTCCCCTGGAACATCTGTATGGTTGTTTTTGTCTTTGTCTTGTATAAACACCAAACCGGATACGGTCTTTTGAAATCAATGAAAGATAACCGGTATGTTCAGGCGGCCCTCGTGCTCTTTGTGCTTGTTCCATCCAGTCATTTTTTAAATCTGGCCGGAAGTTTTGTTTCGTTCGATGTCTATTCGGGGAAATACGGTTACACCTATGTTTTTATACCCGAAGACATGTATCCGAAATTGCCGGAATACATAAAGCACTACGCCATTAAAAACGATAACGAACATGGCGATTACAGGGTTTACCTGGACGACTGGGCCGGCGGCGAAATCAAGGCGCCTATCTTTTACGACGATTGGGTGCTCAGACGATTCCGAAGTTATTTCAGCAGATATGCATCAGAAGTTTCGGTTGAAGTTGTTGTCATGCGCAACAATGAGGAAAAACTATTGCAGTAATTCCATACCTTTAAACCTATGAAATCTGTCGGAGGACTCACATCCATCAAATACGCTCTTAATGTCGGCAAGGCAACTGGATACAAAAACCTGTATCTGGCGCTGAGCTCTAAAAACACCTGCAAGACCTGTGCTTTGGGGATGGGTGGCCAGAGCGGCGGAATGCGCAACGAAGCCGGCGAGTTCCCGGAAGTCTGCAAGAAAAGTTTTCAGGCACAGCTGACCGACATTCAACCCGAAATTCCACTTTCACTTTTTAAAGAAAAAAGCATTGCAGATCTGAAAGCCATGCGTCCCATGGAACTGGAAAGATTGGGCCGGCTCAATTATCCTTTGGTCAAAAAAAAGGGGGATAGTCATTACGCCCCCTTGAGCTGGGACAAAGCGCTTGAACGGATCATTTTCAAGCTGAAGGCAACAGACCCGGATCGCAGTTTTTTTTACAGTTCAGGACGCTCTTCCAACGAAGCCGCATTCCTGCTCCAGTTGTTCGTCCGGCTTTATGGAACAAACAATGTAAACAACTGTTCTTTTTATTGCCACCAGGCTTCGGGTGTCGGGATGGGAACAACATTGGGAACGGGCACGGCTACCGTCGACCTGGAAGACCTGAAACATGCCGATCTGATTTTTGTGATTGGCGCCAATCCGGCTTCCAACCATCCTCGCTTCGTAAAAGAACTCATGCGCTGCAACTGGAAAGGCGGACATGTGGTGGTGATCAATCCGCTGATTGAACCGGGAATGGTCCGTTTCAGCATTCCCAGCAGCATGCGCTCGATGGTGACCCGCGGTACGGATATTGCAGGAACCTATCTCCAGCCTCATATCGGTGGTGATATTGCCTTACTGAAAGGCATTGCCAAAGCCGTTTTTGAAAAGAACGGTGCCGACGAGCATTTTGTAAACAACTACACGAATGGTTTTGACTCTTACAAAAAGGATGTTCTGGCAACAAGCTGGGAAGAAATTGTGAGCGTCAGTGGTCTTTGCAAAGAAACCCTGGAGGCTGTAGCCGAAAAATATGTCAAAGCAAACAAAGTCATTTTTGCCTGGGCCATGGGCATCACTCACCACGATCACGGTGTGGAGAACGTGGAAAGCATCGTGAATCTGGCTTTGCTCCGCGGGATGGCCGGGAAGCCGCATGCAGGACTGCTTCCCTTCNNCATGCGCTGTGCGCGGACACAGCAATGTGCAGGGAATAGGCTCTGTTGGCGTTACCCCCGTGCTGAAAGAGAAGGTGCTCGAAAAACTGCAACACATGCTGGGCCGGGAGCTTCCATCCAAAACAGGGCTGGACACTATGCAATGCATGCAGGCTGCGCATGACAGAAAAATGGATGCTGCTTTCCTCATGGGAGGCAATTTATACGCTTCAAATCCGGACAGTACCTTTTCAGAAGAAGCGCTCAACCGCATTCCGTTCAAAGTGTTCCTGAACACCACACTCAACCAGGGGCATTTGTTTGGTGTGGATGAAGAAGCCATCATTCTGCCGGTGGCCGCACGCGATGAAGAGAAACAGTCAACGACACAGGAAAGCATGTTCAGCTTTATCCGCTTGAGCGACGGAGGCATTGTGCGGCTGAACAATGTAAGGTCAGAAAATGATATCCTCTGCGACATTGCCATTGGCGTGCTGGAGGAAAAAGATATCCGGTTTGCCGAATACAAGAAACACAACAATGTGCGCCAGGCCATTGCTGCCACAATTCCGGGTTTTGAAAAAATAGAAAACATCGGAAACACAAAAAAGGAATTTCAGGTAAGCGGAAGAATCCTGCACGAACCCTTTTTCCCCACACCCGACAAAAAAGCAAATTTCAAAACCATCGCCATTCCTCCGCTGAAAGGAGAAAAAGATGAATTCCGACTGATGAGTATCCGTAGTGAAGGCCAGTTCAATTCCATTGTCTACGAAGAATATGATTTATTCAGAAAACAGGAAGAAAGATGGATCGTTTTGATGAATCCGGAGGACATCGGAAAACTCGGAATTGCAGAAAATGATTTCATCACGCTTCACAATTCAACAGGTACTATGGAAAGACTGAAGGTAAAAGCATTCAATATCAGAGCCGGAAACCTGGCCGCTTATTATCCCGAAGCCAATATCCTGATTCCGCACACCACCGATTCCAGAAGCAAGACACCCTCTTTCAAGGCTGTGGCGGTGAAAGTGACTTTATCTGTCTGATGATTTTCAACAACAACAACACGGTTTCAAATCTTAACTTACTTCTCAGGAAATGACCAAGGCAAATACGCAGGGAAAAGGAAAAACAATGATCTCGCCGGAGCAAGCCTGGAAAATAATTGCCAAAACCATCGGTAAACCGGCAACCGAATCCAAATCCATCACCGACTCCCTGGGTTGCATCCTTGCAGCAAGTGTAAAAGCCCCTCTCGATCTTCCGGTATTTAGCAACAGCGCCATGGACGGGTTTGTCATCAGGCATTCGGATTTTAATGAAGGCCTGAGAACATTCCGCATTGCAGGAGTTATTGCTGCAGGAAAAACAAAACCCCTGCCGGCATTAAAGAAAGGTGAAGCTTACCGCATTTTTACGGGAGCAATGATTCCTTCGGGAGCTGACACCATTGTGATCAAAGAAAATACAAAGGAACTCGGACAAAATTTTCACATCCTCCAGACCGCTTTGAATAAAGGCGCGAATATCCGTTTCCGCGCAGCGCAATTGAAAAAGGGAGATGCGGCCCTTGAAAAAGGACATCTTCTGGGTCCTGCAAGCATTGGATTTCTGGCCGGAATGGGGATAAACAAAGTTTCAGTTTATAAGAAACCGCGCATATCCATCATCGTTACCGGTGATGAACTTCAGGTGCAGGGCAAAAAACTCAGTCCGGGTCAAATCTATGAATCCAATTCCTTTGCTCTGCAAATGGCCCTTCGCGCAAGCGGCAATGAGCCTGTTTCGCTGGTACATGTAAAAGACAATGAAAAACAAATCCGATCGGCCCTCGAAAAGGCATTGAAGGCATCCGACATCATTCTTCTTACCGGAGGGATTTCAGCCGGGGATTGCGATTTTGTAAAAACGGCTCTTCCGAAAACACGGATAAACTGTTTATTCTACAAGCTGGCACAAAAGCCCGGCAAACCGATTTATTACGGCAAAAAGAAAAACACGGCCATCTTTGCCCTTCCCGGAAATCCGGCATCGGTGCTGACCTGCTTTTATGAATATGTTTATCCCGCCTTGCGCATGATGAAGGGATTCAACAAACCCTTTTTGGAAAAAAGACAATGCGTGCTGGCCAAAGAATACCGAAAAACAAGCGATTTTTCGTTGTTTCTGAAAGGCAAAACGGAAAACAACACCGTCCATATTCTTGAAGGGCAGGGGTCGGATACCATGCAGTCGTTCGCATTGGCAGATTGCCTGATCTATATGCCACCGGGAATACGGGTTGTTGAAAAGGGAACATCCGTCGAAACACATATTATTCTCAATGGCTGATCCAATACCTTATGTTTAAAGCAAACAGGGATGTCTGAAAAACCAAACGGAATTATTCTTGCCGGCGGCAAAAGCAGCAGGATGGGTGCCGAAAAGGGCCTGCTGAAAATCAATGGCACACCCATGATCGAGCTGGCCATCCGCGCACTGGAGCCGGTTGTTTCAAACATCCTGATCATTTCAGCCAACAGCAATTATCTGTATCTTGGCCGTCCGCTTTATCCCGACAGGATTGAGGATTGCGGTCCTTCGGGCGGCATTTATACAGGATTGCTTCATTCATCAACAGACATGAATATCGTATTGAGTTGTGACACTCCGAATATAACAAGCGCATTTCTGGAGTACCTGATTCTCCATGCAGCAGAAGAAGATGTGCTTGTTCCTGTGTCACTGGGCACAAAACACCCTTTGTCTGCCGTTTACAAAAAAGGTATGCAGGAGAAACTGATGGCCTGCATTGCTGCAGGAGAAAAGAAAATGACAACGCTGCTCGGGCAGTTCCGTGTCAACTATCTGGACATGGACAAACAAACACAATTCGATTCCGAAATCCTGTTCCGGAACATCAATACACCGGAAGAACTGCAAACAGAAAATAACCGTCACTAACATTTCCGTATGGTCGATATCACACACAAAACATCCAGCCACAGAAGAGCCATAGCCAAAGCGGTTTTGAAAACAAGTTCCGAAAAAACCATTGAGGCCATTGTCAAAAAACAGGTTCCCAAAGGCGATGTTTTCGAGATGGCAAAAGCCGCCGGCTTACTGGGTGTCAAAAAAACCAGTGATCTGATTCCGGATTGTCACCCCCTGCCAATTGAATATACAGCCATCCGGTATGAAATCAAAGGACTTGAGGTGCATATCGAAGTGGAGGTGCATACCGTATACAAAACCGGTGTGGAGGTGGAAGCCATGCACGGCGCATCTCTGGTTGCCTTGACGATGTATGATATGCTGAAACCCATCGACAAGGGGCTTGAAATCTGTTCCATCCGATTGATGGAAAAAATGGGCGGCAAAGCGGATTATACCGATACTTTCAAAAAAGATCTTAAAGCGGCAGTCATTGTTTGTTCGGATAGCGTTTCGGCTGGAAAAAAAGAAGACAAAGCCGGAAAAACCATCGAAGAAAAACTGAAAAGCCTGAACCTCGCCGTAACCGATTATGTGGTTATCCCTGATGTACTCGAAACCATACAATCCGTCACCCTGGATCTGGTGGCAAACAAAACCGATCTCATTGTCCTTACCGGAGGTACCGGACTTTCTCCCAGAGACATCACCCCGGAAGCCATCCGCCCTTTACTCGACCGGGAAATCCCGGGAATTATGGAGGCTGCCAGAAGCTATGGACAGGATAGAACACCCTTCTCCATGTTGTCAAGAGGTGTGGCCGGCATGAAAGGCAACACGCTCATACTCGCTCTTCCAGGTTCAACACGCGGAGCTCAGGAAAGCATGGATGCTCTATTTCCCTTTATTCTTCACATCTACCGCATCATTGAAGCCGCCCGGCACGACTAGGGAACAAATTATTCCACAATGTCCGGTCTGTCATTTTTTTTCTCCCGAAAAAGAAAGGCCCTTTTCCGTATTGCCGGGAATCCGAAGCTCCTATTCACCTTCTTAAGCCCAAAGTCCTCCCACTGAACGAATATTAAACCGGGTTAATACCGCCTGAACTATCTTCACTTTGTATTGAATAGGCAATCACCGTTTCATGCCGAAGCGGTTGATTTTCTGTCGTTTGTATTTAAATCGTAACGCCAATGAACCATCTGGAAGATTTTCCGACAACAGCGCCCAATGGCATAGAAAAAAAGTTTGCCGAGAACGAAACCCTCCGGTACAAGAAACAGCTTTTCAATCTTCAAAATATACTCTTCGCAGAACAAAAACACAGTGTGCTGATCATCCTTCAGGGGATGGATGCGGCCGGTAAGGACGGAACAATCCGGCATGTTTTTTCAAGCATGAATCCCATGGGAGTCAACATCAAGGCTTTCAAAATTCCCTCATCTGAAGAAAAGACGCATGATTTTTTGTGGAGAATACATCCCCACGCCCCGGCAACAGGAATGATAGAAATCTTCAACCGCTCCCACTACGAAGACATCCTCGTTCCATCTGTACACAAAACCATTTCCCGAAAAGGACTTGACAGCCGCTACGATTCCATCAACCATTTCGAGCAGCATCTGCGTGCCTCGGGTACGGTCATCCTGAAATTTTTTCTTCATATTTCAGAAGAAGAACAGGTGCTTCGCCTGAAAGAAAGACTCAACATTCCCCATAAAAAATGGAAATATGACCCTGCCGACAGCACCGAATTTTCTCACAGACAGGCTTACCTGAAAACCTATGAACGGATTTTTGAGCGCTGCGGAACCAAACAGCCCTGGTTCATTGTTCCTGCCGATCAGAAATGGTATAGAAATTTCTTTATTGCCCGGCAGGTCAGAAATACACTGAAGGCGCTCAAAATGAAATACCCCTCATGATGTTATTCCTGAGCGCCCATAAATTAATTTCAGTCAAATGAAGAGTTTGTTTCTCCGCATTAAAAACAGGTTTCTAAGAATAACGGCCATTCTTCTGGTTAGTGTTACCGCACTTGTCATTGCCGTGATCATTTTCATTTCGCCCATTGCCAAATACCTCATCGAAAGATACAGCGAAGAATATACAGGCCGGAAAATGGAAATGAGCTGGCTGTATGTCAATCCCTTTACCGGACGTTTTCATGCCTATGGCTTTATCATTCATGAAAAGAAAAGCAAAAGCAATTTCATCTCTGTTGGCGATTGCTCGTTCAACATTTCCCTGCTTAAATTGCGTTCCAACAGCATTGATGTTTCTTCCATCACCCTCGACCACCTCTGGATCAACATCGTTGAAAATAAATCGCAATTCAATTGGGACGGTTTTTTCAACAGCGATTCCACAAAAGCCAAACCGGCATCAAAAAAGGCCAAAGCGTGGGCCTTCTCGTTCAGGGACATCCGACTGTTGAACAGCGAGGTGGTTTACAACGAAACATCCATACCTGTACATTACAAGGCCACGAAACTGAATGTGGAATGTGCAGCCATTCAATCAGACCTGGCCGCATCGGCATTTAAATACGATTTCACCTTCCAGGAAAAAAGCGGCAACGTCAGCGGATTGTTCAAAATGAATTTCAAAAATAACGACTATGACCTGAAAACGGTCATGAAAGATTTTGACATGAAAACGCTTGACCAGTATCTCCGGGAAATGACCACCTATGGTTATTTCTCCGCCATGCTGAATACCGACATTGATGCCAAAGGCAATTTCAGCAATGCGAAAAACCTCATTGCCACCGGCAAGCTGGCCCTCACCGATTTTCATTTCGGCAAAAGTGCCAGTGAAGACTATCTGAGTTTCACCAAACTGGCATTCGATGTGGATACCCTGAGTCCGATGAACAGCAAGTATCTGTTTCGCTCGGTGTTTCTGGACAGCGCCTACGTGAAGTACCAGCTCTATGATTCGCTCGATAATTTTACACGAATGATCGGTTCCAAGGGCGAACAGGTCTCCACGGCCTATACAGACCATGCGCGGGAAAACATCGTCTTCCAGATTGCTCATTACATCGCATTGGTGGCCGAAGACCTTATTCACAGTCAGTACCGGGCCGACGACTTCAAAATATCCAATGCCAAAGCCCTTTATGAAGATTATTCGCTCACACAAAAATTCGCCGTATCGGTGAGCCCACTCAATATCACTGCAGAGCATGTAGACACACGGGCCAAACGCACCGATGTAACATTGCACACCAAACTCAACCCGTTTGGTGATCTGGACATCAAACTCAATGTCAATCCGCTGGATTTCGGAGATTTCGTTCTCAGTTACAACATCGGTCATGTTCCCGTACCCCTGTTTAACCCCTATTCTGTTTATTATACATCTTATCCATTCGACAAAGGCACGCTGGCTTTGAACGGCACCTGGGTTGTGAAAGACAAACAAATCGGCAGCAGCAATCATTTGCAGGTCGCAAATGCAACTCTGGCCACAAAGGTGAAAAAAGATGACACTAAAAAATTTCCCATACGCGTCGCCCTGTTTTTCGTACGGGATGTAGACCGCGAGATTGATCTGACCATACCCATTACAGGAAACCTGAACAACCCCAAATACCATCTCCGCTCAGCCATCATTCAGGTGATCAGGAACCTTTTTGTCAAGCCTCCCTCTTTCCCTGTGCTCAAAGTCAAATCCGTTCTGGCTATTGAAAACAAAAACTATGATCTTGTTGAGTGGCCCCTGATGAGCTCAAAAATGAATTTTATTCATGAAGCCCAATTGCGCAAGATAAGCCGGTACCTTTTCTTCCATCCCAAAGAAAGGATCACTGTCATTCCCTGTTATTTCGAATCACGGGAAAAAGAAGCCCTGTTGTTCTTTGAAGCAAAAAAGAGATTTTTTTGTCTTCAAAATCACAAACCCGAAAGCCTGTTTAGCGGAAAAGACTCTGCTGAAACAAACCGACTGTCCATAAAAAACCGGGCTTTTGTGCATTATCTCAATCTCCAGAATAACGCTTCATCAGAATTCACAACGCAAGGGAAGTGCCTGCTTCTTATCGGACAGGCAAAAGTGAACGAAGACTATCTCCGTCTGAACAACGAAAGAAAACGATATCTGGAAAGCTATTTCAAAGAACACAACGAACCCGAACATTTAACTTTTGGGAAAACCGTCTCTGAAATTCCTGCTTCCGGATTTTCTCATTACCGTCTTTATTATTCCATTCCGGAGGAGGATAAGAAGTAAAATGAATGCCTCGAACTCTCCGGTTGGGCAAGGGCTCAAACAAACATTTGTCATGTGGGGCCATTCAGAACCAGCGCTCATCGAAAAAGAGGGCGGCAGATGTAAAGCCGGAGTATATTTGGGCAAGAATAAGCCTGAAAATTCAATCTCAAAACGCATTTGGGTCATGAAAAGAACTGCACTTTTAATCCTCCTTGTCTTTGTCTTCGGCAATTTCCAGGCACAAAACAATCAAAAGGGGCCGCAGCAGGGGGTCGTTAAAACGGACAAGAACTGCAAAATCGAATTCCTGGGATGCATGGACCACCTGGAGATTTATCTCTATGACAGCTCCTTTCAGGCCATGAACAATTCAGACATCACCGGACAGGTGCAGTTTTACCATAACGACAAGACAATCACAACAGCTCCCTTGGTTCCTTACGGCAAAGAAGGTTTTACCGCAAAACTTCCAGTCAAAGCATACAAAGAATGCCTGGTGAGGCTTGAAATCAGAAAAACCATTCTCTCGGCAAAGTTTGTCAACGAATGTGTTATTGCCCAAACCAAATAATGCCCTTCACCTTCTTTTAATTGTTCGGAAAAACAAGGTGTTTTTAATCCAAACACGCTAATTTAGCCACGCTTAAGCAAGACCTTCGAATGCTCCATGCAGACGGGTTGCCGCTTCTTAAGTTCGTGTCATGAAAGCCCTCTTACCCCTTTTACTTGGTCTTCTTCACTGCTTTCCGATCGTCGCACAAAAAGTGATGCCTCTCTCCATTTCCCGGCTTGTAAACAACTTCTATATATACACCACCTGTCAGCCGGTTAACGGGGAGCCTTTTCCGTCCAACAGCATGTATGTTGTCACCAGCGCTGGAGTCATCCTCATCGACACGCCCTGGGATGAAAATCAGACAAAACCCTTGCTCGATTCCATATGGAAAAGACATGCCCAAAAGGTCGTTCTCTGCGTGGTCACCCATTTTCATGACGACCGCACCGCAGGCCTGGATATACTGAAAGAAAACGGAGTGACTACCTACTCTTCGTCTCAGAGCAAAGTGCTGGGCATGGAAAGATCAGACAAGCTGGCCATGCATTGTTTTTTAAAAGACACGACGTTTATAACCGGCAACATTTCCTTTGAAACCTTTTATCCTGGAGAAGGGCATACAAAAGACAATCTGGTTATTTGGTTTCCGGAACAGAAAATACTATACGGCGGCTGTCTGGTCAAAAGCAGCGAAACAAAGAGCCTGGGAAATACGGCCGATGCCAATCTGAAAGCATGGCCGGGAACAATCGGACGCCTCATACAGAAATACCCCCATGCCAGGTATGTCATTCCGGGGCATCAGGGCTGGAAAAACAAACGCGCTTTGAAACACACCTTACACCTTTTGAAACGTTCCGGAAAATACTATTTTTATCATTGAACCTTTACATTCTATACGATGAGCAGATACATTGCCTTTTTACGCGGAATTAATGTCGGCGGGAATAACATTATAAAAATGGATGCTTTGAAAAAAATGTTCCTGTCTTTCGGCCTGAAGGAAGTCAAAACATATATCCAGAGCGGAAATGTCATTTTTGAAAGCGCCGAATCAAATTCCGTCAAACTCAGAAAAAGCATTGAAAAAAAACTCGGTCAGGCGCTTGGCTATGAGGTGGCTGTCATACTCAGAACACAGGCAGAAATGGAGGTTCTGGTGAAACTGGATCCTTTCAAGGCATTCAAGCCCAATGCGGAAGAAAAAATGTATGTTGTTTTACTTTGTGAAGAACCTCAGAACAAACCCAAAATTCCGCTTTTGTCGGCCAAAGAAGATGTAGAAGTTTTTCAGATGAGCAAGCTGGATGCGCTTTGTATATCGAGGAAGAAAAATGGCAATTTCGGCTTCCCCAATGCCCTCATCGAGAAAGAAATGAAGGTGGCAGCCACAACCCGCAATTGGAATACAATCATTAAAATTCTTGCACTGGCTCAAATCTGAATGCAACAAATCAGCGGAGACAAAGCAAGCTCCCTTTAATCGGCTTGCCGCTGCAAAAGCGATTCAACCTCCCTTTTTTCGGTTTAGATCAATATCTTCGCATGCGGATCCCGGCTTGCGGATCTTTTTCCTTCAAAAAAAGCTAAGAAATATACATGGTTTTCAGCAGCATTGTCTTTCTTCTTTATTTTCTGCCTTTGTTTCTGTTGACCTATTATCTGTGTCCCGACAGATTTAAAAACGTTCTTCTTCTGGCCTCCAGTATTTTCTTTTACAGCTGGGGGGCACCCAAATTTATTTTTGTCATTCTGGGAACCACCCTCATTGATTTTTTTCTTGTCCGGTTCTTGTCGCAACAAACGAACGACCGGTCACGCAGGCTGTTCCTGGTTCTCTCCATCAGCCTGAATCTGGGGCTTCTGTTTTATTTCAAATACTGCAATTTTTTTATAGACAACCTCAACACCCTGCTTTCTGCGGGAGGATTGAAAGCGGTGCCTTTGCTCCATGTGGTGCTTCCCATCGGAATTTCCTTTTACACTTTTGAAAGCCTGACCTATGTCATAGACGTTTATAGAAAGGAACATGCCCCACTCAAAAATTTCATGCACTACCAGTTGTACATCATTTTGTTTCCAAAACTGATTGCAGGGCCCATCATCCGGTACAAAGACATGGCCGATCAGATAACCGGCCGTTTTGATTCGTTCACGTATTCCATGGCGCTGAAAGGATTTCACCGGTTTGTTATCGGTCTGTCAAAGAAAGTTCTGCTGGCCAATACCCTTGGCGATTATGCCGACAAAGCTTTCGCCATGGACCTGAATCTGATTAACGGACATGTTGCCTGGCTCGGTGCCATCTGTTATACGATGCAGATTTATTTTGATTTTTCCGGCTATTCCGATATGGCCATTGGAATCGGTCAGATGCTCGGATTCCGTTTTCCGGAGAATTTCAACAATCCCTATACCTCCCAAAGCATAACCGAATTCTGGAGAAGGTGGCACATGACTCTGGGCGCCTGGATGCGGAACTATCTGTATATTCCACTGGGAGGGAACCGTGTTTCTTCCAGGCTGCGTCTGTATTTCAATTTGTGGATTGTCTTTGTTCTTTCTGGGTTCTGGCATGGAGCCTGCTGGACCTTTGTGATCTGGGGTGTCTTTCACGGAACCTTTCTGATCCTGGAACGGGGCAGGTACGGCAAATTCCTGCAGCGCATTGGAAAATGGCCGGCACTGATCCTTACGTTTCTGGTCATCAATTTTGGCTGGGTTTTTTTCCGGGAAACCACTGTCAATGCCGGATTTCGTTATATCCAGGCCATGTTTTGTTTTGACCGTCCATGGCTTGAAGCCCATGCGAATATGCATGAAGTCTCCGTCTTTTTGATCCTTGCCTTGTTTTTCTCCTTTTTTACAACATTCGGATTTTTGAAGAAGATCCAGAACAGAATTTATACCGATTCGCTTAACCTGGCAGAAACGTTTCTTTATACGGCGCTCTCGCTTGCCTTTTTAACGCTTTCTGTTGCTTTCATCACCGCTTCGGATTTCAATCCTTTTATCTATTTCAGATTTTAAACGTGAAGACAAATCTCAACATAACGAGCGCGGTGCTTCTGTTTCTGGTTATCGGGATCATGCTCTTTCCTGCCGTTCAAAAGCAATTTCACATTTTCAATGAAAACCCATTGCATGGCGATGTGAGGCTCGCGCCCGACATTGCACCCAATGCCGGAGATTGGTTTGAAAGCCGTTTTTCACGGACGAAAGAAAAATACCTCAATGACAACTTTGGTTTCAGAAGCTGGTTTGTACGTTTAAAAAACCAGGTTTATTTTTCGGCTTTTCACAGGACATTTGAAAGAGAAGTGGTTTTTGGAAAATCAGGCTATCTCTATGAGGCCAGATACCTGAATACCTACGCAGGGAAAGATTACATGGGAGACCGGCAAATAGAAAACCGTTTTGAAAAATTAAAACTGATCCAGGACAGCCTCTCGAAAAGGGGAATAACCTTTGTCGTTCTTTTTGCGCCCGGCAAGGCCTCTTATTTTCCCGAGTACATTCCCGATTCGTTTCCAGCGCACCCGGCCAGAACCAATTACCAGATGCACATACAGGCGGCCCGGAAATTTGGCATCAATCATATTGATTTCAATGGCTGGTTTTTGAAAACGAAAACAGAATCTGCTTTTCCCATGTATGCTCAAACAAGCACACACTGGAGCACCTATGCCATGTATGTGGCCTTTGATTCCATAAACAGGTATCTGGATCAGCTGCTTCATAAAAAGCTGCCCAGATATTCCATCGGTAAAGTGGAATGGAAAGAGCAGCTGAGTTTTTGGGACATGGATATGGAGGTGAGCCTTAATCTGTTTTCGGCCCTTCCCCACCACAAGATGCCCTACCCGAGTATTGTCTGGGCCGACACGCAAAACTGTTTCAAGCCCCGCGTTTTAACAATTTCAGACAGCTACTGGTCGGGGCTGAACGAATCGGGGTTGACAAAAAAGGTTTATACACAGCCCGAATACTGGTTTTACAATCAACTTGTTTTCCGCGGCGACAGCGCAAGAAAGGGATTCGTCTCCACCGACTTCGATTTAAAAACTGCCGTCGAGCAAAGGGATGTGGTCATGATCATGGCCAGCGAGGCCAACCTGCGTTTTATGGGCTGGGATTTTATTGAGGAAGTGTACAACATGTATACCAATGGACCGGCATCTTACGCCAGGTTGCAGGCATCCCGTAAAAAAACAATCGAGATAACATCCATTAAAAATTTCATTGCTTTTGATGAAGTCTGGTTCAATTCGATAAAGGAAAAGGCACAAACAGAAAAAATCAGCGTGGATTCAAGTCTTCAGAATGCTGCATTGAAGGAGTATGCAGAAAAACACAAATCAGATCCTCCGGATGTCAATAACTCCGGGCTAAAGAATTCATCCCTGAAGCGGGGATTCTGGAAATTCTTTTTTTTCAATCCGGAATGAAAACAGAAAACCTGATTTACAAATTGTAATAGCCCCTCAATCCGATTGAATTCGAAAGTACCGACTTCGGATCGATTCCCAGATTGATGCGGTCGTAAGAAGGGTTATAAACCAGCTGAACGGTCCATTTCTTGCTCATGCTTAAATTCAATCCAATTCCGCCAAACACCCCGATGCCGACTCCGGTGAGGTATTTTGCCTTGTATGTAGCGTATTCGGGAAGTGAATAATACGTAGTCAGATCGATCTGAAGGCCATTGATGTTGATGACATTCCGGTCGAACTTCGCCATGTTGGCTTCAAGTCCTCCTTCAAGAAAGACATTGAGTTTATCCACATCGCCCAGGATACGCTGGTAGCCCAGCTGGAGTATGGCGCGTCTTTCTCCTCCTATCAGAGAGAATGTGCGGTAAGGTCCTGTTCCGGGAGCCTGAATGCCAATGGTGGGGGTGACAATCTCAATTGTAAAATCGCCGTTGACCGTTAGTTTGCTTGCATTGGCATTGAAAAGAATGGCATTTTTTTTATCAATGCAATACCGGGTTTGTATACCGGCCATAATGGCCACATTGTATTTCAGATTAATGGGCATGTCTGTGGGGTTTTGAAAGGCCCAGTCGCCATGATTCACACCCAGGGCCTGAGCAATCAGATCGGGCTGGCCATTACCTCCGCCATAGTCATTGTTGATTCTGCGGTACATGAAACTGTCGGCGAAATCCATTTTCGTTCCCAGCGCATCAAAGCCATAACCGTCATACATGCTGGCCGTGTATTTGCTGGTGAAGAATGATCCCACATAAAAGCCCACATGAAACTTTCTTTTGCTGTTGTATACGACATGCGAATCGTCTCCGTCGGATGACTGCGCATTCGTTTGCAGGGCACCTAAAAGAAAAAGCAGGAGGAGCCAGCTGCGGTTGGATTTCTCAACGATCATGATTCAGATTTAGTAATTAAGCACCGGAAGTGTTTGTAACGTGTTGTGTTGGTCATACAAAAGCCTCTTTGGCTGGCAAAAGGGTTTCCTCCCGGTCACACAACAATCAATACTCGATTTTATTTGTCTTGCTTGTCCAGGCTTTGAAAGCAGCCAAAGCTTCTTCGCGCATCAGCTGAACAAAAGGCAGGCTGCGCTGCTGCAAAGGTTTTTCTATTTCCTTGTAAATAAAATCATCGTCAAAAAGTATTTCCGATGCATCTGTTTTTGTGCAGGCATAATACACCTTAGCCGGGCGGGCCCAGTAAATGGCGCCCAGACACATCGGGCAGGGCTCGCAACTGGTGTAAATCTCGCAGCCCTCAAGCTGAAAGGAATTGAGCGCTTTGCAGGCATTGCGGATGGCAACCACTTCGGCATGCGCCGTCGGGTCATTCAGGGAAGTAACCTGATTGTACCCGCGGGCAATAATTTTACCGTCCTTTACAACAACAGCACCAAAAGGCCCTCCATTTCTTTTTTCCACATTTTCGATGGCCAGGTGAATGGCCTCGTGCATAAATTCCTTCTCTGTCATCTTCTTGGACTGTATATATGTATGAATGTTTAATTTTTCGGTTTCAGAATGCTGAATTCACACCTTTAAATTATGGATATTCCGCACCGGCACATCAAAAAGGGAAAGAAACCGGTCTGTTTTCGAGCTCAAAAATGAAACCCGGCAGCAGAATAAATGATCGGAACGGCAGATTTTATGCACAATTTTATAAAACAACAGATAATTTCCGGAAGCCCTTATGCTTTTTTTTCTGTGCAGCCTGATTTTGTCGTTTTTGAAGAATAATGGCAAACAAACATCTGTTTTCTTCAAAATTAAACCATTTGTTTGCAATTTTGCCTTAAAAATGCAAAATAATCATGGGTGCCTTTCCATTGATAATCACACTGTCTCCACCCAAATTTGAAGAATTTCTTCGATTTATTGGGAGAATTTCAATAATTGTTCATATCTTTAACACTTATTAAAAACAAAACACATGCAAAAAGGTACAGTAAAATTTTTTAATGCAACGAAAGGATTTGGTTTCATTACACCTGAGTCAGGTGAGAAAGACATCTTTGTTCACTCTTCTGGTCTTATCGACGAGATTCGTGAAAATGACAAAGTACAGTTTGAAGTAGAAAGCGGACCAAAAGGTCTGAACGCTTCTAACGTAAAAGTTATCTAGTCGAAAACTCTAATTTTCTGACGTTTAAAAAACATGCCTTCGGGCATGTTTTTTGTTTTTGGAGGGTGCGTAAATTCTGAATTTTTCAGGATCCTTTATTTTCAATAGATCTGAAGCGTACAAAACGTTTTTGTAAAATTGTTCATTGCCATTTGATACCCGGTGCTATCAGGAAACAGTTTTTTTTACTCCTTCTTTTTCCGACCTTGTCCTGACAGAACCCCAGCATAAAGCAAAAAGCTTTGCCTTATCCAGAAATGAACTCCTTGACAGAACAAGAAGGCATCCTTCGCTCAGTTCTTTATTTTCAGAAACGGATAGTGATTTAGGCTAAAAACCAAGCTAAATGACGAAAGTCATGCACTTTTCGTCATAATGCCTTACCATCATGACAATTCCATGACAATTCAGCCGTCTGATCTTCGCATTTTTGTGTTCCAAAGTACAGACAGTGCAGCGAATCAAAGTCATAGCTTTTACACACAAGAACATCGATTTGAAAGAAATCGGTCGTTTTCATCTGGAAGACGAAACCGTTCCTGAGCGTCTGGCCGAGCTGCGCAAACAAACGGGTGCCGATGAGCTCATGTATCTCAGTACCTGCAACCGGGTAGAGTTTCATGTCATCACCGAAACGGAAATAACAAAAACCTGGCTTCACACTTTTTTTACAGCCTTTAAGCCTGCCTGGACATCCGCGGATATTGATTGGGCCGTTACACATGCTTCTGTTTTTGAAGGCGATGCTGCTTTGCGCCATCTTTTTAATGTGGCCTCTTCACTCGATTCATTGGTTGTGGGCGAACGGGAAATCATTACCCAGGTGCGCAACGCCTATGAGAAAAGCTCTGCGCTTGGACATACCGGCGATCTGCTTCGTCTGGCCGTGAAAAAAACAATTGAAGCTGCCAAGGAAATTTATACCGAAACGCAAATTGCGAAAAAGCCCGTTTCTGTTGTATCGCTTGCTTACAGAAGACTGCGTGAATTGAATGTCAACCTCGATGCCCGCTTTCTCATTATCGGTGCCGGCGTTACCAACAACAGCATGGCCAAATATCTGCGCAAACACGGATTCTCCAACTTTACAGTTTTCAACAGAACGCTCATCAACGCACAAAAACTCGCCGCTGAATTAAACGGCCAATCGTTTCTTTTGTCTGAACTTCCACATTATATCGGCGGGTTTGACGTCATCGTCAGTTGCACCGGATCATCGGAAAGCATCATCACCAAAGAGATTTATAAAAATCTTTGCGCCGGAGACGAGAGCCGGAAAATAGTCATCGATCTGGCCGTTCCCAATGACCTCGACCCCGAAGTGCTCGACAGCTATGATGTTAACCTCATCGCAGTGAACAACCTGCAGGAGGTGGCCCGCGAAAACCTGCTTGAACGCGAAAAAGAACTCGACGCCTGCATGGACATTATCGGCCGCAATATCGAAGAATTCAATGCCATCCTGCGCGAACGCAAAGTCGAACTGGCCATGAGCGAAGTGCCTCGCAAAGTGAAAGAGATCCGCGATACGGCCATGAACACCGTATTTGCCAAAGATATTGCCACACTGGATCAGCCATCAAAAGAGATTCTTGAAAAAGTGATTGCCTATATTGAAAAGAAATACATCAGCGTTCCAATGAAAATGGCCAAGGAAATTATGATCGATGATTCTTTCAAAGGATAATTCTTTTTTATCTGGTATAACCCTAATCTTACACCTCTTCTTTCCCGTCTTCAAACCAAACAGGAGTTTCTCAGGGAAACACGAATTTCTAAACTGATATGCAAAGTCCAATAATCATCGGTTCCCGCGGAAGCGAACTTGCACTCTGGCAGGCAAACCATGTTCAGGCACAGCTCAAAAAAGCCGGTCTTGAATCAACCATCAAAATAATCAAAACCCAGGGCGATAAAATTCAGGACCTGAGTTTTGACAAGCTCGAGGGAAAAGGTTTTTTCACCAAGGAAATAGAAGAGGCGCTTCTGAACAAGGAAATCGATCTGGCCGTTCATTCGCACAAGGACCTGCCGACTACTTCCCCCGAAGGCCTCATCGTTGCAGCCGTTTCCGAACGCGAAGACCCTTCCGAATTGTTGCTCATCAGGGAGGAGGCTGTGGATGCGGCTCACAAATTCGCCCTGAAACAAGGCGCCATTGTAGGCACTTCTTCGGCAAGAAGAAAATCACAAATGCTTGCCTTCCGCGAGGATGTGGAAATCCGGGAATTGCGCGGAAATGTTCCCACCCGCATCCAGAAACTCCGCGATAAACAATACGACGCCATTCTGCTTGCCGCTGCCGGCGTTGAACGGCTTCAGATTGACCTGGGCGAATTTCATGTCACCAAACTTGATCCCAGGGAGTTTGTTCCCGCCCCGGCCCAGGGTGTTCTGGCTTTTCAGATCAGGGCTTCGGATACCGAACTTCAGGCTAAACTTCAGATTCTTCACCATCCCGATGTGGCACAGGCTATTGCTGTGGAACGCAAAGTGCTCAATATGCTGGACGGCGGCTGCCAGCTGCCCCTGGGCGTATACTGCATTTCGGATGAAGATGAAGAGGGTCATTCGTTTTTCCGCAGCTGGACTTCTTTTGCTCAAGCCTGGAACAGGATTCCCAAATGGCTCTACCATCAGCATGAAGAGACCGGCGCAATGGCCACGCACATCCTTGCCAAAATCAACCATACAAATCCACGTTCCGTTTTTATCACACGCAACCCAAACCGTTTTGATCTTTTCTCCAAATCGCTTCGTGACAACGGCTTTACTGTCCATTCAAAAGCGCTCATCGATATCCGGACCATTACGCTCAAGTTCGTTCCCAAAACAGACTGGGTCTTTTTCACGAGCAAAAATGCAGTGAAGCATTTCTTTAGTCAAAACCCGGCCCTTGGCAATCCGAAATTCGGATGCGTTGGCAAATCAACAGCCGAAGCCCTGCGTCGTGCAGGCAAGAAACCTGATTTTATCGGCTATTCGACAGATACCCGGATGACCGGCAAACAGTTTGCCGCAACTGTCGGTAGCGGCACCGTGCTTTTCCCACAGGCAAAAGAAAGCATGCGCAGCATCCAGCAGCAATTCAGCAACAGCAGTCAGGTGATCGACGTTTCGGTGTATGAAACCATCCGGACAAACGATGTGCTCGTACCCGAAGTGGACATTCTTGTTTTTACCAGTCCTTCGAATGTCGAAGCCTTTTTCGAAAAGAACAAAGTCAAAACCGGTCAAAAAATTGTTGGCATGGGAGATGCTACTGCCAATGCCCTGAGACAATTCGGTGTGAAACATTGTGCCATGCCGGCAACGTTCGATGATATCGGACTTGCCCAGGCTGTTTATGGTTTGTAATTTCAACCTGATTCATATTTAATTTAAGACAATACGTATGCTCATTCAACGCCCGCGCCGTCTGCGAAAAAATCCGATCATCCGCGAAATGGTTTCGGAAACGAAACTGTCCAGGAACATGTTTGTCTATCCGTATTTTGTTGTAGATGGAACCGATATCGCCCACCCGATTGATGCCATGCCCGGCATTCATCACTTTTCGATCGATCGTCTTTTGCAGGATGTCAGCATTGGCCTTCAGATGGGCATTGACAAGGTTTTGCTTTTCGGGGTGGGTGAAGAAAAAACGCCGGATGGCAGCTCTTCGCATACCGACCATACCATTGTTGCAAAGGCGGTAACGGCATTGAAAAAAAAATTTGGCGACCGGCTCTTTGTCATTACCGATGTGTGTATTTGTGCTTACACGACACACGGACATTGCGGGGTGCTTCACGAAGGGTATGTCGAAAACGATCCTTCTCTGGATATCCTCGCCAAAATGGCCCTTTCGCATGCACAGGCCGGCGCCGATATGGTGGCTCCATCCGACATGATGGATGGCCGTGTTGGCGCGATCCGCAGTTTGCTGGATAAAAACGGATTTGAGAATACCGGAATCATGTCTTACGCCGTAAAATTTGCTTCCGCTTATTACGGGCCTTTTCGTGAAGCCGCCGATTCCGCACCACAGGAAGGCGACAGGAAATCCTATCAAATGGACTTCCGCAACGGAAGAGAAGCCCTGCGTGAAGCCATTCTCGATGAAGATGAAGGGGCCGACATCCTGATGGTGAAACCCGCCCTGGCATACCTGGATGTTATCTCCCGCCTGAGAAATGAAACCTTATTGCCGGTTGCCTGCTACAACGTATCGGGCGAATACACGATGGTGAAAATGGCTGCAAAACACGGGTTTATAGATGAGCAGAAAATTGTGATGGAGAATATGCATGCCTTTGCCCGTGCCGGCGCAGACATCATCATTACGTACCACACCCGCGATATCCTGGAAAAGGGGTGGCTTTAAACAGACCTTCGGGGTTTAGACGATACTCATTTGCCTGATTCGGTCTGTCCGGCTCAATGCTGATTGGTGTATTCAGGCAGGGATACATAAAAAGTACAGCCTTTGTTCTCCTCGGTTTCGAACCCGATTTTACCTTCAAAATTTTCGAGAATGTTTTTGACCATGGCAAGACCCAGACCCATTCCTCCGGTCTTGGTGGTGAAGTTGGGAACAAATATTTTGTCGATCAGCTCCGGATTGATTCCCGTACCGTTGTCTTTTATTTCGACGACAAGCATCCCGTTTTTTACCTTAAGATAAATTGACACAACGCCTTTCCTGCCGGCCGGTATGGATTGAATCGCATTTTTTATCAGGTTGTTGAATACCCTCAGGATTTGCTCCTTGTCTGCAAATACATAATAAGACCGGTTCCTGGTTTCACAAACAAAACTGATTTCAACATCCGGCGAATCTTTGAAAAGTTCAATGGCGTTGTCGATGGTTTGCTTCAGATCCAGTTTCTCGCTGACGGCTTTGGGCATTTTAGCGAAACTCGAGAACTCACTGGCAATGGATGACAAGGTATCAATCTGCTCAATGAGGGTCTTGGCCAGTCTTCTGACGCGCTCTTCCAGATCGGGGCTCTTGTCATCAAGCAAACGCTGAATATGCTGGATGCTGAGTTTCATCGGCGTGAGCGGATTCTTGATTTCATGTGCCACCTGTTTCGCCATTTCACGCCATGCACTCTCCCGCTCCGATTTGGCCAGCAGCTGCGCGCTGTCGGCAAGCTCCTCAATCATGCGGTTGTATTCGCTGATCAGACTGCCGATTTCGTCCTGCTGTTTCCATTCTATCAGCTCGTTTGTTTTGCCCAATTTCACCTTGCTCATTTTATCCTGTATGAGCTTGAGTGGTCGGGTCAGGTAATTGGAAATGGCAATGGCAACGATAATGGACAGAGCAAACAGAAGTACATAGATATTAATCAGGGCCACCAGAAACGTTGAAATTCCTTTTTCAAGGTCGCTCTGTTTTGCAAAATAAGGGAGGTTCAGGTAAGCGATTTCCTTTCCGCTTCTGTTTTTAAACGGAATATAGGCCGAGAGGTAATTCAGGTTGCCGATGTTTTCGTCGTGCACAAATTCCGATTTTTTCTTTTCCGCCATTTGCAGATAGGCCACAGGATTCATCTTTTTCGATACCAGCCCCTCATCAAACACTTCCGGCCGCGAAGACACATAGAGGTTGCCGTTTACGTCATAGAGGTTGATGTCCGTAAAAAAGATGTTGGAGAGTTTTTTAAGAATATAAGAAGAATAATCCTTGTAGTTGCGATCCAGTTCATCCATATCCAGGCGGTTATCCACTTCCACCAGCACCGACTGCAGTTTTTCAGTTATGTTCTCCGTGTTCTTCACCTCGTATTGCTGGCGTATGTAAAATACGGTTCCAAATCCAAAAAGAGCCAGCGAGGCCAGCACAATAAACACGAGAATGGATTGAATTCTTGCTTTAAAGGAGAGACTGGCAAGACTGAATTCGGTGAAAAAAAGTTGCTTGCCGAGAAGAAGAAGAAGAAGAAGAAGACTGTAAAAGGCAAAGAGGTAAGAAAAGGTGGTCACATCTCCCAGAATACCCTCATCCGGCCTGCTGATGACAATGAGCGAATTGGCATCGGGCCTGTGAACAAGATGATTGTATCCGTCCAGAGAAACAAAAGAGAAAACAGGTTTAAAGGATGCAAAGGCATTGGCGACAACCGGATAGTGGTACTTTCCGTACTGGTTGATCAATTTACCATTGCGGTATTTGGCATATGAATAATTGGCGATTTGCTGGGAAATGCCAAGGTCACGATCAAGCAGCAATGCCGGAAAGCCGATTTCCTCGGAAATAAATTTGGACTCCAGTTCAATAATCAGATGGCCCGGGGTCGGGTCGTTCTCATATCTTGGCAGCGGCAATTTAACCAGGTAACTGATTCTGCCCGAAAGGTTCTGCAGATAATACAGATTGCTGCTGAATGTTTCCTGGCCCGATTTTGCGATGAGATCGTCGAAGTGGGAGATGTTGTCCGGACTTTGTTTGCCCGGTCTGATGCGCGCATTACAGGCTGTATCAAAATAGGTTATACGAACATCGTATTTTTCCCAGTAGCCGCTAAAATAGCGCTGCATGAGCCGCTTTTCAAACACATCGGCCATTTTGGGGTCGTACAGATAATCGAGCAAAACACTGTCTTCCAGAATCTGGGGTTCAATTTCAGGATACAGGTGTTCGGCAATCGGGTCCTGCTCGGTGGCCAGTTTTTCGGCATACACCTTTCTGTTGTCGTTTTCTTTGATCTCTGTGTGCTTCAGAAAAGTATGAACCGAATATAAAGTGAGGATCATAACCAGAATGATGGACCCCGAAAAAGAATAGGAACGCAGGGATTGCCGCTTTATCCAGGCGACGACGATAATCACCAGGAAGGACCACATGATGGCCACCAGATCGAGCAGCCCGAGCATGTGGCAAATCAGAATGTGCAAAGCCGCCGCCGGAATAAACAGCATCAACATATCGCGCGAAGACAGGAACGAAGAGGACAGAAAATTCAGGACCTTATCCGTATACAGAAAGAATGCAAACAGAAGAAAGCCGATGATGACAATACCCAGAATGGAATAAATGTTCAGACTGAAAAGTTCGTTTACATTGAACGCGATTTCAGAATTGTGAATCAGCCCTTTAAAAAGTCCGTCAATGAGCCAGGAGAACCAAAACAAGGAAAGGAACAGCAGCAGAACCAGCAGACGTGAGGCAAACAGGCTGGTGCGCTGAAAAGGAAATTTCATTTGCCAGTTTCTGGAAACATAAAAGGACAAATAAAAGATGAGCATTGCATTCAGTAAAAAATCGCCCAGAGAGGGCAGCCAGAAGGAACGGGCATCTCCGTAATATTGCGGGCCAAAAAGCGTGGCATCGTAAAAAGCCGATGGAAAATGAGCAAGGATGGTGAGAAAACGGCACGCGATCAGAGTTGCCGCAAACAAAATAACCGACCAGGCATTCCCGATTTTCTGGCTCAGCGCCTGACATTCATTTTTAATAAACAAAACCAGCGCCAGCAGCCCCAGACTGTTCAGCAGCAATTGCAGCCAACCTACAGGCCGTTCATCCGATGTGGCCGAAGAATCGGGGTGAATCGAAAAAAGATATTCTCCCTTGCTGTTTTTAACAGCCGGAAAAGTTTTCTGGTTTTCATTAATGACCAGACGGGTCTGCGAGGTGATGTGAAAATCCTTTTGGAAGGCATTAATCAAATAATGATTTTGGTAGGGATACTCGCTTTTGATCTGGATCAGTCCGACAGCTATTCTGGAACCCGAAATGCGTTGTTTGACCACTTCAAACCACCCGTTCTTCAGCTTGGCCATGCGGTCATCCAGGCAAACTTCTTTGATGTAGTTTTCTACGGCCACAGAATTGTCAGACCAGAATTTCAAAGTGTCGTTGTCATAAACAAGCAACACGAGTCCTTCCTCTCTGAACAGGGATCCGTAATAGTCGGGCCGAAGCAAAAAAAGCTGGTGGTAGGAAAGCTTAGAGGCTTTGTCACTGATCTCGGAAAGCTCACCGGTGATCCGTTTTTCCTTGCCGTGCAGAATTTTAGCTATCTTCTGCGCGTCGGCTGCGGGGTCCTCTTTCCTGAGCGAATAAAATACCTGAGCCAGACCCAGCAGAAAGAGGGATCCAAACAGAAGAAAAAGGCGGCTTCGGGAAATGTTTTTCAAGATTGAAAAAGCTAAATACAAAGCTAACAATAACCTCTGACAAGAAGGAAAGAGGCCAGGGCAATACGAAAATAGGACTTGTTAATTGGCAATTTTTAACGATTTTTGTCCCAAAGGGAATCCATGGCCAAAGCCGCTAAAAAAGCTCCTGCACCTCTTCCGGAATTAAAACAACCCGGGCTGTTTCCATTCGGTACATTCCGGATACAGCTTGTGGTGCTTTTACTGATCGGGATTCTTTTTTATGCCAATTCGCTTGCCGATGAATACGCGCTCGACGACGGGGTGATGATCAAGGAAAACACCTATGTGCTGGAGGGATTTAAGGGTTTGGGGAAAATATTCTCAAAACATTCGATGGCGGCGTATTATGAAAAAAACCACGCCACCGACCAATTTGAAGGAGGGCGTTACCGGCCCCTGTCCATTGCCTCTTTCGCCATCGAGCAATCGCTTTTTGGAATGAACCCCGGCGATGAGGTGACTTACCAGGATGAAAAGGGGCAATTCAAGAAAGGAAAAATAACCGGTCTGGATGCCTTTTTCGTGAATGTGGATTACACGGCAGCCGACGGCTCAAAACAGAATGAAAAAGTAATCGGTTCGGCAGTCAGCACATTTCATACCGAAACCATTGCCAGGCATTTTACAAATGTGTTTCTCTACCTGCTCACCATCGGCTTTGTTTTGTATCTCATGCGCGAACAGGTTTTCCGCGGCAGACCCGATCTGGGATTTCTGTGCGCCCTGATCTTCGCCATTCACCCCATTCATACCGAGGTTGTGGATAATGTCAAAAGCCGTGATGAGCTCATGGCCCTGCTTTTTCTGATCATGTCTTTTGTTTTTGCTTTCAAACATATCGAGAAAAAGAATTACCTCCATCTCTTCCTCGGTATGCTCACCTTGTTCCTTGCCCTTCTGTCCAAAGAATACGGCGTGGTCATGTTTGTTCTGCTCCCCCTTTTCTTTTACATCGTGTCCAAAAAAGGATTGGGACGGAGCCTGGAGGCTTCCCTTCCCTATTTCGGAACGATGATCATCTATTTCATCATCCGTTTTTCAATCATTCCGTTTCACACCGCTTCTTCTTTTCATGCTTCCGAAGTGCTCAACAACCAGTACATTGCCGCCACCGGATTCGAAGAAAAATTCAGTACCAAGATTTACGTGCTCAGCAAGTATCTCTGGCTTTTGATTTTTCCCAAAACACTGTGTGTGGATTATTCCTACAACCAGATTCCTTTTATCACTTTTAAAGACTGGCATTTCTGGTTTTCGCTTATACTTCATTTGGGTATCGTCGCCGGAACCGTTGTTCTCTTTTTGCGCCGCCACATTCTGAGTTTTTTTCTTCTTTTTTATCTTGCCCACCTTTTCCTCATTTCAAATCTGGCTGTTGAAATTGGAACCACCCTTGGCGAGCGCCTGATTTATCTGCCTTCGTTTGCCTACTGCATCATCTTTGCCTATGGCCTGTATTCTCTTCTCGAAAAGATCCGGGCCTTTTCCATTCGAAAGATTGTCACCATCGGCCTTTGCAGTATGCTCACCCTGCTTTGCCTGGTCAGGGTGTTCAGCCGCAATGGCGACTGGAAAAACGATTCCAGTATTTTCACACACGACCTTCCTCTTGCGCCCAACAGCGTGCTTGTCAACGGAAATGCCGGCAAGGCCTATATCGACATGAGCAATTTGCCCGAAAACAAGGCCAGGGAAACCGAACTCGTTAAAAAATCGATTCCTCCCCTGATGCACGCATTGAACCTCCACCCGACTTATGTAAACGGATACCTGAATCTGGGTGTTGCTTATTTCAAACTGGGCAATTGGGACAGCACCTATGCCAATTGCCTGAAATCGCACGACCTCAATCCTTACAATCCGCTGCTGCATCAGTTTGCAGGCCTGTTTGTGAACAAGGGACTCGAAGCCGCAAGAAAAAAGGACATGCCCATGGCTATCGATATGCTCAAGAAAGCGACCACACTCGACCAGGGCAATGCCGACGACTGGGCCAATCTGGGAGGAGCTTACTTTACGGTTAAAAATTATGCAGAAGCAAAAACCGCCTGGGAAACCGCTTTAACTTTAGATCCCAATCACAAGGAAGCACGCAGAGGATACCAGGCCCTGACAGGCTTGACGTCGCCCCCGGCAGCTCCAAAATAACAACAGGTATTTCTTCCCTTCAGAAAAATTCAGGCCGGAAAAATTCCTGGAAAATCGGCTTCTTTATGCTTGGGGTGGATTAGTGTTTGGCGGGATTCTCGTCTGCCTTCTTTACCGGAATTTCTTCCAGGATGGCATCCATTTTCGTATTCTCTGAAACAGAATGTGTTTCTGTTTCTTCTTCCTCGATAGGCGGTTTCTTCTTTTTATCGACGCCAAAAAATTTCTTCTGGAAAAGAATCACAATGATGACTCCTACGGTAATCGAAGAATCGGCAAAATTAAAGACCGGTCTGAAAAAAATAAATTCTTCCCCTCCCCATATGGGTAACCAGCGGGGGAAGTGCCCTTCCATGATCGGAAAATAAAACATGTCCACCACTTTGCCGTGAAGAAAACCGGCATAGCCACCAGCGGCGGGAAGAAACTGGGCCACATTGGCATCATACGGACTGCTGTCGCTAAAAAGCATTCCGTAAAAAGCGCTGTCTATGATATTTCCGATTGCACCGGCGATGATGAGTGAAATGGCAATGATGACGATCGTCTCCTGTTTTTTCCTGATCACATTCAACAGAATGTAACAGAGTCCGGTCACGGCCAGAATACGGAAAAGGCTCAATGCAAGTTTTCCATAGCCACCTGGAAGCGACATGCCGAATGCCATGCCTTCATTTTCTACAAAATGAATGATGGCCCAATGACCGGCCAGATGAAATTCCTGACCCTCGAACATGTGTGTTTTGATCCAGATCTTCAGAACCTGGTCGATAAACAAGACAAGAAAAATGATGAGACCTGCTTTTTTCACGGGAGCAAAGATAACAATACCTGTGAATTGAAATACCAATACCAGATATCGGATAATCAGTTTATTACATTCAAATGCAAAAAAACAGCATCCTCTTTTGAAGGATGCTGCCTGCTCTTGTTGAATTTCAGTTATCGGTTCTGCTCAAGTTTTGCATCAATGCTAAGCGTTGCATGCGGAACACTGCGCAGTCTTTCTTTTGGAATGAGTTTTCCGGTTACGCGGCAAATGCCATACGTCTTGTTTTCGATGCGGATGAGTGCATTTTTCAGGTTCTGAATGTATTTCTCCTGACGTGCGGCAAGATGAGCGGTTTCTTCTTTTGAAAGCACATCCGATCCGTCTTCGAGCAATTTGAATGTCGGAGAAGTATCATCTGTTCCATGATCATCTTTGTGAGAAAGCGTGTTTTTCAGCAATTCGTAATCGCGAGTTGCTTCTTCGAGTTTCTTGTGGATCAGTTCCTTGAATTCAACCAGTTCTTTGTCTGAATAACGTGAGCGGGGATCCTGTTTCAATCCGACCGGATTCTTAGGTTGCTCGATTTTATTGAAAGCTGGCCTTGTTGTCACCGTTTCTTTGTAAATCTCTGTTGGCTTTTCAGCTCTCATTTCAACTTTGGCAACCGGTTTAGCCGAAACTGCCTTTTTTACTTCAACTGCTTTTTTAGCAAGCGGTTTTGATGCAACAGTCTTTGATGCAATAGGTTTAGCTACCGCTTTCTTAACCGCTTTGGGGGCCGGTTTTTTTGCAACCACTTTTTTAACAGCCGCTTTTTTTACGGGAGCGGATTTCTTGGGAGCCGATTTTTTTGTTGCCACAACTTTTTTAGGAGCCGGTTTTGTCTTATTCTTTACTTTGGAAGCCCCCTTTGAGGCGGCTTTTTTTTGTACTTTCTTAGCCATTGGAAATAGGATTAATTGAACTTAGCTATGCTTATTAATGTCTGAATCTCGCCATCCACCTCAACCAACACCGCTTGCTCTGAATTGAGCTCATTCACCAGCTCTAAGGAAGATGCGAGAGTTTCAGAGCAAATATAGTGTAAATTATTGTTTACCGAGGCGTTAATAGCCTGATTTGACTTTATTTTGACCGCAATCCGGTCGGTTATATCGAAATCCCTGTCCTTTCTCATGGTTTGGATCCGGTTCACCAGTTCCCGGGCAAGGCCTTCTTCCTTCAGCTGCGCACTGATCATGATATCCAGAGCCACGGTAAGCGGACCCTCATTCGCCACTTTCCATCCCGGAATGTCTACAGGAACAATCTCTACGTCCTCTTTATCAAGTACATACGACGCGCCCTCGGCAAGAACGACCTTAAATTCTCCTGTTTTTTCGATCCCCTTGATGATTTCCGGGGCCTTTTCAAGCGCATACGCCTGAACAGCCTTCATGTCTTTTCCGCACTTTTTACCCAGGGTTTTGAAATTCAACTTCAGGTTTTTTACGATTTGCGTCTGCGATTCGTCTACAAATTCGATTTCCTTCACATTCACTTCCGAAAGGATGAGGTCGTTGACTGCTTCGATCCGTTTGCGGAAGGCATCATCCAATACGGGTATTTGTATTTTTTGAAGCGGCTGGCGGACACGGATGTTCTCTTTTTTGCGAATGCTCAACACCATCGAGGAGATCTTCTGGGCAGTCTCCATTCTTTCTTCAAGATCCTTGTCGATAAATTGCTCTTCGCTCTGGGGCATATCCGAGAGATGCACCGATTCGGCATTTCTTCTTCCCGAAACCTTGTTGAGATCGGTAAAAAGCCTGTCCATAAAAAACGGCGCAATTGGCGAAGCAAGTCTGGCAATGACTTCAAGACAATGATAAAGGGTCTGGTAGGCAGAAATCTTATCCCTGGTATACTCCCCTTTCCAGAATCTTCTCCGGCAAAGACGCACATACCAGTTGCTCAGATGTGCATCCAGAAAATATTCCAGAGCACGGCCGGCTTTTGTTGGTTCGTATTCCGAATAGGCCGTGTCTACTGTTTTGATGAGCGAGTTGAGTTCCGACAAAATCCACCGGTCTATTTCCGGTCTTTCATTGACGGGAACCTCTTCTTCTTTCCATGCAAAGCCATCGATATTGGCATAAATCGAGAAAAACGAATAGGTATTGTAAAGTGTCCCGAAAAATTTGCGTTGTACTTCTCCGATTCCATCGATGTCAAACTTCAGATTGTCCCAGGGAGAGGCGTTGGTAATCATGTACCAGCGGGTTGCATCCGGGCCATACTTTTCGATTGTGGCAAAGGGATCGGCGGCATTGCCCAGACGTTTGCTCATCTTGTTTCCGTTCTTGTCGAGTACAAGCCCGTTGGAAACAACGTTCTTATAGGCAACCGAATCAAAGCACATGGTGGCAATGGCGTGCAAGGTATAGAACCAGCCCCTGGTCTGATCCACGCCTTCGGCAATGAAATCGGCCGGGAAATACTTGCGCTGATCGATCAGTTCCTTGTTTTGAAAAGGGTAATGCAGCTGGGCATAAGGCATGGCTCCCGAATCAAACCACACATCGATCAGGTCGCTTTCGCGTGTCATTTTCTTACCCGATGGCGAAACCAAAAAGACATCATCCGAATACGGTTTATGCAAGTCAAACGTGTTGTAATTCTGTTTCGAAAAATCGCTGGGGTTGAATTGAGCCAATGGATTCGTTTTCATAAATCCGGCTTTCAGGGCTTTCTCTATTTCTGTTTTCAGTTCTTCTGCCGAACCGATGCACAGGGTTTCCATTCCATCTTCCGTTTTCCAGATGGGCAGTGGAATTCCCCAATACCGCGAGCGCGAAAGGTTCCAGTCGTTTGCGTTTTCAAGCCAGTTTCCAAAGCGGCCCGTGCCGGTGGATTCTGGTTTCCAGTTGATGGTTTTATTGAGCTCGACCATCCGGTCTTTTTTGTCGGTTACCTTGATGAACCAGGAATCCAGCGGGTAGTAAAGAATGGGTTTATCGGTTCGCCAGCAATGGGGGTAGCTGTGTTCATAGACTTCTTTCTTGAAAAGAAGGCCTTCCTTTTCCAGTTTCAGCGCTATGCGTTTGTCGACATTGAGGTACTCCAGCTTGCTGGTATCCTTGATGATGCCCTTTAGTTTTTCTTTTTGCCTGACAAGTTCGATGGCTTTTTCTTCATCGGTCATATAGGCCTCTTTCACAAATTCTCCGGCAAAACCAAACACCTCATCCTGCATTTCCTTTCTGAAGCGTCCCCTGAGGTCCACCAGCGGAACGCCTTTGCCGTTTTCATCGGGCACAAGCATGGCAGGCACCCCGGCCATTTTTGCAACACGCATATCATCGGCACCAAACGTAGGGGCGATGTGTACGATACCGGTTCCATCGACTGTCGTCACAAAATCGCCGAGGATTACGCGGAAAGCCTCTGAAGCATTTTCGAAGGGCAGTGCATAGGGCAAGAGTTGTTCATATCTGATTCCTTCCAGATCAGCACCTTTGAATTCGCCGGCAAGTTCAAAAGGAAGGGCTTTGTCACCTGCCTTGTAATCTGCAAATTTCAAATCCTTGTTTTTTTCCGGGAAATATTTTCCGAACAAATCCTTTGCAAGTATCAGTGCATTGGGTTTGTGTGTGTGCGCATTGATGGTTTTAACAAGCACATAGGTGATGTTTTTTCCAACAGCCAGTGCTGTATTGCCGGGCAATGTCCAGGGAGTGGTGGTCCAGGCAAGAAAGAAAATCTCTTCTTCTCTGCCGCTAAAAAGAGAAGCGACATTTCGATTTTTTGTTTCATCGCAGGACTTCAGCCTGAACTGCGCGATGACGGTGTGGTCTTTCACATCCCTGTAACAACCGGGTTGATTCAGTTCATGCGAACTCAGGCCGGTACCCGCTGCCGGTGAATAAGGCTGGATGCTGTATCCCTTGTAGATCAGATTTTTTGTGTACAGATTTTTGAGCAGCCACCAAACACTTTCGATATAGGTGTTTTCATAGGTGATGTAGGGGTCTTTCATATCCACCCAGTAGCCCATGATGCGGGTGAGTTCTTCCCATTTGTCGGTATACTTCATCACCTCCTTGCGGCAGGCCTCGTTGTATTCTTCTATGGAAATCTTTTTCCCGATATCTTCTTTGGTAATGCCCAGCATTTTTTCTACCGCCAGTTCAATCGGAAGCCCGTGTGTATCCCAACCGGCTTTGCGTTTCACCTGTTTGCCCTTGAGCGTCTGATAGCGGCAGAAAATATCTTTGATGGCGCGCGACATAACGTGGTGAATGCCGGGCATGCCATTGGCGCTTGGCGGGCCCTCGTAAAACACAAAAGGTTCTTTGCCTTCGCGGGTGCTTATGCTTTTTTCAAATATTTTATTGCTTTCCCATTCCAGCAGTACATCTTTGGCGGTCTGGCTGAGGTTGAGGTGTTTGTATTCGGGATATTTTTTCATACACGGATTCTCTTTCTGCTTGGTGCTAATTTTCGATTCCGGTTGCATTCCGGATATGGGTTGGTCGTTGTCTTTTAAACCTTATTCTATCGTTGCAATGACTTTCAGTTCGATGGCAATGGGAGTAGGCAGGCAATTGATTTCAAGGGTCGTCCGGCATGGCTGATTGTCCTTAAAGTATTCGGCCCAGAGTTTGTTGTATACCGCGAAATCATCTTTCATATTGGTCAGGTAAACGGTCACATCCACAATCTTGTCCCAGCTGCTTCCTGCTTCTTCCAGAATATATCCCACGTTGCGGAAAACACTGCGGCACTGCGTTTCAATATCGTGGCCGACAATATTTCCTTTTTCGTCGAGTTCCACACCGGGAATGTTTTTGTTCCCGCGTTCCCGTGGCCCCACACCCGAGAGAAACAACAGGTTTCCCACACGTCTGGCATGCGGGTAAAGCCCGACAGGTTCGGGGGCTTTGGATGAATTGATTTTTTTGTCCATCAGGTTCTTGATCCCTTGTTTTACACGTTCAATATGGGCCGGGTAACAAGTCCATGTTGAACCGCCCGAAAAGGACAGCGAATTTAGGCTTTTTGAAGGAGATCCCCAAAAGAGAAAGAGCCCCGGTATATACCGGGGCTCTTCATATGCATCTCTTTTTCAGGTCGTTCTAAGGAATGGACCTGAATTAATTTGTGATCACAAGTTTGCGGGAAACCGATTCTCCGTTGACAATGGTGGTGAGGAAATAGGTACCGGCAGCCAGGTTGTCGATTGTGTAATGATGCTCTCCGGCAGTTTGCGTTTCATTGGCAAGGCTGCGGATGTTTTGTCCCATGAGGTTATAGATGTCAATACGCACTTTCGATGCATCGCCAAGTGTATAGAACAATGTTGAAGCACCTGCGGCCGGGTTCGGGTAAACCATCATTTTTAGTGCCGTTCCCAGGTCTTCCTGAATGCCCGCAGCTGACAATGCAGCGCCGAGTGTGTACTGGATGTAAAACACCATCATTTCGTCTTTTGTTGTCAAACCCCATTGAACCGGAGCCGGACCGTTGTTGTTGTAGGTGGCCTGTGCAACAAATCCGACGGTGGGATCGATCGGAACCATAGGAGTGCTCAATTCAACGGGAGGGTGTGCCCAGTCGAAATATCCCATATTGATACCCGATGTGTAGTCTTTCCATCCGTCATACATTTGTGTTCCTGTGGTGCCGTCTGCATTGCGTTCATAAATATCGAAATTCACGCCATACTTGTGTGTATGGCTGGACATGAACCAGATGTTCCACATGTTCTTGGCTGTGGCTGATTTGACCGTTTGTGTGAATGTGATATTTTGAGCCGTGTTGGGAATGTAGATATTGGGGTTGTAAAAGAGCGATGAATACATGATGTTCTGGCAGGTATGCTTGGGCTGGGTGTATACGTTGTAATAGATATCCATGGCCAGTACCGAATCCTGGTTGTAGTTATACAGGTGGTGGTTCATATCCAGGATACTTCCTGTTGGCCACTGGTAAGCCGTGGTTGGGGGAAGAAGATAATTGTAGCTGCGCTGCCAGGCACCGATGATGTTGGTGTAGCCTGTTGACGAACCTGCACCGGTAAGGGCGTTTTGAATGCGCATACCTTCACCGAAATTGGCTGCTGCTGCAGCGGTGAGGTATTTGTAGAGAATAAAATGGTGACTGTGAACACCCATGAACAATTCGATGCGGTTGACTTCGATGGTATCGGAAAGACCCAGATCGTATTTCTGGAAATATTCCATTTCAGAAGCCGAATCGAGGAATATTTTTCCAAGGTGGACCTGATACGAACCAACGTCAGTCGGAAGGGGGTGACTCACCGGCTCTGAAGTGATGGCCTTGCCGGCGTAATATTTATTGATCATGTTGGTATCGGTAACCGTTCCGGTTTGAGGAGCGGCGAACTGGATCCACTGACGGACAAGTTCAATATTGGCCGGAGTCAGGGTGGTAACGCCTTTTGGACAAGGGGTTCCTTCACTGGCGCTCATCAGGCCATTGTCGGAATCCATACCGTTGATGATTTTACGAAGCAGAAAGCTGCTGTGGGCATAACCGGGTTTAACGATTTTATCACCCCTGCCCGAAGCTGCAATGTTGGCCGGACTGTGATTCACGATATTGGCGTATACGGCTGCCGCTGTACCGCTCAGATCAAGACTTCCCGCTGGTGTGGCACCTCCGTGACAGCTTGAACAATTGGCCTGCAGCAGATTATACACTGCATTGTAGGTACTCTGCCCCTGAATCGTATTCAAGGCAAAAAGGAACCCGGCCGAAAGGAAAATGCGTTGGGTAAAGGTTGATTTCATGATGGTTGTAATTTATATCGTTATTAGTGTTTTTGTTAATCCGGAGTGAAATTAAATCCCATCAACATGTATCTCGTTGAATGTCAGGACGCATCCCCAATCCCTGATAAAATGTCTACAAATGTAATTCTTTCCGTCACATGAGCAAAAGCATAGTATTTTTCATAATAAGGTTTCGGTAGCGCCTTTCCGCTCTGCGGATTCAACGTCAATGTAATGAGCAAAGGGGGTTCCGGACTCAGAGGGTTATTTTTCAGTCGGCCTGAATTGATTGAGAAGCATCTTCTTTTTTAACTATCGCCTGTACCGATAATCACTTTTCATAAAAATGCATTTCCCGCAGGTATTCATAGGCAGGGGAAGGAATAAAGAACCGGATGTCCTTTTTTGCTTTCAGTGCTTCTCTTAAAAAAGTGGCCGAAATATCCATAAAGGGGGCTTCCACAAATTTCACCCGGGGATGGTTTTTCAGTTCTCCGCCATCTGAATCGGGCCGGGGATAGATATAGATGTCATATTCGGCAAGAATGTGCTCGTAATTTTTCCATTTGTGAAGGGTTTCCAGGTTATCCGAACCCATGATCAGGGCGAAACTATGCTGCGGATATTTTTCGGCGAGATGGGCCAGGGTGTTGACCGTATACGAGGGCTTGGGCAATTTAAATTCGATATTGCTCGCCTTGTATTTTAAAGAATCCCCGATTGCAATGCTGACCAGTTGAAGACGATGATGATCGGCCAGAAGACTTGTCTTTTTTTTCAGAGGGCTTTGCGGGGAAACAACAAACCAGACTTGTTTGAGATCGGTAAATTCGGCCATATAATTGGCAATGGCCATGTGACCGATGTGAACGGGATTGAAAGAGCCGAAGAAAAGTCCGATTTTCATTGTAAAGCCTTTCTGACCTGTTACTTCGAAGAAGCAATGTGTAAAAACTCCCGGGTTATTTTTTGTGCTTCCAGAAAGGCGTGCTCCAGGGTATCGTTCAGTACAATGCGGTCAAATGCCGAGGATTTATCCATTTCCATACCGGCTTTACCCATTCTGCGGGCAATGCTTTCGGGCGTTTCTGTTTCGCGTTTGCGGAGCCTTTCCTCCAGATGTGAAACCGAAGGAGGCATAACAAACACGGCCAGGGCCTTTTCTCTGAAAATGTTTTTGAGGTTAAGACCGCCATTCACATCCACATCAAAAATAACATGTTTCCCTTTTTTCCAGATCCGTTCGATTTCCGCCTTCAGGGTGCCATAATAATTGTCCGTATACACTTCTTCCCATTCGACAAACTCGTCCATGGCAATTTTGTGTTTAAACTCCTCCACACTCAGGAAATAATAATCAGATCCTTCGGTCTCTTCCTTCCGTTTGGGACGGCTGCAGGCAGAAACCGAGAACTCCAGAAAATCGGGGAAAGTATCCAGCAGGTGATGCACGATCGTGGTCTTGCCGGCACCCGAAGGAGCAGAAAAAATAATGAGTTTGCCCGACTGACTCATGGATGAATTTGAAACGATTTGTATTGAAAATGGCTATAACACATTGTTGACCTGCTCTTTTATCTTTTCAAGTTCGTCTTTCATCTGCACAACGATCTTCTGAATGGTGGCATCATTGGCCTTGGATCCGATGGTATTGATTTCACGGCCGATCTCCTGAGTAATGAAACCCAGCTTCCTTCCGCTGCTGTCTTCGTTCATTGTCTTCAGATAATAATCGCAATGCGTCTTCAGCCTGACCTTCTCTTCGGTAATGTCAATTTTTTCAATGTAATAAACCAGCTCCTGTTCAAAACGGTTCTGATCTATCTTTTCCTTGTCCACAAACTCCGATATGTTTTTCCGGATGCGCTCCCGGACACTGTCCACTCTTTGTGCATCGGCTTTTTCAACATCGGCCAAAGAAGTCTGGATGAATCCAATTCGTTTTTCAAAATCCTCACCGATACTTTTGCCTTCATCACCCCGGAAGCGTTGAAAATCCTTGATGGCCAAATCGATGGTGACTTTAAGCTGAGCCCATTCTTTTTCGTCCAACTCCTGGCGTTCGGCCCGCATCACTTCCGGCATTTTCATGGTCAGGGCAAGCAAATCGCTGTTGTTTGCCTGGAGTTCGGCTGCGAGCCCTTTGAGTTCGGCATAATAACTTTTGGCAAGGGTTTTATTGATGCTCACCGCAGCTGCTTCACCTGTAAATTCTGAAAAAATACTGAAATCGATTTTTCCCCGTTCGAGCAGTTTGGCAATTTCCGAACGCAGTTCCGATTCTTTATCGCGGTAAAGGGAGGGGATACGCAGATTCAGATCGAATTGTTTGCTGTTGAGCGAACGAATTTCCACCGTAATCTTTTTTGCGGGAAGCTCGCAAACCGATTTCCCGTAACCTGTCATTGACCTGATCATTTGATTTGGAAAGTGTTTAAGATGTACTTGATATATTTACTTTTCCCATTTCCTGCGCCTCCCCTATCTGTGAATACACTTTCTTATATGCTGTTTGAACTTCGGTCATTCTTCACTCCGGCCGCCAAATAAATAGGACGGGTGATTTAAAGCTGCTTAATTTGGGTAAAAATACGAATTTGGCTCTTCAAAAAACCCCTTGTTCCATTTTAGACCAGGCCGGCTTCTTACTTTGAACCCTGGCTTCAGCCGCATCCCATCCCGGATTAATGCTTTTTCACCACTATTTAACGGGTTCCTGACGAAAAGCAGTCTTTATACCACCGGGCACACCTATCTTTAGCTTTCTTGTGTATATTCAACAATCCGAATACTCTATTGCTGTTTGCTCGGCCCACTGAGGGATTCAGATGATTTTAAGCGGATGCAGAAATTATGTTTCTTTATATGTCTTTTCCTGTCCGGTCCCGGCCTTTTTTCTCAAAACATTGCGGTTCCCGATTCAGCATGCCACAAAGACTCGATTTGCATCCGAGACTCCTTGAAATTTTACAAAGATCTGCACCGGATTGCTTCCAAACGAAAAATTACATACATGCTTTACGGCGCTGTTTTTAAAGACCCGCCGGTTGGAAATGTAAAAGCTCCTGCCGCTTCCTTGCGCACCACCCCGGCAACCGCTCCCTCTTGTCCTCCCGTACCCGACGACAGTTACAAATGGTTTCAGGGAAAAATCATCGGCTCCATTCATATTGTCACCCTAGACCCTTTGGGAAAACTGCAAAACGACACGGTGATCCTGCCCGGCAATACCCTGACCCATTTTGGCAATAAAATGCACGTCAAAAGCCGCCTTTTTATTATCCGCAACAAATTGCTTTTCGAAGAAGATGATGTGCTGGATTCGCTGAAACTGATTGAAAGCGAACGGATCATCCGCGCCTCAACAGGAATACGAGATGCCCGGGTCAGTCCCCAGTGCCCGGGCATTGACAACGATACCATAAAAATCCTCATCGTCGTACGCGATCTTTGGTCCATCAATGGCGAGGCCGGCATCAGTCTCACATCCAATTTTCTGAACCTGTCGGACAACAATTTTCTCGGTTATTCACACCTTATCCACAACCGAGTTTCGTACAGTCTGAATGATCCAACCAGCTTTACATCGATTGGAAATTACACGATTTCAAATATCCGGCACACCTTTATTACGGCTAATTTTTACTATACCTATTCTTACCTGAACAAGAATGCAGGACTCAGCCTGGATCGTGGTTTTATTTCTCCCCTGACCAAATGGGCGTTCGGAATTAATTTCAATCCGGTAAGCACCTTCTGGACTGCCACGGCGGATGGCCTGAGCAAGACAAGCTCCCTCATTTTCCGCGTGGAAGACCTCTGGCTTGGGCGGAGTTTTGGTCTATTCAAGGGAAAACAACACGCCTACAACGACCCGCGCTTGGTGCTGGCGGCAAGGGTCTACGACATCCATTACATGTCACGGCCCGATTTCAAATACGACACCCTTCGTAAAAATCAAAACTCCACGCTTTATCTGGGCAGCATCGGGTTTTGCAGCAGAAGCTATTACAAAGACGTAAATATCTATCGCTTTGGCCGGGTTGAAGATGTACCCGAAGGCCGGCTGATTGCTTTTACAGGGGGGTACCAGAAATCAGAGTTCTTCGACCAGTTTTATTATGGACTGAAACTGGCGGCGGGCAATCATATCAGGCACACCGGATACATTTCAGAAAAAATCGAATACGGCACATTTCTGCTTAATAATAAAACAAGCAAAGGGGTGGTCACCGCCGAAATCAATTTTTTAACCGATCTGCTGAAATATAAAAATTGGAGCGTCCGGGGCTTTGCCGATTTCAAATATGTAGATGGTTTTAACCGCGACGCGGGAGAAAGCGTCAACATCAATGGGTCAACGGGTCTGAACGGATTCAACAGCACTACCTTGTTGGGAACTAGCAAATCTGTCCTGAATCTGGCTCTTGTTTTTTATAGCCCCTTGAAGGTTCTTGAATTTCAGTTTGCAGGAATTCTTTTTGCCGGATTCGGAAGAGTGGGCCAGGCCCCGGATACATTTGCCCCTCAACCCGTTTACCAAACATTCGGACTGGGTTTACTCATCCGCAACGAGAACCTCATCATCAGTACCATCCAGCTTTCCATGAATTATTACCCACAAACTCCGGGCAAAGCACCCAACAGCTTTCAGTTTAACCCTTCAAGCATACCCGACATTCAGTTCAGCGACTATTACCTGAGCAAACCCAATGTTGTGGCTTATCAATAATAATCCATTCACAACCCAGGCATTCCGCCCCAAAAAAGGTCGATTTCCTCAGCTAAAGAAATGTAACAGTCCGATTCAATCATGCAATCCTTCAATTCTGTGACTTAATTGTTCAATTCACCCACGCTATCGTTCAATTCTGTTACT
>PLXK01000225.1:55317-63358 GCA_003151415.1 Bacteroidota bacterium
TCGTTCAATTCTGTTACTTAATTGTGCAATTCGCCCACGTTTTGGTCAAATGCTGACATTCAGTGGACGCTTTCTGATTCAGTTACTCCAAATCATTGCTTTTCAACCAAGCCCGACAAGGCTCTTTTTCGCTAAATTGTTTCTCTTGAAAACATTTCAAACAGGCCTGGCTGTATTGCACTTCCGCCATTACATTTCATATACAATATACCTTATAGTATATACAAGATATGTATTTATTTGATATATTTAGCCAAAACAATATTCTCATAGTGTCAAGGGATACCAGATTATTTACACAAAATGCCTCTTCAAAGTCTCAAAATCGGGAATTACGATGTTCTGGATACCGGCACCATGCTGACAATCAAAAACCAACCTGTACGTTTTCAAATAGCTGAAACATTTATTTTGATTTTCAATTTCCGCGAAAACAAGGAAAGACCCGAAACCTATCAGGAGAACAGAAGCATAGATGCCAGCACAATCGAATATGATCTTTATAATTTAAGCGCCATCAATGGTTTCGGTTTTACCACCCTGTGGATGATCGGCACCTATCAAAAACGCAAGGTGTATTTCAATTACCGTGCATTCTTTTCGGGCAACCCCGAACTGGCACCAATCTTAACCTATACATTCTATCTGGGAGAGGAGGTTGCGGATGTTAAGTAATCTCTCGCCTCCCGAATCCGAAAGCACCTCGAAGGTGCGAATCAAAAGTCAGGAGGAAATTCAAAAAAGGGTCATCGAGGCCGGTTTTTTAGGCCGCCTGTTTGGGACGAATAAAAATGTTTCGCTCTATATTGCCGCATTCATTTCCATCATCATGCTCTTTGCCGGTATTGCCTACTCCTTCTTTGCTTCCTCCACTTCCAGTCTTGCTCCGAAAGATTTTTGGACGATAATTTCTCCGTTTATAACTACGGCATTGGGGTTCATCATTGGGAAGAAGGTGGATACGGAATGAGTCAGACTTGGAGAACTTCGTGCTTGCAACAACAACAATAACAACCATTTTACCACGGAGTCATGGAGAACATGGAGGGCCACGGAGAGTTCTCGTGAATTTAATTTCAGCTGTTTTGTATTTGTCAATGTAATTTCTTACTTCTGTGGTACCAATACGATCCGCAACAGAAGCACCATTGAAAAAGCATATTCTTCCTCTCTTAAAAGATCTGGGTATTTATTTGCTTTTGTGCCTGGCTACTTTTTTGATGGCCAAAACCATCGCGCAGTATTTTGCCTTTGATGATCATGTTGCGTTTTTGAAAGTCAAACAGGACTATATTCATATCCCTATCTGGAAAGCTGCTTTTTACACACATGTCTTTTCGAGCATATTTACCTTGATTGCGGGCTTTTTTCAGTTTTCATCGTTTATCCTGAAAGAGTATCGAGGGTTTCACCGTTTTATGGGCCGGCTCTATGCCTGGAACATTTTTTTGATCAATTTCCCGGCAGGGTTCATCATGGCCATTTACGCCAATGGTCATTTGCCTTCGAAGATCGCTTTTCTGATTCTGGATTGTTTGTGGTTTGGCTTTACAATCAAAGCCGTTATTGCCGCGCGCAGAAAAAACACAGCAATGCACAAAGAATACATGATCCGCAGTTATGCCCTCACCTGCTCTGCCGTTACATTAAGAACCTGGAAACTCATTTTGTCAAACACCCTGAACATCGCACCCGGAACACTGTATATGATCGATGCCTGGCTGGGATTTGTACCGAACCTTTTGTTTGCCGAATGGCTGATTCGGAGGAAAAAAGAAAAAAAGCGGCTATCGACCGAGATTTATTCTGGAAAGGAAAACCCAGTTTAGGATGAGCAGGATGATTGCGAATGACACGATAAAAATGAGAATCCCAACCACCCTAGCCCATTTGCTTTGCTCTTTTTCCAGAATCCTGTAAAATTTTCTGGCGATAAAATACGCACCCGTTCCGGCAACAAGCAAGGGCAGAAAAAAAACAAGAATCAGAAATAAGCCTCCCATACGATTTGTTTTGTCTTTACTTATCTGCCCAAATCAATATTCGAAAGAAATACCCACAAAATAACCACCACAAGAACTCCGAAAGAAACAACAAAGCTGAAAAGGCCCGCCGGAAGAGCCCGTTTGCTTTCCGCCTTTTTCAATGATTGGTAAAGTTTTCGCGAAATGAAATACGCACTGGCTGCTGCCACCAATACAATTAAAAGAAGAAAGAGAATGGCTTTTGAGGAGTACAGAAATCCGTACATAAAGCCAAGCGCCATAAGGATGAAAACAAGACAGAGGATGGAAACGACAAAAGTCACAACCGCAACAAACAGGGCCTTGTTGCTTTGTTCCTGAACCAGGGCCTTGTAGAATTTACCGGCAATGACAAATGCTCCGCTTGCAGCTGCCGCCAGGATAAGAATAAAAAGAATCAGTCCTTCTTGTTTCATTGTTTATGTTGTGCAGGCTTCCTGCTAAAATACAATAAATAGTTCATTCTTTTTTTAGGAAAAAAGAACGAGCAGAACAAGCGACGTCCAGCTCCGAAAGGGGAAAACCGCTCTTTTGAGCATGCTGATTTCCATTATTTATTGTGAACCAAAACGCCATTGGCAAAATAATTACCCGAACTTGTCTTGATGTTGTAAACAACAGGAACGCTTTCCCTTACCTGGTCAACCGTTTTTACTTTTATTTCGCGAACCTCATTCGCCCCTGCAGGACAATACAATACCGTATAACCCGGTGCAAGCTGCGAGGCCCTGATCCAGCCTTTTTCTTTCGAATAAACAGGATGAAAGGGGCTCAGCTTTATGGAGAATACAATGGCTTCAGCCCACCCTTTCAGGGAAGCAACGGGCTGGGTTTCATCAAACCCGATTTCTATCAAACGGTTGGGGTGCTCATCAAAGACTCTTGCCTTTTCCACGGTCACAAACAAAGTCCTTCGCTCCTCCGTTGAATACCCCATGACCCGGTCGCCTTCTTTTATTTTTTCTATCTCTTTCTGTGTGCCCCCGGCAAGTGCGATGAATGTGCCGGCCGGGAAACACTGGTACTCATACCAGAAAGAGATATCGCTGTAAGCTTTCCGGATCCTGTTTTGTTCAACAGAATCTTTTGCCAAGGGTGTATTGACCAGATAGACAATCAGCTCCTTTTTTGAATGCGGCCCGATTTCGGGGATTGCACTGATGTTGTTGCCGCTTAAATCCAGTTCAGTAATATGCGGCAACAAAAACAAATCTTCGGGCACATGATTCATTTTGCTCTCGCGGAGCGAAAGCGTTTGAAGACTGTCCAGTCTTTTCAGTTTAACGGCCTCCAGATCCAGGTTCAGTCGCGGGCATTCGGAAAGTGTCAGTTCCTTGAGGTTCTTCAATTTAGCAAAAGAAGGTGGCAAAAAAATCAATGGATTGTCGGAAAGATCCAGTTTTTGCAGTTTGGTAAGGTCCCCTATGGAAGCCGGCAATCCGCTGAGTTTGTTTCCGGAAAGGCTCAGAATCTCGAGATTTGTAAGCTGTCCGAACTCTTCGGGAAGGCTCTCCAGTTTTGAATAATTGCAATAAAAGGCCTTTAGCTTTCTCAGCGATTCGATGCCCCTTGGAATCGAGCGGATATCGTTGAAGCCAAGCGATAGCATTTTCAGGTTTGTCAGCTTGTAAATCACCGGCAGATCGCGCGCCGCAAATTGCCAGGTAGGCACTTCATGTCCGAAATCGCCCAGACCTGTTCCCAGATTCAGCTCTTCGAGGTTTATCAGCTGGCTCATCTGAACCGGGAATTGTTTAAATCCGATAGCAAATAGATTCAGGCTCTTCAGGCTTTTAATCTGCGCTATTTTCAACAGGTCTTCCTGCGGCTGAACCAGCGAATCTTCACTTCTCAGGGATATCAAATGTTTCAATTGCGTTATTTCCTTAGGCAAATGCCTCAGTTTGATGTGGGTATTGAGAACCTGCAGATCGGGACAATGTTTGACAAACTCTTCAAGCACCGCATCCGAGTTGCGGTAAGTACTCGAATAAATTCTGAGCTCCTGAACTTTGGTGCAGCGTGAAATGGCTTTGAACAAGTCTCTGGGGTCGATATAGGCCAGATTGATATCCAGCTTGATGACAAAATCAAGATTGGCATAGGAATGCAGAATATCGGATTGCGAATACTCTTTTTCTTTCTCCAGCGCATCGGAGCTCAATAACTGGGCCTGCAATTGGGGGCTTGCAAACAGACTGAATAAAAGAATGAAAAGGACAATGTTCTTTGTCTTCATGGATTTTGTTGTTTCGGATTGTTTGCCGGGATATTTATCTGCAGAACAAACTTAGTCTAAAGCTTTGTATATCGCAAAATTTCAGAATTCCTGGAATGGGTGATCTCATCTTTATTCTTTCTCTTCATCGATCCAGTCAAAAACAAACCAAACAAAAAGGCAGAGAACACCGGCAATAAGAAACGGTGTGCCAAGCGGAAGGCGGGTCAATTTAAAAAAGACGCCGGTGAGAATCAGGCCTGAAAATGCGATTTGCAAAAGACCTGAGATTTTCGTCCTCGTTTCTGCTTTGTTTTTGCCAAAAAAATAGTCATACCCACAAAGGATGACGCCGAGTAAAAAAATGCTGTTCGAGATCCATCCCAGCTCACGGGAGAAGGGCCAGTGCTGCAGTTTAAATATTCTCCCCGCGCACCAGCTCAAAACAAAAAACAGTTTGAGATAATCCAGCGTGATCCTGTCCCGCTTATTGAAGAACCGGACACAATATGCAATTGCCAGAAGAGTAAGACCAGAAAGGATAAGAATCCCTCCGTATCCTGATCCCCAGTTCTGAATGGTGAGAAAAAAGCCCAGGAAGGTTATGAAAACAGGAGTGGCGAAAGAAATTTTTGTCAGAGTCGAATACTTTTTCCATTCCATGCGCTTCTTCTTTTGTAAAGAGAATATCTTCACTGCCGTCCGGCAATTTCGTATTCCGTTTTCCTATTTAAACCGATAGCCGATTTTTGCGCCAAAGTCAATCGTGGGCAGGAGATAACTGCCGGGGCGGTGAAGCGATCGGGAAAACAAATGGTCCTTGTTGTATTGTATGTTCATTCGTTCATCGGGAGTCAGGGTGTTGGAGGATTCGCGGTATCTCATGCCGGCTCCTACGAAACCATCGATGATGAACCGTTGTCTCCAGATTTTCACTTTCCCGTATTTAAATATCAGGCTTGAAACGTTCTTGTACACATCGTATTCGCGGCTGTAGGGTACGGCACCCAGAATCATGTCGGAAACCATATAGCTCTGGTATTTGTAAAACAACTCGGCAGAAACATACGTTCCTGCACAAAGGTGCTTTTTATTGAGGTACACTTTGGGCTCGAGTTTGACGGTGAAACCGCTGTTATTTTTTAATATCAGATCGGGGATGAACCCTCCCAATTCGATATAGCCGGCTATGTTCTGATGTATTTTGAATTCTGTTCCCAATCTCAGACATGGACCAGAGAAGGGATCGATGAGGTACAGGGGGGCTGTTTTAAGACAGAATTTTATTTCAACCAGCGAGTCCTTCTTCTGGGCGAAGCCGATAAGTGTGAACAAAGTCAAAATCAATGTAATCCTAGCCTTCATGCTGCAGTAATGAGAATCAATTCGCAAGCCTTTCAAATATAACGGAATTTTGCGGGAATCTTCATTCCATCGCAAAGAGCATGTCCGGGTGCCTACAACATCACCTTTTTCTGGGGTTTTCCGACAATATAAACACCCACAAAAATCATCAGCGCAGAACACACTTTCAGCAAATCCACGCGGTCACTTCCGGCATACAAAGCGATGGCGGCAGCCAGCAGGGGCTGAAGATAAATATAGGTGCTCACTACCGAAGGGCTCAGTTCTTTCAAGGCATAAGTGTTGAGCAGATAAGCAACAAAGGTTGTGCATATCACCACAAACAAGGTGTTGAGCCAGTCTGTCTGAGTCATGCCCGTCCAGCTGACCTGACGGAACTCCTGAAAACCAAAAGGAAAAACGATGACCAGCCCGAATAAAAAGACCCACTTCAGGATGGTTACCGTGTGGTATTTTTGAACCAGTGGTTTAACTAGTACCAGATAGGTTCCCCAGGAAAGCGCATTGATGAACACAAACAGGTCGCCAAAGGGATTGTCACTTTTCACGCCGGTATGCGGTTTGCCCATCATTAGCAGAATCGCCCCGGCAAATCCAATGAGAATACCCATCACCCGCAATGCTGTAATCCGCTCGCGAAGCACCACCGCAGCAATGAGAAGTACAAGAATGGGCGTGGTGATCATCATGATAGCCGCACTGATTGGAGAAGTGAGACTGAGGCCTTTCAAAAAAAGCAATTGATTGATTGCCACACCTACTATGGCCAGCAATGCAAAACGGGGAATGTCTTTTTTTTCCGTTTTTTCTTTTATAAACAGAATACCCGTCAGCCAGAACAGCACCACAGCCCCGCTGGCCCGCAGAACAACCAGTCCGAACGGGTGTATGGGGCCATCCGTCACCTGTTTGGCAATGGTAAAGCTTGCCGCATAAATCAGGTTGGCGGCAAGCAGAGCCAGATGGGCGCGCAGAGTTCTGTTCATGTTGTTCTTATGCGATTGTCAGGCTTGTTTGCTTTCCTTTCATGCTCTCCGCGTCTTTGCGGTCAACTTGCCGGCTTTGAAGTCATGCCTTCCCTTGCGTGGTCTTTTCTATGCCAGTTCGGCCTTCGCCGCTGCAATTGTGCTTTTTGAGTTGCCGACAAAGATTTTGTTTCCGATAAGCATAACAGGGCGCTTCAGAAAAGTGTATTCTTCAAGAATGTGTTTTTTATACTCCGCTTCCGCAAGTGTCTTTTTATCCAGTCCCAGGGCCCGGTATTTCAACGCCACACGACTGAACAAGGCTTCGTAACTTCCGGCAAGCTTTTTCATTTCTTCCAGCTGGGAAGGACTGATCTTTTCGGTTTTGATATCCTGCATCGCAAATTTTGCCGGTGTGATGCCCAGCTCCTTGATGATGCGGGAACACGTGGAACAACTGCTCAGATAATAGATCTTATTCATGCTTTTGTATAAAGGTGAATGTCTTAAAACGGGTCTCAAAATTAACTATTTCCTACTGATTCATTGAATACATACTCCTGTGCTATTTCATCTGTTTTAGCACACCACTCAATACATATTCCTTACCTTTAGACACTGTTTTAAACCCTCAGGTTGATTGAACGTGTTTTTTCATGTCGGATCTGAAGAAATAAACTCCAGTTTCATACAGGCTGTTTAAAATTCTGCTCCGGGTTTAATCGAACACGACAATCTTAATAAAGATTTAAACAGACTATTCGGTTCTATTCAAATTTACATTCATTCTCTTAATTGCGTTTTTATGAAATTCGGAACAAAAGTTATCCATGCAGGGCAGGAACCTGATCCAACGACAGGAGCTGTCATGACTCCCATTTACCAGACTTCAACCTATTGGCAGGAGTCTCCCGGAAAACACAAGGGCTATGCATACGCGCGCGGCAAGAACCCAACACGATCGGCACTTGAAAGGTGTCTGGCAGAGCTGGAAGGCGCCAAATACGGTTTGTGTTTTTCAAGCGGCATGGGTTCGATTGATGCCATTGTCAAACTACTCCGCCCGGGTGATGAAGTGATTACCGGCGATGATCTGTATGGAGGAACATACCGCATGTTTACGAAAGTGTTTGCTCATTTCGGACTGAAATTTCATTTCATCGACATGAAAAACGCGGACAACATTTCCAAGTATGTCAATGCCAATACAAAAATGATCTGGCTGGAAACACCAACCAACCCAACCATGCAGATCATCGACATTGCGGCCTGTGCCAAAATAGCGAAGGAACACAAACTGATCCTGGCGGTGGACAATACATTTGCTTCCCCCTACCTTCAAAACCCACTGGCCCTTGGGGCGGGTATCGTCATGCATTCGGCCACCAAATATCTGGGTGGCCATAGTGACGTCATCATGGGCGCGCTTTGCCTGAATGACGAGAAGCTGTATACCGAACTTGCATTCA
>PLXK01000100.1 GCA_003151415.1 Bacteroidota bacterium
TTCAAAGCCGACAAACAGCCTGTTGGGTCGTATGCGGGCGGGCTGAAGAGGTTCGATTCGCAGGAATTGGAAATCAGCCAAGGCGATATGCTCTATTTGTTCACCGATGGCTTTGCAGATCAGTTTGGCGGAGACAAGGGAAAAAAATTCAAATACAAACCTTTCCAGGAAAAACTACTCGAACTTTCTGCGCTCTCAACCGATGCGCAGCAACAAGCCCTGTCAGAAGCATTCGCAAACTGGAAAGGGAAGCTGGAACAGGTGGACGACGTCCTTGTCATTGGCATCCGGATTTGAAACAAACAGGCTTGCGCCACACCGTTTTCTATTCAACCAGCGTCGCTTTACCTCAAACAGAAGCAGAATACTTGCTGTTTTTCCTTTCCAGTTCTCCCAATTAGCTGTAATTTTACCCATGTCCGGATAAGAAATTATTTTGGCAGCCACACATCAACAAATATGGAAATGAAAAAAAACGCATATTCCCTGTTGCTTTTATTCCTGCTTCTGTTTCAGGGCATTCGGGCTCAAAACGAAAACGGCCCTTCCCGTTTCAGAGCCGGCCTGACTTTTGGAGCCGTGGCAACAGATATACCCGGCATGGACATCAAAGACAACGACAGTGATTTTCATAAGCTGGGGGTTTCGGTCGGGGGCATTGTCAATGCCTATCTCAATCAAAAAAATTCACTTCAACTCGAGATCAACTACATTCAAAAAGGGAGTTCTTCCCCACCCGATTCCGGCAACATCAATTACTACAAATTCGGCCTTCAATACATCGAAGTGCCTGTCATTTTCAAACACAAACTGCACATCAACATCAGGCGGAAACCGAATGACAAACTGGAACTGGAAGCCGGGGTTTCTTTCGGGCGTCTGATCGGATTTACCAATATTGACCAGAGCAATTCACCGCTGCAGATCAACGAAAGCTACCTGAACACAACAGACATCAGTCTTTTGGGCGGCATCAGTTACGATTTTACGCAACATCTCTCTTTTTGCATACGCTACAGCAATTCCGTCATCCCTGTCATCAAACACAATTCAATACCCAGCTACCAGCTCATCAATGCCTTTAATAACGGGAACAACCAGGTATTCCTTTTTGCACTTAAATATATTTTTGGGAAGACCAAACCTCCGCACAGCACACTTAACCCGGCTTCTTCAGACAACTAATAACGGCTTTCAAAACCAGAACTCATGAGCAACAACGATGTGATGAAAAAATTACGAGTGGCGCTTCAACTCAGAGACGATGACATCATCAAGATTCTCGCGCTCGTTGATTTCAAAATCGAGAAAACGGAACTGAGCGCTTATTTCCGCGACGAAGAACACACGAATTTCAGACCCTGCGGCGACCAGGTCCTTCGAAATTTTCTCAACGGACTGGTCATTTACAAAAGGGGAAGAAGAGAAGAGAAAAAAGATGAAACCGGGAAAAAGGCCTGAATGTATCCGGTTTCTCAAAAAAAGTAATTCTTCCCAATACCCATCTCCCTAAAGCACTACTCCCTGATCATGCTCTCACTCGAAAACATTTCCCTGGACAGACTTTCCGTTCATTTTGTCGGCAACAAGAGCCGTGAAGAAGATTATCACCTCAGCAAGAAAGAACAAAAACGCTTTAGCGAGGAGGAAGAACAGATTTTGTGGCGATTTTTCCTGTCCCCTTTTAAAAACACGTCTGAATTTCACCGTTTCACGCATGAATCAGACATCGCGCAAAACGAAATGCGCAACCTGGCTTCAGAAATCTTCAAAGACCCTTCCACCCTTCATAAGACTTCCGGGAAAATAGCTAAACTGCTTTATGAACACTCCACCCATGAAAAAATAAACGAAGGAGAATTGTTTGTTGCTTACCTGAGCGGCTGCATCCTGGGCGAGCAGGAAGTCAACGCCATTGGACTTTTCAAATCCGAAACAAAAGACCAATTCATTCAAACTTTTCACGAAGAGGCCGACTACAGTCTTCGTTTTGAATCGGGGGCACTGACCAGCAAACTTGACAAGGCCTGCCTGATTGTTCATGCGGGAAGTGAAGATGAATACACCGTGTGCGTAACCAACTCGGCTAGCAAATCGCCTGAAAACCTGTACTGGAAGGACTCTTTTTTAAATTTGGTATCCTGCGCAGATGATTACCACAACACACGCAACTTCATGAATGTTTGCAAGAATTTTGTCACAGACAGGCTTGAAGAAGATTTCGAAGTGACAAAATCAGATAAAATCGCCTACCTGAATAAATCTGTCGAGTACTTCAAGCAAAATGAAAAATTCAGCGAAGCCGAATTTACCAAGGAAGTTTTTGAAGATAAAAACATGATCCGGTCTTTTCGGGAGTACAAAGAAACGTACAAGGAAGAAAATAATCTGGAAATCGAGGAGGACTTTGAAATTTCAGCACCTGCAGTGAAAAAACAGGCCAAAGTCTTTAAAAGCGTTTTGAAGCTTGACAAAAACTTTCATATTTATATCCACGGCCCACAGGATTATATTGAAAAAGGGACGGAAAATGACGGAAGAAAATTTTATAAAATTTATTACAGCCAGGAATCTTAAAGGTGTTGGGGTGTCCGGCCCCTTTTCAGTTATTGGAAACAAATCATTTCTAATTGATACACAACTCTCTTTCACTTCAACACCTCAACACCTCAACACTTCAATACTCATCTACCCTTCCGTCCATCTTTCGTAATATTCATAATAGTGTTCCAGTTTATGCAGGGCTCTGATTGCCTTACTGTTGTAGGCAATTGAGGTCTGAGGAACAAATACATCCAGTTCCATTGCAGCAGCTTTATAGGCATAGTATTTACTGTAATACTCAATAACCAGAATCTCTTTCTTGGAAAGAAAACAAGCTTTACTCAACTTCCATTCCTCCCAATGCTGGTATTGATTCAGGATGGTATGGAAAGCCTCCTCATCTAGTGGCGGAGTGAATGTGGGGCTCATTGTATTGGCGAATTGTAAGGTATCCATTATCAAAAGAAAAGAAAGTTCATGACAAATCCGTTTTTATCCTGCAGCTCCGTGTTGAGTAGGTCGTCCGGGAAATCTGCTTTTCTGCTAAAGCCAGGCTTTTCAATCAGAATTATTCAGCCTTTTCCCACTCCCTTTTCCCTGCTACACGTTTCCATTTCAATGGTGTAAAGTTCATTTTTTTTAGTCAGAGAGTCTACTGGATGAAAGACTTAATTTTCAGATTATGCTTCTCGTATAAAAGACGTAGACCGCATTATAAGACAGGTTTAAAGACGTATTGATTTGCTTCTGAATTTTATTTTCATTTGAACATATTTCTCTGCATTCCATCCAAAAGAGGCAAACGCTCTGTTCAGTCAGGCATTTATGGCGTCTAGTATAAATACTTATAAAAAAGCGGTACAATAACGTATTGTAAATCAAGCGAAACAGCCTTCCCTTTGGCATGTGAATAAAACTGAATGCCATTTAACCCAAAATTCCGTGGCTTACAAAAAAAGCCCGACAAATTTTCATCGATCAAATTAAACATTAGCTCCTACCCGTTATGCATGCATGCAAGTCCCCCGGAACCTTCGCGGTTCAACTTCCAGAAAACAACAACAACTATTTGCTGGTAACAAAGCCAAGCTTTCCTCTGACCGATGGTGGGGTCTGTTTTTCAGGACTCTTTTCCAAAATAAATGAAAGGAATTCGACTGAGATTCAGATTCACATTTCCAATGATATTTTGAACTACAGCTTCACCAAAATGGTCAAGAAGGGGCTCTACGAGGCCGGCATCGGACTTCCTTTTCCGGACCGCATGTATGAAGTAAACATGCATCAGCATTCCAAAAGCTCCCAATCGTTTTACGGCACAGTGAGAGATCTTGTGGATAAAAAACTGTACAAATACAGCTTTGATGATGTCACTGAACCAGTCACCATTGGCACAATCGGACTGATTGTTGTCGGAATTTCAGCCGTAAGCTCTGCCCTGGAAGACCTTGCCGAATGCATTGCCAGCCAGAAACAAAGTTCGCTGCAGGTCCATTACGGCGCCAATTTCAATTGGAACACGGGCACCTATGCCGGCCAAAGCAAAGTAAGCTATACCCCCATTCCTGTTTAATCCCCAAGTTGAAAAATGCATTTCAAACTTCCCTTTTTCTAAAAACAAATCGCTCTGTTCTGATTCCTCCGGAAAAGAAAAAACCATGGCAAATAAATTCAGGATATTGAGTATGGACGGGGGTGGCCTGAGAGGAATCATCCCCGTTCTTGTTCTTCAGGAAATAGAACGAAGAGCCAAAGGCAAACGAATCCATGAATTGTTTGACCTGTTTTCGGGCACTTCAACCGGAGGTCTGATTGCCTGTGCCGTGGCTGTCGGGGCCGATGGCAAAAACCCCTTGCTCACCCTTGATCAGATCCTGGCTGTCTATACCGAACAGGGAAAGGATATTTTCCCTTCCCAAAGCTGGCTGGGGAGTGCCCTCACCAAAATCACTTCCTTGAAAAGACCCGAATACAGCCCTGCCGGACTCGACAAGGTGCTTCGTGATCTTTTGGGCCACAAACGGATCGCCGATTGCCTGAAACCCATCTTTATCCCTTCGTATGACCTATTTAACAACGAAGATGTCTTTTTCAAGAGTCGTCATGCCATGACGGATCCCACAGCAAATTCAGAATTGTATGATGTCTGCCGCGCCACTTCGGCCGCACCTACTTATTTTCCAGCCTATGATTGCAGTTATGAAGGCAAGAAAAGAACATTTATCGATGGCGGCATGTTCATGAACAATCCGGCCCTTGGGTCGATTGTTGAAGTGAGTAAATACCATGCCGATCCTATATACAACCGGCCCAATCTCAATTTCGGAGACATCTGTTTGTTGTCTTTGGGGACCGGGCACTATACGGCTGACATTGCCCGCAAAAAAGTGGAAAGCTGGGGCCTGCTGGATTGGGCCAAACCCATTACCGATATCATGATGCAAGGCATGAACCAGGCTGTGACTTACGAAACGGAAGAATTGCTGGACGATGGGAATTTTTTGCGGCTTACCCTTCAGATTGAAGATCCGAAATATGCATCGATGTCCGATTCTTCACCACAGACAAGAGATTACCTGATCCAGGAAACAAAAAATCAGATTTTGGGCAATTCAACACTTATGGCCCAACTGGATCGTTTTATGCAGACGGTTCTGGTTTAAAAAAAATGCTGTAGCGCGGAATACTAAAAGGCCAGTCTAAACTCCATTTAAAATTCCTGTTTTTTTCTGAATTTCCAGGAAACAAAAATCAAGGCTGTGGTGAGAAACAGACTGACAAGAATGTAAACCAGATCCTCTTTTGAATTTCCAACCGTCTCAGCCTGCGATGAAATTGTTTTGTGCTGGATCAGATAGGTGACAATCACGGCGAAAGCATTGTTTGTGAAATGAGCAAGGATCGGCACCCAGAGCGAACCGCTCCACACATACAGATACCCCAGCAGCGCACCGATTGCCAGACGCGGCAAAAAACCAAAGAACTGCATGTGAATTGCACTGAATACAATGGCCGTTACCCAAATGGCCAAATGCCTGCTGTTCATCCAGCGGCTCAGTAATTTTTGAAGCACACCACGAAAAAAAAGTTCCTCGCCCAGGGCCGCCAACAAAGCAACAATCAGAAGATTAACAACCAAACCCGAAGGGCCGTCTGCTTTCAAAAACTCTGTTGTCAGTTTAGCTGCCTCATTCTCTTTGTCAAGCATCCAGTGCTGAACTCCCGCCAATGATTCGGGAAAATTCATGCGGCTGTTCAGCTCTCCCATCAGATTAATAAGCGGGCCGGCAAAAAGCATCGTGAAAACAGCCAATGCGATCCAGGCCGGTTTCGGAATCTTATCCAGGCCCAGAAATGCCAATGGCCTTTTGGCAGACATCCGCGCGAAAACAAGGGCAGGCAAAACGAATATACCCAAGGCACTTGCTGTCTGAATGATTTTTAATGCCGGAATGACTCCCGGAACAGATGTATCACTTAATACATTCGGATTCGCAATGATATTCAGATGATATAAAAACACGGCCAGCACAATTCCCAAAATGCTGAAAATGGCCGTTCCCAGCAAAACCAGTCCCAGTAAAACCACTATGCGCATTGCCGGATGAACTTCGGTGTGGAAAGCTGTTTCTTCGTGAGATGCGGCATCCCGCTGCTGAGAACTGATTTCGTTGACTGATTCTGGGTTCATTGAGGGCGTTTTTCCTAACTTTGCAAAGTTAGAAGAATTTCAAGTACCCAGGATTGACTTGCCGGCTGCAGAACCATGATTAAAATAGGATCCATAGAATTGGGAGATTTCCCCTTGTTACTCGCACCCATGGAGGACGTGAGCGATCCGCCTTTCCGTTATGTGTGCAAGCAATACGGTGCGGATCTGATGTATACCGAATTCATTTCTTCCGAAGGACTCATCCGCGATGCCGCCAAAAGCATCAAGAAGCTGGATATTTTTGAATATGAACGCCCCATCGGCATCCAGCTTTTCGGAAGCGACATCGACTCCATGCGCGAAGCCGGCATCATTGCCGACAGGGCCAATCCCGATCTGATTGATATCAATTACGGTTGCCCGGTGAAGAATGTGGCCTGCAAAGGCGCCGGTGCGGCATTGCTGCAGAACATCCCCAAAATGGTGCAAATGACAGCTGAGATCGTGAAAATAGCAAACAGGCCTGTAACGGTAAAGACACGGCTGGGGTGGGATGACAACACCAAAAACGTACCCGAGGTGGCTGAACGTCTGCAGGATATCGGCATCCAGGCACTGAGTATACACGGACGCACCCGGTCGCAGATGTACAAAGGAGAAGCCGACTGGACGCTCATCGGAGAAATCAAGAACAATCCGCGCATCCACATTCCCATTTTCGGCAACGGCGATGTCGGCACTCCTGAAAAAGCGAAAGAGATGAAAGATCGCTACGGTGTGGATGGAATCATGATCGGACGGGGAAGTATCGGCTACCCCTGGATTTTTAATGAAATCAAACACTTCATGAAAACCGGTACCCATCTCCCATTACCGGTTATTGCCGACCGGGTAAAGGTTTGCCGTCAGCATCTGGATAAATCTGTTGAATGGAAAGGCGTCAGACAAGGCATTATTGAAATGCGACGCCATTATACCAATTACTTCAAAGGTCTTCCCAATTTCCGCGACCACCGCATGAAGTTAGTCACTACCGATTCGTACGAAGAGCTCTTGTCGCTGCTTAGTGACGTTGAGAAAATGTATGCTGAAATTGAAATTTGATTCCAGCCTTTCAAAAATCAAAAACATTTGCTCTCTTATTTATTGCCTTTTTTTGCATGAGGGATTGACGCGTCCCGAAAGCTATCGGGATTGTCTGAGCTCTTTCCTTTTTTCGGCGGAAAGCGAGTGCGGAAAGCCCGACCCTGAAGCTAAGCGAAGCGCACATTTCAGGGGCATGCCCATTACCCTGAAATCCATTGGCGATTAATGCACTTTGATGTGTTTCTTCGTAAACACACGCACCGGATACCAGGCGGCAACAAAACCAAGAACCATGACAATGAAAAGAATTTCCAGCAGATCGGAAATCTCGATGGCGACGGGATAAGCATCGATTGTCATTCCTCCTCCGAATTGCACAAAACCATACCGGATCTGAAGCAGACAGATCACAATGCCGATAATCAAACCGGCAATGGATCCGATAAATGAAATCAGCAAGCCTTCTTTAAAAAATATATTCCGGATCAGGCTGATGTCTGCCCCCATGCTTGACAAAATACCGATGTCCTTCTGTTTTTCAATGATGAGCATGGTCAGCGAGCCAATGATATTGAACGTGGCGATGAACAAAACAAAGATCATGATCATGGAGGTCCATAGTTTCTCGCTTTGCATGGTTTTGAAAAGCAATTCGTTTTGCTGATACCTGTTCTTTACATTAAACCTTGAACCCAATATGTCTTTTACCTGGCTTTGGGCAAGCGCTTTGTCGGCTCCGGGTTTCAGGGCTATTTCAAGCGAGGAGCTGACGGGGCCCTGCTCCAGGAGTTTGCGGGCAAAGGCAATGGAAACGATCATGTATTTGTAATCGAAATCATCGTTGATGGCAAAGACACCGGCAATCAAAACATTTTTCTTGTTGAAGGGATCTTCCAGATTACCCGCGCCCATATTCAGGTCAGCTCCTTTTTTAGGAACAAAAATCTTGATGGGCGTATAATTGTTTTCAACAAAGACCTCCAGCCGGTTTGCCAATCCCCTGCCCAAAACGGCATAAGAAAGACTGTCTCCTTCCAATCTGAATTTGCCCTGTCGGATCAGGGTATCGAAATGCGTCATTTCCCTGAAATTCGGACTTACCCCTTTGATGGTTCCGATGATCTGCTTGTCTTCGTAATTAATCAAGGCATTTTCTTCGAGCACTTCCGAATAGTACTCCACTCCTTTGATCTGCCCGATTTTTTTCAGGGTGAGCGAATCCATTTGAAAGGTCTTCCCGGATCTGATGGTGACCTGAATATCCGAATTGAATGAGTTGTACAGGGATTCTACTTTGTTGGTCAAGCCGTTCATTGCGCTGAGAATGATCACCAGGGCAATGGTTACAATGGCAACGCCAAAGACAGAAATAAAGGTGATGATATTGATCGCGTTGTGCGATTTTTTAGAAATGAGATACCGCTTGGCAATGTAATAGGATACGTTCATGGTGCCGAAGAAACCGGATGTGGGTGTGAAATTAACGAATTCTGGCATAACATGCTCTGTCCGAAGCATTGCACATTATTTCGGCTAAAGCCGGAAAAGAAGTATGGCTTTATTTAAAGAAGTTTGGGAGGAATCAAAAAAGATTATTTTACAGGGAAACTCATTGCCCAAATATATTACACAGCCCCGATCAAAATCTATTTCCAGGCTTTTACAATCAAACCGGTTCCGGTTTTGTGTGTCATGACGGTATCGAGATAATTCAAAACAAAGGCAAAAGGGTAAGTGATCAGGTAATAGAACGGAAGGATAATAAAAAACAGTTTGCTAACCCCCAGCATCAGGATCGGGTATTTCATCGACAGGCGCCAGGAGATTTTTCCGGGAGTGCCGTAGTCATAACGCGCTTCCACTTTTGAAAAACCGGCAGAAAGAATTTTTGCTTCAATTTCCTTGATGTTGTAGCCATCGCGCACGTGTTCTTCAATAAACGAAGTTTCGCCGTCGCCCTGAACATCCGACCCTCCCTGGTCTGACGGGGTAGAAACCAGCAGCATGCCCCCGGGCTTGAGA
>PLXK01000090.1 GCA_003151415.1 Bacteroidota bacterium
AGATGCCTGGCTTTGTTATTCGGATAGCTGATGCTTCGGATATACTGAAACACCTCATCCGAACTTGCCGCTGCCATCACTTCGGGACTTGGAAAAGCTTTAAAAAGTGCGGGAGTAACCATATTCACCCGTTTGTCGGTGCATTGGGCTGAGAGGATTACGGCAACAAGCAGTTCATACGGACTTGTATACTGCAATTCTGTTTCAGCAANNTCCCGATAGCTATCGGGATGTCTGAACTCTCCCCTCTTTTCGCAGGGAAGCGGATGCCGCCTGCCCATTGGGGAACGCCCCACCCTGATTTAAGCGAAGCGCATACTTCAAATACTAAAAACCAGAAATATGAACTTCCTATTTAGTAAAATCCAAAAGCTGGACATCAAAAATAAGCGTTGCTTTGGCAGGAATAGGCGGATTTCCGCGTTCGCCATATGCCAGGTTATACGGAATGATCAGTTCTGCCTTTTCTCCTTTGTGCATCAAAGCAATACCTTCCTCCCAGCCTTTGATGACCGGATCGATGCCGAGTCCGAACCCGAAAGGGGCTCCCCGCTCGACAGACGAATCAAAAAGGGTTCCGTCGAGCAGAAAACCGGAGTAATGAACTTTTACTGTATTTCCCGATACAGGCATATTGTCCTTGTTGGAAGCCGCAAATTCAGGTAATTTGGTATCCGAGAGATAGATGATTTTCAATCCGCTTGCCGTTGTCACCGTATCTTTTCCGGCGGTATTCCATTTCCGGACCCCTGCCTTGACTTCGAGCAGTTCCACATCAAAAATCAAGGTGCTGTTTGCCGGGATTTTTGCGTTCGCTCTTGATCCATACCCGAGCGCGGGCGGAATCCGAAGCGTTGCTTTGTCTCCAACATGCAGAAGAGCAATGCCTTCATCCCAACCTTTTATGACACGCCCTCTTCCAAGAATAAACTCATAAGGCATATTGCGTTTCACCGAGCTGTCAAAGACCGTATCGTTTGTCAGTTTTCCGGTATAATGCACCTTTACTGTATCCCCCTTCTGAGCCTGTACCCCGCAACCTTTGGTGGTTATGGTATACTGCAACCCCGAAACCGTTTTCATCAGCTCGGGAGCCTTGACAACAGTAGGGACACAGGTAGTGATTTTATGCCGCGCCGTGCAGGAAACCAGCAGCGACAAAGACAGGGCAGAAACAACGGCAAAAGACAGTGTTTTCATATGTGTAGGATCTTGAAAGACTATTAAAAAAACTCCGGAATAAAACCTGGATATTATTTCACATCCACAATTTCAATATCAAAAAGCAATGTGGCGTAAGGCAATACACGTCCTCCGCCATCACCATAAGCAAGTGCCGAGGGAATGATGAGACTGGCCTTTCCTCCTTTTTTCATCAACAGAATGGCTTCATCCCATCCGGGAATCACTTCCTGTTTACCGACATGAAATTCGATTGGTTTTCCTGTGCGGTCTGAGGTATCAAAAACTTTCCCGTTCAGATATTTGCCTGTATAGTTCACGGAAACAGTCTGACCGGGTTTGATGGCCGGTCCCGATCCCTTAAGGGTTTCGATGAGATAAAGACCCGATTTTAACGGTTTGGCATTGATGTGATTCTCGCTGATGTATTTCTGACGAAATGAGGGCTCTCCGGCTTTCGCTATTTCAACCTGTTTGCGTTGTTCTTCCTTTTGTGCTTTTTGTTCTTCTTCCCTTACTTTTTGTTCAAGTTCCAAGGTTTCCTTGGACTCGATTTTATCGAGTTTGATGCTGAAATAAAGCAGGCTTGTAGAATCGATGTATGCCGGAGGGCTCCTGCGTTCCAGTTTTGCAAAATAATCTTTCGCGCCGATGATAAATCCGGTACTGTCGCCGGCACTCATGTTGGCCACGGCCTCAAATACGTCGCCGGGGTAAATGCTTGGGCGAAGAATCAGCGGAAGGTGACCGTTCCCTTTGCGGGTATCAATCAGTGTACAGTCTTTTTCCGATTTGCAGACAATCTGAAGTGTAACACGCTCACCCACCTTCGGATGAACCGTGTTTTTCCCTTTTACAAAGTCTTTGTAAAAAAGACCCGAGGCTGTTTTTGTGTAACCGGGATGTTCGGGCTTGTGACATGCCGTGAAGGCTGTTCCTATAATTGCCGCTGCTACCAATGCTCTTTTAATTTTCATAGTTCTCTGCGTTAAGCCGGCAATGTGCCATTCCCCAAAAACAGGCATTGGCACGTTGCACGTCATTTTATTTTTTATTAATCTTCGTGTTTTTTCACCATTTTATTGCCAATTGCACATGGCAAATTGTCAATGGCCAACTCCTTTTTCAATTGATCTTAATCACCTCCACATCGTAAACGATGGTTGTGAAAGGCTTGACAATGCCGGTACTGGAACCATCGGCACCATAAGCGAGGGGCGAAGATATAATAAATTTAGCTTTCCCGCCTTCTTTCATCCGGGCCAGGCCGAGTGTCATGCCTTCGAGCAACTGGCCTTCATCACCATAGGCAAACTCCACAGGTTCTGTGGTGGTGTCGAATTTTTTACCGTTCAGGAACCTGCCGGTATAGCTCAATAATATTTTATCTCCGCGCTCAACCTTTTTCCCTTTACCTTCTTTTTCCTCCAGAAAATAAAGGCCTTTGACCGGATTTTCAAATTTGTCCTTCGTTCGTTTCAGATAACTGGCCAAAATCGTGCGTTCATCCTGTTCATTCAGATGCGCCCTTTTTTCGGACTGAATCTTGTATTGTTGTTCATCCAGAATATGCATGAGCTTGACCTGCATGTGCATCATCGAATCATTTCCGATAGCTATCAGGTCGTAGGCGGGCATGAGGAATACGGCACTGTCTCCTTCGCGCAGTTTGGAAAAGCCGTCCTTTTCATTGAAAGGAAAAATCACCGTACCGCTGGCACTCTCGAGGCGGGAATCGTAGATGACAGAATCGGCAAACGTATTGTAGAGTTCGAGTTCCAGATATTCTCCGGCCTTGGCCTTGCGATCGCTTTCGCCCAGGGAGATGAGCTTGATGTACGAACCGTTATCCATTCTTCGAAAACCGGGAATGCGTTGTTCCTTGCAGGAAAAGAGGAAAAGAAAACCAAGAATAAAATAACAGACACCTTTTTTCTGATTCATATCACCTGAGGCTTATAAGTTTGATTTCATACATAACCGGAGAACGGGGCGGTATCTTATCGCCGTCGCCCAGAAGTCCGTGTGCCAGATTCGAGGGAAGCACAAAGCGCATGCTGTCGCCGGTTTTCATCTGCAGCACGACTTCGTGAATCCCGGATTCCACATGATCTTCCCCGATTCTGAAAGATTTCAATCCATCCTTGTCAGAGGAATAACAGAGTGTGCCGTTGAGTAAAAACACCTTATAACTCACCGTTGCATCCCTGCCTGTTTTGGCCGAATCGCCCTGAGGACTTTGTTCGAGAAACATGTATTGAAGTCCGGTGCCGCTTTCTTTCATTTTCCACTCGTGATGCCTGATGTAGGCCCTGATGTCATCCGCTTCGCGTCTGGAATCGGCCTTGTTGGCATCCATCAGTTTTTCTTTGGAATAGCTTTTAACGGGGCGGTGAGGCTTTTCCTGGTTGTCGTTTCCGCAGGAGAAAAGGCCAAAACAGGAGCAAGCAAGAATAACCAGCCAAACCGGGATTCTCTTTTCCCGGTTTTTTTGTGTTGCAAACCGCTTATCAGAATTTTTCATCTTGCAATTCCTTCTTGTACTGAGGAACGAGTTTTTTGAATTTTTCAATAACGGCTTCCAGGGTTTCGGTGGAAGCGCCACCGGCTGCATTCTTGTGTCCTCCGCCGTTGAAATGAAGCCGTGCAAAGGCATTGACATCAAACTTGCCTTTGGAACTGAAAGACATTTTTATCATCCCGTCGCGCTCGCTGATAAAGGCGGCAAATTTTATTCCACGCACAGAAAGGATGTAATTCACAAGTCCTTCGGTGTCTCCTTTCTGGTAATTGAAACGGGTATGTTCAGCCTCGCTCAAAGCGATGAAGCCGGTATGATAGTCGGGCCAGATCACCATTTTTTCTGAAAGCGAATAGCCGAGCAGTTTCAACCTGCTTTCATTGTTATCGTCGTAAATACGCATGTGAATGGCCGCGTTTTCCGCTCCGGCGTCAATCAAGCCGGCAATCACCCGGTGCGTGTTGGCTGTGGTGGAAGGGAAACGAAAGGATCCGGTATCTGTCATGATGCCGGTATACAAACAATTGGCTATTTTTCTATCCAGAAGCTTTTTGTCTCCCAGCATCTCAATGAACGTATAAATGAGTTCGCAGGTCGAACAGGCCTTGACCGAATGCAGCATGAAATCAGCAAAGGCATCGGGTTCGGGGTGGTGGTCGATCATTATTTTTAAGGCCGAAGCTTTTTCGACCAGCGGTTCCATTTTATCTATGCGTTTGAGTGCATTGAAATCCAGGCAAAAGATCAGGTCTGCGCCAGCAATCAATTTGGCCGATTTAAGCGGATCCTTTTGAAAATCAAGCACTTTATTGGTTCCTGCCATCCAGCTCAGAAAAGCCGGGGCGGCATTGGGGGTGATGACTGAAACTTTGTGTTTCTTTTTAAGCAGGTAATTGTATAAGCCAAGCGCCGAGCCCATGGCATCCCCGTCGGGCGACCAATGTGTTGTGATGACAATTTTCTTCGGTTTAGCCAGAATGGCTTTCAGTTTCTTCAGTTCAGCTGGCTTCATGCAAGGATTTTGGTTCGCAAATTTACACTTTTCAGGTGTTGGTCTGCTGAAGAGTTGAAGTATTGCTGCTTCTAATTGTTGTTTTTCCCCGCTTTTTCACAGCAACACTTCAACACTTCAGCGCCTCAACACTTTTTTTATTAATTTCGCGCCGTTCCGGGCAAACCTTATCATTAAGGAATCCCGGTCAGAAAACAAACAACCAAGCAACAATGGCTACCAACAGAACTTTTACCATGATTAAACCCGACGCCGTCGGAAACAACTTTATCGGACCCATCTTAGCAAAGATCAACGAAGCCGGTTTTCGCATCGTTGCCATGAAATATCTGAAGCTGAGCAACGAGGCCGCCGGAAAGTTTTATGCCATTCACAAAGAACGCCCCTTTTATGGCGAGTTGGTAGATTATATGTCTTCCGGACCGATTGTTGCCGTTATTCTTGAAAAAGAGAATGCTGTTGCCGATTTCCGTAAACTCATTGGAGCCACCGATCCTGCCAAAGCAGAAAAGGGTACGATCCGGAATCTTTTTGCCAAATCAATTGCTGCCAATGCCGTACATGGATCAGACAGCGATGAGAATGCAGCCACAGAAGGAAATTTCTTTTTTTCCGAGTCTGAGCGTTTCTAGAATTCAGTCCTCACCGGGATTTTCTTTTCATTCCCAAAACAAAAAGTCCATTTATCCTTAGCTCTTAAGGAATAGATGGACTTTTTGCAATTGACAAATCCGTGGAATCAGTCATAATATTCGTAGCTGTAATTGTAGAGTTTAAAAAGCTCATTGTTCATGCGGTACCTCAGCCTTTTTGTGATGTTCCCTTTTGAATCGGTGGTGTATACATTTCTTTCCTGATCCAGCAGAACCGTATTCAAATACAGGTTTTTGGATTCCTCCTTGAGATATCCATGGGTATCGAGCGAATAAAAAACCTTGAATCGTTTTCCGTTTTCGTTCTTTACCGTAAATGCCTTCAGATAGCCGGGCCGGGCATAGTCAAAGTTGATTGAGCCCGAAGCCAGGGTATCCATGCCGTGTTCGGTGATGGCGCGAATGGCGCCGGACTTGTCATATTCATAGCTGAAGTGAAGCCGGGATGCATTTTTTGATTCCCCCAAAAAGCGAAGCAAAATATATCCCTGCTGATCGAATTTGTAGGCCATTTTTACAAAACCGTTGCAAGCCGGAAAAATCTCTTCTTTTGATTGCAAGACATGTCCTTTGGGATCGCATTTGTAGGTGAAACGAAACATGACTTCTCCATTGGTGTTTTCAGAAACTTCTTCGGCAAGGTTCCCCTTTTCGTCGTACCAGATCGTTGTTTTGAGCAAAGTATCCCGGTAATAGCAAAACACCCGGCCTTTCAGTTGCAGGCCTTCATAGAGGTTCGTCCATTTCATCATTTCAAGATCCGTGGAATCATAAAAAATCTGTTCCTGCATGTTTCCATTGCGGTCATAATGAACAAGATAATCCAGAAAAGTGCGTTTATCAATATCCTTGTTCAGTTTGAGGGAGTATACCTTGGTGGTTTTGATTTTGTTGTGAAGAGTCCGCAAATGCTCGGCTTCTGTCATTTGAGGTTGCCCCCAGGTGGCATGGGCCAGGATAAGAAACAAAGTGGCGAGCATATACCTTCCTGAACCGACCATATATTCTGCTTCAGATAAAGACGACTTGATTGATTACCGTAAGGCCGGTCTCTTCATTCAGTCGCTGGATAAGTTTTTCCCGGCTGTAAGATAACTCTTCGCGCAGGGCTGCCGATTCCAGTTTCACATACAGTACTTTATTGCGGATACTCAGTTCCTTGGTGCGGTTCTGAACCATGGGCCCTGTAACCTTTGCCCAGGCATCCATGAGTTTGAGCTCATCCATCCGGCCCTGCAGTTTATAGGCATGAAGCATTTCCTGTATGGCCTGCTTCATGGTTAATTCGTTGTGTTTCGACATCCCTCCAAAATTAAAAAAAAGACCGGGAAAAGGGCAAACAAACCGTTTATTTCCGATTTGAGTTTGAATCAGGCTAGACAATCCAAGGCCGGTGCATGGGCTCGTGTTCGAAAGCAAAGCACCGATTTGAAAAAACGGCAAATTCCGTAATCCTCAGATAAATTACCGATCATTATCCATTGATTTTCGGCTTTTCAATTCCGATTAGCCGAATTGACCAAAGAATATTTTAATGTCCTGGCTCCCCCAAACAACAGAATATCCTATCAAAAAAGTCAAAAAGTCAATGTTTATCTGTGTTTTCTGATACAAAATATCAGTATATTTTCTATATTCGGCCCATCGGAAAATTGAAAACGCCCCGGCCGGTGATTAATTGAAATAAAATAACGGTTCATTCGCAAAAACTTAACAGATCATTTCAATGAAAAACATTAAACTTTTTTTATCCGGTTTAATCTTAACTTCACTCTTTATTTCTTCGGCTTGTGTGGCTCAAACCAAGACAGATCCACGTCTTGCGGGTTTTGATGAAAAAGCTGCAAAGGCGGAAATGAAACGCAAAAAGGTGCCTGCATTTGAAGAGCAGGAGTATCTGCAATTTTTGAAAAACCGCTATATCAACCGGAATCAGAACCCGAATCAACTCAGTCCGAGAGATCCTTCCGTTTACCCGGCCCATACCAAGCGTCAGGCCCGTGCTTCGAGCCCGAATTGCAATAATATCGGTGTTCAGGACAGTACCTTTACCAACTGGACTGGTGCTACCGGAATCAACATAAACCCAGCCCCGACAAACTGGAATCCGGGCCTGATGAGTATCAAGAATGCCAATGAAGCCAATGCTGGCTCTGAGCAGACCATCATCACCATCCCTCCGGTAAACAACAATCCGGCATTGGGTGCCATTATTGGGTATGACGTCAACGCAATCAATGCTGTCACAGGACTGGCAGACATTCCTTACCTCGCCCCGGGCGGAGGAAATGTATCCATCCGTCTTGGAAACAGCGATGCCAACACACAAACCGAAAAACTGGATTATGCCATTCCTGTTCTTCCAGGCCAAACCGAGCTGAATTACAAATACGCGGTTGTGTTAAACAATGCAACCAATTCGCATACCTCCGTACAACAACCATTTTTTCACATTTCCTTATTGGACTCTGCCGGCAGACAATTGGGCGGTTCCAGTTCCTGCAATACCTATGCTGTGGCAGCCGATTCTGCAGCAGCAGACCCTTCTCTTGGCTTCTTACCATACGCAAACGGTTTCTACAAAAAATGGACAAATGTATCCGTCGATCTGACTCCATACCTGGGCCGCACCATCACTGTGGAATTTGTTACCGCCGCCTGTACCTTTACTGTTCACTATGGATATGCTTATATCCAGGCCAGTTGCGGTCAGTTAAGGCCGATCACCGGTTTCTGCCCGGGTGACAGCGTTGCCTTGCTTTCGGCTCCTGTCGGCTACGCAAGCTATCAGTGGCTCGATACCCTCGGACACATCATACCGGCTCCGCTTGGAAACAAAGATTCCCTGCTCATTTCTCATGGTCATCCGGGTAACATTTACACCGTGCAAATGCTTTCCTTCGGAGGTTGCCCGACTACACTGCGCGACACTCTTCATTATTCAAAAATCAGTGCCATCGGTACAAGTTCCACAAGCACCTGTTTCATGGGACATACCGGAACCGCTTCTGTCGTCTCTTCGGGCGGTGTTTTTGGATACAGTTACAAATGGACTCCTTCCGGAGATACAACGCAAACTGCGCACAATCTGCCACCCGGTACCTATACGGTGCACGTAAGCAGTATCCGCTGTACTACAAGTTCGTATGACACAACAGTTACTTTGGGCTCATTGCCTCCCCGACCCTATCTCAGCCGGCAGGATCCGATCTGTAAGCGCGATACTTTCAG
>PLXK01000194.1 GCA_003151415.1 Bacteroidota bacterium
ATGTCATGAAATTTTTCATGATCATCTGTTCACTCATTTTCCTGGGCACCATGATGAACATGTCCTGGATCCAATCTTATGTTGGCAAGGATTACCGGTCCGGACTTCCGGTTGTACCCATTCTGCTGATGGCCAACCTCTGCCTGGGAATCTTTTTCAATCTGAGCATCTGGTATAAATTAAGCGGAGAAACACGCTATGGGGCGTACCTCACCATCTATGGAGCCATCGTTACCCTGGTGCTGAACCTGATCTGGATTCCTTCCTCGGGTTATTTTGCCGGATATATGGGCTCCGCCTGGGCCACACTCATCTGCTATGCATCCATGATGGNNTACCTGTTTATATCCTTAACTTTGTTTGCTTTAAGCCGCTTTATCCACTCCGGCAATGTGTTTATAAGCCTGGTATTAAAGAACGGACTCTTGCTTGTATTCCTTTTTATCATTTGTCTGTTCGAGAAAGAGACATTGAAAGCCATCCTGAAAAAAAGACCTGATGGAATGCAAAAGGATCAAATCCGGTAAGCATCTATACTGATTCAGAATAAAATGAAAGTTAAAATCATCAATCGTTCCCGTCACCCATTACCCGAATATGCAACAGGCTCTTCCGCAGGCATGGATTTGCGGGCGAATTTAACAGAGGATTTCATCCTTCGTCCTTTGGAACGGACGGCCATTTCAACAGGACTGTTCATTGAACTCCCTTCCGGTTTCGAAGCCCAGATAAGACCCCGCAGCGGGCTGGCGGCAAAACACGGAATCACGGTTTTGAATTCTCCGGGCACCATCGATGCCGACTACCGGGGAGAAATCAAAGTCATCCTGGTTAACCTTTCGCATGAAAATTTTACCGTTGCCGATGGAGAGCGTATTGCGCAAATGATCATTTCCAGGCATGAGCAGGCTGAATGGATTGCCGTCGAGCAACTCGAGGACAGCTCCCGGGGAACAGGAGGATTCGGTCATACGGGCACAAAATAAGAAACAACACAGGGTGCAGAATAAATTTTAATTTGTCTAATCTATTTTTCTTTTATGAAGATTATTGTGCCAATGGCCGGAATGGGAAAAAGGATGCGGCCACATACTTTGACCGTACCCAAACCACTTTTGCCTGTTGCCGGGAAACCAATTGTTCAGCGGCTTGTTGAGGACATCACCAGGGTGTGTAAAGAACCGGTGGAAGAAGTTGCATTCATTATCGGCCCCACATTTGGAAAAGCCGTGGAACAGAGTCTTATTGCCGTTGCAGAGAGTCTCGGCGCCAAAGGAAGCATTTATTACCAGCAGGAAGCCCTCGGAACCGCTCATGCGATACTCTGTGCCGAACCCGCCCTCAATGGCAAGGTTGTTGTTGCCTTTGCAGATACCCTGTTCAAAGCCGATTTCAAACTTGAATCCGAACGCGAAGGCATTATCTGGGTTCAGAAAATTGCCGACCCGCGCGCATTCGGTGTGGTGAAGGTGGATGCAAACAATGTCATCACGGATTTCGTTGAAAAACCGGAAACCTTTGTCTCCGACCTGGCCATCATCGGGATTTACTATTTCAAGGACGGAGCCAATCTCAAAAAGGAACTGAACTACCTCATCGACAACAACATTCGCGAAAAAGGAGAATACCAGCTGACCAATGCGCTGGAGAACATGAAAAAGAAGGGCATGAAATTTTCTCCCGGAAAGGTGAGCGAATGGCTCGATTGCGGGAACAAAGACGCCACGGTATACACCAACCAGCGCGTACTTGAATTCGTTTCGGAAAAAGAAGAACTTGTTTCAAAAAGTTTGAAAAATACGGCAAGCAGAATTATCCCCCCCTGCTATATCGGTGAGAATGTGGTATTGCTCAATGCAGTTATCGGACCGCATGTCTCCATCGGAAACAATACACTTGTTGAAAACTCCGTTATTAAGAACAGCATCATTCAGGAAAACGCAAAGATTTATCAGAGTAATATTGCTGATTCGATGATCGGAAGCTTTGCTGAAATATCGGGAGTCAATGCCGATCTGAGTGTGGGGGACTATACCGTTATCAAAAACAAGGCGAAATAAGCATCCTTTTCCGTTGTTTGTTTTTTGAGCCTGAAGATTCTGTACCGCTTTCTGTTTCAGAAATCATTCCGTAAAGGGAACTAAGAATGAACACAAGACCTATGCGCTTACGTCAATCCATAAGCACCGTTTTCCTGGTTCTGCTCGTGCTGTGTTCATGCAAAACGAAAGAAAAATCCACGGCAAGCAGCTCTGACCTGAAAAGTGAGGTCGTGATGGAACTCAACCGCAGGTTTGTCGATGCCTGCAAAGAAAAAATCAAAGGCAATCTGGAACTGGCCGTAAACGGATACAACGATTGTCTGACCCTCGATCCGAACAACTACGCCTCGCATTATGAACTGGCCAGCCTGTACAATTCGCAGGGGCGTTCTGAACTGGCCCTGAGTCATGCAAAAGCTGCTGCTCTTGGCGATCCGCACAACGAGTGGTATCTGCTGCTCTATGCGCAGGTTCTTGAAGAGGCGCACCATTCCTCGGAAGCCGCTGCCGAATACCAAAAGCTCATCAAACTGGCTCCCGGGAAACTGGAATACTACTACGGGTATTCCTACACACTCATTGACATGGGAAAATACAAGGACGCCATCAAAGTGTACGACGAGATTGAACATCAGATGGGGCCCTCCGACGACATCACCCTGCAAAAAGCCAAAGTCTACGACCGCATCGGCGATTTCGACAAATCAGTTGAAGAGGTGCGGAAACTGATCCGGCAAAACCCACAGGAAACAAGCTATTATGCGGTTCTTTCCCAATTGTTCCAGAACCGTGCCGCTTTGTACAAAGCCAAAGGCAATAAGGAAAAGGAAGCAGAAATTAATGAGAAAATGCATCAGATCTTCAAAGACCTGCTGAAGGAGGACCCTACGAATCCTTTTGCATTGCTCTCCCTTTCCGAATATTTTCTTTCCAAACAGCTTTACGACAGCGCTTATGTCACCTATAAAATTGCCCTGGCCAATCCCGATCTGGATATCGACAGCAAAATGAAGGTGGTTCTGAAATACTATTACGAATCAGAAACCGATGCGAAAGTAAAAGCCGAATGCGAGGAGCTGTGCCGTATCATTACCGCCGTGCATCCTACCGAGGCCAAGTCGCACGCCGTACTGGCCGATTTTCTTTACCGGGAGAAAAGAACCGTTGAAGCGCGCTCAGAGTACCGCAGAGCAGTTGACCTCGACAAAAGCAAATACGTGCTCTGGAACCAGCTGCTGATTATCGACTCTGAACTGAATGATTACGGACTCCTTCTTACAGACAGCAAAGACGCCATCGAACTGTTTCCCAGCCAGCCTCTGCCCTACTTTTTCAATGGGGCTGCCCTGATCCAGTCGCGCAAATACCCCGAAGCCATTGACATGCTCAATACCGGTCTGATTTACGTTTTTGACAACAAACCTCTTGAGGGACAATTTCTTGCCAATCTTGGCGATGCCTATTACAAGATGAAAGACTTTAAAAAATCGGATGACGCCTACGACAAGGCCCTGGCTGTTGATCCCGACAACTCTTACGTGCTCAATAATTACAGCTATTATCTGAGCCTGCGCAATGAAAACCTGGAGAAAGCCGAAAAAATGTCGAAACGCTCGAATGAACTGGAACCGGCCAATGTCAATTTTCAGGACACCTATGCCTGGATTCTTTACCGTCTTGGCAAATACAACGAGGCCAAGCTCATCATGGATAAAATCCTGGCGGCAACAGATCCCGGCGCAGTCATCCTGGAACATTACGGCGACATTTTGTATCACCTCGAGCAGAGAGAAGAGGCCCTGAAATTCTGGCTCCGCGCCAAGGCAAAGGGGGGAACTTCCGAATTCCTGGATAAAAAGATAACGGACAGAAAGCTGTATGAATAGGGCAAACCGGTTTCTTTCTTTACGGCTATTGCTTTGCTTGTTCACCCTGAGCTTTGTCTTTTCTTCCTGCCATACCCGAAAAAAAATCAGTTCTTCAAATGCCGAAACCTTTCGTCCGGGGGATTGCCGCAATACGCAATCTTTGCTGGACAGCATGAAAACCCATCAGTTCCGGTATCAGACCCTTTCTTCCAAGCTTGACTGCGAGGCCAAGGGAGATAGCATGAAGGGAAGCTTTGAGGTAACCCTGCGCATGCAAAAAGACAGTGCCATCTGGATGAATGTCACCGCATTGGGCGGCATCATCAAAGTTGCCCGGCTGCTCATCACCCAGGACTCCGTGTTCATAGTCAATTACCACAACGAAAACTATTTCAAGGGCGATTTCAGTTACATCAACAAAATGCTGCAATCCGATTTTGATTTTGATATGGTGCAAAGCATCCTCATCGGCAACAGTGTTACTTTTTATGAAGAAAATGAAAAACTCCATTCCTACTCGGAAAACGGGAAGTGTGTGCTGAGCACAATCCGCAAACGCAAACTGAAACGGGTGGTCAACAGAAACAGGGAGCTCACAAAAACAGATTCGGCCCAAACCATCTGGGTGGATCCGCTTACCCAGAAAATTGCCCGGATCCTTTTTAACGACTTCAACACCAAACGAAGCTTTGATGCCAGCTACAGCGATTTCGAGCCGGCCTCCAATGGCATGATCGTTGCCAACAAGGCGAAATTCCTGATCAAAGCCGAAAAAAACCTGATGCTTGAAATGGTTTACAAAAAGATAAACCTCAACAAACAACTCGAATTCCCCTGCATCATACCCGAAGGCTATATCCGGATTTTTATCAAAGAACCCAATGTGGAACATTAGTCTGAAGCGATTTCTTTGCGGTGTATCTCTGGCAGCCATGCTCCTGCTGTCGGTTTCCGTTTCTGCCCAAAAACAGGATAAAAAAAGTCTTGAACTCAAGAAAAAGAAGCTCAAAAAAGACATCGAGCTGGCCGAACAATTGCTCAACGAAACGAAAAAGGAAAAGAAAAAATCCATCAGCACACTTGTCACGCTCAACAAAAACATTGAAAAGCGGGAAGAGTATATCTCCACCATCAATTCGGAGATCGGACTCATGAACCAGCAAATCGAGGGCAACAACAACTCCATCAAATCGCTCCATGGCGAAATAAAAAAACTGAAAGACAATTACGCGGCCATGGTTTACTTTGCCTATAAAAACCGGGACAACTATGAAAAGCTGATGTTTGTTTTCGCAGCTGCCGATTTCAACCAGGCCTACAAAAGGCTGAAATACATCCAGGAATACAACGAAGCCCGAAAAAAACAAATCACCATCATCTCCGGAAAACAGCGTGAACTGGGGCTCCAGGTGGAAGAGCTGGAACAGAAAAAAACGGAAAAGAAAGAACTTCTTGGATCAGAGGTATCCGAGAAAAAAGACCTTACCCAGAAGAAAGAGGAAAAAGAGCAGGTGCTGGCAGACTTGCAGGATAAAGAATCGCAACTGAAAAAAGATCTTGAAAAGAAAAAGAAAGACGCCGAAAAAACAGAAGTTGCCATACAGAGCCTGATCAAGGCGGAAATAGAACGTCAGCGAAAAAGAGCGGATGAAGAACGCGAAAAGGCCGAAGCGCTGGAAATGGCCAACAACAAAACCAAAAACAATAAGGATATAAAAATCCCTCATACCGAAGTAAAAACTTCGCCCAAGTACCATCTTTCCAAAGATGAAGCCGATTTGAATCAGAGTTTTTCAAGCAACAAAGGAAAACTTCCCTGGCCCGTGATTCAGGGTATCATCACCGAAGGGTTCGGTCCGCACCAGCATCCGGCTTTCCATGATATTTTTACTTTCAACAATGGCGTGACCATCAGCACGGGAAAAGGCTCACTGGCAAGAAGCATTTTTCAGGGTGAGGTAACCGGGGTAACAAGCATACCCGGTGTAGGCCGGCTGATTATTGTGCGTCATGGCGAATACTTAAGTGTCTATTCCAATCTCGAAGAAGTGTATGTCCAGACCGGCGACAAAGTAAAGGCCAAACAAAACATTGGCAAGATTCTCTTCGATTCGGAAGAAGGCAAAACGGAGATGAATCTGCAGATTTGGAGAGGCCAGAACAAGCTGAATCCCGAAGACTGGCTCGACAGGGATTAGCATTTTCCTTGTTTTTCTTCCTGTTTTTCAACTCTTTTTATCAAAAACACATGGGTTTTACCTGAAATCATTCTTCCTATCTCTTATTCTTTCGCGGGAAAAGGGTTTCAAAACCCACAGGGAAATCCAAACCATGATAGAAAACAGGATTCTGATTAGAAATTAAGGAAAAACTGTCATTTGGATGCACAAAAAGACCATTTTGTAATTTTCTTCGTATCTTTGCTTCACAATACTAAAAATTCATACAATGAAATTAGGCACACCCGAAATCCTCCTGATACTTTGCGCCATTCTTCTTTTATTTGGCGGCAAGAAAATTCCTGAACTCATGAAAGGAATCGGTCAGGGCGTGAAAGAATTCAAAGACGCTTCAAAAAGTTCTGATCATAAGGACGACAGCACTCCTATTGAGAAGAAGTAATTCTTTCCATTCTTTTATCTTTTTGCATTTTCATCTTTTTCTCCTGTGCAAACCTACTCTTCCCTTGCAGAAACACAGAAGGGCCTTGCCAGTCGTTCTATTTCATGTACTTCTGCCGTAAAGCATTTTCTGGCCCGTATTGAGGAACAAAAACACCTGAATGCTTTTCTGGAAGTTTTTGCTGATTCGGCGCTGCTGAAAGCTGCTGAAGTGGATGAAAAACTGGGCTCGGGCAAAGCCGGCAAGCTGGCCGGTCTGGTCATCGCCCTGAAGGATAATATTTGTTACAAAACCCACTCCGTTTCTGCTTCTTCCAAAATCCTGGAAGGGTTCCATTCACTTTACAGTTCCACTGTTGTCGAGCGTTTGCTGGCAGAAGATGCCATCATCATCGGGCGCTGCAATTGCGATGAATTTGCCATGGGCAGCTCGAACGAGAATTC
>PLXK01000079.1 GCA_003151415.1 Bacteroidota bacterium
TCTTGATTCTCTATACCATTATACTGAACGCCCACCACCGGGATAGTTCGTATAAATATGCTGATAAACATTAATTGTTTTTTCCCCCACCTCTTGATCAGTGTAAGTTTCTTGCGGAAGCCATTGCAATGTATCAAAAATCAATGTTTTGACTTGAGCGGTGACTTGTCGACTTTCACGCCACCTTTCAATTCTAAGTTTTTCTTCTTTCAGTTTTTCCAGGGTTGCCTTGGCAACTTTCTTTACCCCTTTAGTATTCCAAGAAAACTGACCGGGTGCGAACCACGATGCCGGGACGGACATTCCTTTGGATAGCCCACAAACAGCAGGATATAGGGCAAGAAAAAAGCGGCATACCCATTCTCGGAATGGACTATGCCGCTATTGTGGAGAATACCGGAGTCGAACCGGTGACCTCTTGCATGCCATGCAAACGCTCTAGCCAGCTGAGCTAATCCCCCAATTATCTAAAGAACGTGGGCAAAAGTATCAAAAATCCCGGATTTGGACAAAATATAATCTATTCTTCTAATACTGGCATATTCACGGGGGGGCGGGTAAAAGAAGCCAAATCCTATTTATTACTTTATAATATGAGTTCATATGTATAATATAGGGTAGTTTTATGCGTTCGTTACTTGTGGACGTACCCACTACTCACTATGGCACAGTCTTTTAATTATTCCAATGTTTATAATGAAAGCGGGAATATTCGATAAAATCGCTTGAACTAGCCCCAACAACATATGCTCATAAAAAAGTTCAGTATACCAGCTTTTCTGATTTATTTTTTAATCTCCTCTTATGCATACGGACAGGCAGACAAGATAAAGGGGGGGATTTCAACCAAGGATACCGCCGATCTGACCATATTGAATATTTATCCCGATTCTTTTCCAAATGTTTCTGTTATTTTCAAAGCCCAGACAAGAAAAGGTGAACCGATCTGGAATTTGAGTGCCGAAAAGATGAATGCGGTTGAAAATTCTCAAAATTGCAGTGTTATATCTCTTGAACAGATTTCTAAGTACAAACCGATTAACTTGGGAATTGTAATAGACCATTCCGGTTCCATGGCAAATGACCGTTCGCTTCTCTTTGACAAAAACGGAAATCCATTATACACATTCGATGCCGCCGGGAATTTTAGTTTACCGAAAGGGTATAAGTCGCCAATTGACAATGCAAAGGAATCTGTCAAATCGTTCATTAAAAGTTTCAATGCCGAAAAAGACTATATCAGCGTGATTGGGTTCTCTTCAACTGTAGACACAAAACTGGCACTGTCTAGGGACATTTCAAAGGTCAATTCCATTGTCGATTCAATGAAAGCTGACTTTTCAACGGCCTTATATGATGCAATGATTATTGGAATTGATGAAATAAAAAAAGGTAAAGGAGTAAACGTGCTTGTCGTTCTTACAGATGGGCAGGATAATTCTTCCAAGTCAAAATGGGGGGATGTAGTGACTAAGGCAAATAAAGAAAACATCCCTATTTATATAATCGGACTGGTTGATGCCAACATAGACACTCTACGAATGATTGCCAATTCGACAAAAGGTGATTTTTATTACACGAAATCATCGTCATCTCTAAATAAGGTTTACGCCCTAATAAGTAAACAGGTTCAGGCGTTCTATAATCTCGTTTACGTGTCTCCAAACCTAGCTTCTGCCGACACTGCCAGGCAAATAGAACTGTCGTTTAAGGTAGACAGTATCTTTCTGGTTTCAAGCCCATCATCGGTAAAAATTCCAGAAGAAGTTGTTTCCTATCTGTCGAAAAAAGAAAAGGAGAAAACATACCTAATTGAAGGTGGAATTGCATTAGCAACGATTATAGTCGCAGGAACATTGTTGTTCTACTTTAAAAGAAAATCAAGTACAAAAAGACAGCCGGTTATCAAAAAACTTTATCCAAACCCGTCTGCCGGTATGATTAATTTGGAATTTGTCAGTTCGGCTGGGCAACTTCAAATTGTGAATTTGACAGGACAGATGGTCAAGAGTTTACTTATTAATGGCAGCGAGACTATGTTTGATTTGTCAGAATTGACGGATGGGGGCTACGTGGCATTCATTCAATCAAACGGGCAGCAATCAAACGCAATGAAGTTTATTGTCAAACGCTGACCCGGATAAGCATCTTTGAGGTTGTTAGTCAGGTATTGCCTGGCAGAACTCCCCCGGTATTGAGCAGGACCATTTCACTCTTTATTCTGCTTTACGGTGTATTTGATTTTCCAATTGGAATAATAATTTGCGGCTGAGCCAAGGCCAACTTTGCTGCGGCGTATATCTAGGTTTGTTTCATCCTCTATTGGTTCGGGCTCGTATTGTTTAGTTTTTTCGTTGAATTTTACCTGCGAGCCATAAAGCTGCGGCTTGTTTTCATGAATGCGAATCCGATCTATCAATAAGGCCAATTCACTCCAATCCGCCTCTCCTTTGTTGGCGGCAGCTTCCATTATTGGTTCATATTTTTTTTGAGATTCATAATCCCCATGTTGGACAATAAGAAATGCTGTAAGTGCCGCTTTTTTGCCGACTACGGAGATCATTGGCCATCCATTTTTTCGAATAATTTTCTTCAACTCCTTTAGATTGCTATCCCAGAGAGGCTGGTAAATTTTTGTAAGCGAATCTTGCAGGTTTTTTTGCGGACCGAACTTGTTTTCTAAAAGTTTCGAAGGGCGGTAGAAGGCCTGATCTTTCATGAACATAGTCCAAAGCTCTTCTGAAAGGTTACGATTTATTAATTTTCCATTTTTTAATTCGTACTTGGCAATCTGGGCTTCTTTGATTTTTTTCCAACGGGGGTCTGTAATAATGGAATACATATCCGGATCACTTAGAGCAAATACAGATGAATCTTTCAGGAGTGACAAGGAAAGAAAAAAGATTGCAGAATCGGGATTATGTATTAAAGCATAAATACAAGAAAGGTTGTAATTGTTGGTTGCATTGTTTGGATCGCTCTTTAAGGTTGCCTTCATTAGCCCGACGGCTTTCTTGTACTCCCCTGATTTGACTGCAATATCAAACGGAGTATCTTTGCGTATGTAAAGAGTATCTTTCCCGACCAGGTATAATACCCATCCTGTTGTGTCGAATTTTGGTTGAGCATGGGAGATAATCAATCCTGAGAATAAAAAAAAGAGCAAAGCGAGAGGCGCTTTCATGTTTAGATTTTTAAATAATGATACAATATCAGGTCAAAGAATTTGTGTTCCATTGACATTTATACACATCGTAATTGCATTTTTCACTGTGAACCCATTTGTTTTCTTTCTTTTTTGGAATGCGATTGTCGACACACATGTATCGGTATTCGCATAAGTTGCATATTTCTATATCATCCTTTTTGATGTGCCACAGGGCCTGAAATTCTTCAGTGTGAATAATTTCTGCTAACGATTGATCGTTGACATTTCCAAAAGAAATTTCAGTATTCGGAGCATTCTTAATATTTCCATTGATGTCTATGACCACCTTTTGATTGAAATAGGTATTGAATTTCTGGGACTCGCAAAACAAATCAATGTTTGTTCTGAAATTGGAAGTGTCTTTGATCGGCATCTGTAAACGGTAATCAATCGATCTTGTGATAAATGAAATTGCTTGCATTCGGAAATGAAAATTTCGAAAAATCAAATCTTTGGTTGCGGCATAAAGAGTAAGCTTGTGGATACGCCTGAATTTATTAATTATTTGGTCGAGGATTGATTCAGAAATATTTTCGTTGTATTTCATGAACACTTCTATTGAGCCAATGCGGCTTTTATCAAAAAGTGTTAATACCTTACTTAAGAAATTGACATCACCTTCTCCATAAAAGACGATCTGAATTGCTCGGCATCCGAGAACAGATAGTTCCTCAATTAAATGGGGTAAGTTTATTGTCACCGTCTCTTTAATCTGTATAATAGCATTCGATATTGATGACGGGCTTTGATAGCTTAATTCAAGGGCCGGGAACAGATTTAATTCTTCCTTTGCATTGGCAAGGAGAATGAATTCGTTTTGCAGTAAAAAGTCAAAATATTTATCCAGAATATCCCAATAATATGGTTCAACAGATTGCTTAATTTGGGCTACTGTTTGCCCTTGATGCTCCTTCATTATTTCAAAAAGCGAATTTGGAATATAGGTAAATACAGATCGATTCAGATCATAAATGATGCTTCTCCCAAATCCCTTTACCGGAATGCAGCAAGCATAAGGTTTGAAAAAAAGATTCTGCGGAATCATGTTTTTGTCTCTTAAAAGGGTATGCTCTTCTAAATACAAATCGAAATTGGTTTGTAATAGGACGAAACCCGAAATTTATCGGTTTGATGCATGGTCGATTCAACCAAGAGGGGCTCCAATGCCTTATTGCTATTGAATGATGAAGAAGACCAAGATTTATAAGCGACCGGCATTTGTTCTTTTTGCGCAGCCACTAGACTATATAGCTCTTTTCTTTCTGAAGATTCTGGTTTCAACATGATAATTGAGCGGCAATTATTTTTTCAAGATAGTAGTTGCAAGGTGACGACACTTGTTTAAATTGCCCTACTGGATTTACTTCTAAAAAGATAAATTCATTGTTAATGTCAACTACAATATCTATTGAGCCGGAAGAAAATCGCAACGACGTCATTAGTTCGGTGATTTTCAGACCAATTTCGACGGGCAGAATAAAGGGGCACACCCGATTTGGTTTTTCATGATTGTAATTTCTAAAATCAACCGATGTTTTCACGTCATTTTGTGAAAAAATGACAGAACTGTAACATGCGCCATCTAAATAGAATATACGGAGTTCGTATTTTTTCTTCAGGCACTCCTGAAACAATGTTGGTGAGAATGTTTCCTGAAAGTCATTTATTTTCTCTTTCGTGAGCAAAATTGTGTTTGCATAATAACTCATGCCTGGCAAATCGATTTGAAACCTATCACTTATTGCTTTTGTTATAATGTTGTTGTGATTGCTTTCACAAAAGTCCAAGGCGGCAGCCCTTCTGCAAGTGACAATGGTTTTTGGGACTTTTAAACCAACATTAACAGCCTTCTGTAGTACATCTAATTTATTAATTGAATTGTCGATGTAGGAGCCGATGTGTTTCTTGGCTCTCGCCTTCAAATGAATAAGTTCTTCGATTTTTGTTAGCCCTCTTATCATCTGTGAATTCAAGGCCAAATTTATGTTGGGGTCCGATGTTTCAAGCGGTTTGTGCATTAGATTAAAATGTCCCCGGCGATACCAATAATAATTTATCTTGTCCATATCGATTTGAATTTGGCCAAAAGAAAGAATAATTTGCCAATTGTTATCGGTCAGTTTCATTTCCTTCAAACGCATTTGATTCGTTTCGTTGATTCGTATAAACGCGGTCTTTTGAAACAACAACCAATCAATAACATCATCTGTGGAAACTTCATATTCATCACTAAATATTAGAACCATAATGCAGGTGTAATAGGCTGGCCATAGTTTTAATATTGCCCTTCTCTGTGAAAAGACAACTAATGTAAAAGCGACATATTATTTCACCAGCTTTTGGCATAAGGCCCAATTACAAGATCACTGGCTAGTGGAGTTCCGACGGTCAACTCATCTTTGTGTAAACACCCCTCGGCATCATTGCAATCAACAGTAAGCCCGCCTTTTATAAAAAGCGCATCCTCTTTGCTTAATCTGACTTGTTGCATATTTTCAGATTCAAATTTGTCAATAGACTCAAGAATTTTCTTTTTTGATGTTTTCATAAAAACTGATTTTAAGTGTCTTAAAACATTTATTATTGCTGGCAAATGTATTGTGGCAATTGGAATCGTTCCAAACCATATTTATTCAGATTTTAAGGTGTTGGTCTTGGAAACAAGGAGCTGAGACGAGCGATAGTAGTCATTTTTCGTTGCAATCTTTAGTGCAATGGGCTCCTTTTGAATCAGAGTATAAACCTTGTTCCTCCCCCTCTCTATGAAAATTGACTTCGGCTTCGCTAAGCTCAAGAACAGGGAAGCTTGAGCTTGACTAAACAATAAGCATCCAGGCTTCCCCCTCTGTTTTTCATAGAGAGGGGGACCAAGGGGGTGAGTTGCGAGCGGAGCTAAGAACCACAACAGATAAAAAAACCGGCCGCTCCTTTCGGAACAGCCGGTTAAATCATACAAGTTGTCAATCACCTCACTATAACCACTCTTCTATTAAGAACACCCACACCTGTATTGATTTTCACCAGATAGACTCCTTCTTCAAGATCAGAAAGATCAATACTTGTTTTCCCGCTGAGGCTTTGATTAAAAACGAGTCTTCCGTTTAAATCAAAAACCTGGATGCTTTGCAAATCTGTTCCACTTGTTGCAAGAACAAAATGCCCGTTGCCCGGATTGGGGTATATGTTCAGCGATTCGGGATCCGAAACCGAAAGGATGCCTGTAGCGCAGGTCACATTGATTGTACCTGTATAGTTCGTCACAGAGCCATTCAATACATAAGCATTGTAGGTATATGTTCCGGCGCAGGCAACAACCGTTGTAAACGTTGGAGTGCCAGACCCGATTGGCGATGCCCAGGGTGTTGCACAACCGGGAATAGTCGTTGACCTCACGCTGTCTGCGCCTCCGTTCCATATCCATTTTATTGTGTCGCCGCAGGTTGCACTCTTTGTGGCCTGATTCAAACCAATGCCCGTTACATAGACAACCACCGTGGTTGCGGTAGATATTTGATAAAAAGCAAGAAGGAATAATAGTATCGTCAGGGTAATTTTTCTCATGTCGTTGGATTTAGAGGATTATCAAAAACCTGTTTGAGTTGGATGTTCTAACGAAGATATTTAAAAAGAGTTGAATGTCAATATTTTGAAGCGTTGCGACTTCCGCCCTCTATCCTTCATAGACCGTGCCCGCCGAAGCTTTTGGTTCCCTCTGTTATTGTAGCTGCAAGAGCGGCGTAGGTGGGGGAGGGGGACCGAGGTGGTGAGTTGCGCAAGCGGAGCTAAGAACCACAACAGATAAAAAAACCGGCCGCTCCTTTCGGAACAGCCGGTTCACCTCACCCCCGGCCCCTCCCTCGCCTGCGCCGCGGCTTCAGCGGGCACGGTCCAAGAAAAATAGAGAGGGGAGCTTTAGCTTAACTAGACAATAAGCAGGTAGGCTTCGGAGTCGAAACTACGACACCATCGCGCTTACAACCTGACTCACCGGTTCAATGCCCTTGATGCCAATGGTCCATTCCCGGAAGTGGTATACGGTTCCGCTGATCAAACCGGTCTGCACCATTTTGGTTTGACGCACTTCTCCCAGAAACTTCCAGTTAGCTTCGATTGTCGGGTCACCAATGGCATACTCCCATTTATAGGAAGCATTTTTTGTCAATGGGCAGGTCAGGGTTACCACACCCTTTGCACCAGCAACAACATGCAGGGCGCGAGGCAGATGTACCGCCGGTTTTTTGACGACCATTCCCGCACTGGTGATGATGGTTTCGGCATTGTTTGGGTCGGCATTGGCAATCAGCTCGACATAATGAGCCAAAGCCTGCATCGATAAATTGAGCGCATTGACCATCGCGGCCTTTTGCGCGGCTGTTCCGTGTGCACGGGTTTGAGCTGCGATATAGGCTGTTTCCAGATTGTTCGCATCGGTGGTGATGACGGACAAAGCCGGTGAGGGAGTGGGGAAATAATGATTCCCTGTCATGGCAATGACGACTGCACGGGCGAATTGAAATTTTTGCGCAACCGTTTTCTTGCTCATCAGCAAGGCTACTTTTCTTACTACTACTTTTTTAGTACTCATGTGTTTTGTTTTTTCACCGCTGAACTCTGCATTGAGAGGATTTGACAGCGGCTTTGGTTAATACTTATTCGTTTATTGCCCCGAAGGGCACAAGCGCTTCTGTCAATGGCAAATGATCCGGAAAATGAACCCGGCATTTCCTCTTTACAGCCTGTCTTGAGTTCAAATACTCTGAGACAGAGCCGGTTGAAAGTCGGAGTCATCTTTACTTTTTATAACGCTACTTAATTGTTCAATTCACTCACGTTTTCTTTAGATATCGTTACTTTATTGTTCAATTCGCTCACGCTTTCTTTCAATCGCGTTACTTAATTGTTCAATTCGCTCACGCTTTCTTTCAATCGCGTTGCTTAATTGTTCAATTCACTCACGTTTTCTTTCAATCGCGTTACTTAATTGTTCAATTCACTCACGCTTTCTTTCAATCGCGTTACTTAATTGTTCAATTCACTCACGTTTTCTTTAGATAGCGTTACTTAATTGTTCAATTCGTTCACGTTTTCTTTCAATCGCGTTACTTAATTGTTCAATTCACTCACGTTTTCTCTGATCATCGTCACAATCAGATTGTTCTCCCTCTCATTTGCCTCCCGGAAAAATTTCTTTGGTTACTGAAAGGTCTCCCTGGGTCCCAAACGGGGTTCCTTCAGTTCCCGAAGATTTTTCTCCGGCGGATGATGATGCGCTTTCATCATCCTTTTTTAACAGATGCCCATTTGCATGAGCAGGCCTGTTTACATATAATCCTCGAACCCCCTGTTTTGTTCCAGCTGACTGTTGAATTACGGGTAAAGCCGTAAAGGCAAAATGGGTTTTTACGTATTTGGTCTTAGGTTTTCTGCGTAAAACGTGTCTTGTAAATGAAGCAAGAGGGGATTAGGGCTGGAAATGTTTCTGTTTTTTTGGAAGAAAATAGCTTGATTAAAGAAGAATGCTACGTTCTTTACGCAGGTCCACAAGCAATAAAAAAGTAAAAATATTTTGTCCCAAATAAAAGGGACGAATCTGGAAAAAATACAAAATACTATTTGGGTGTTTTTGGAGGGGAATTCAGTGTTTGTACTTAGATTTTGGAGGGCCGGGTGTCTGAAGAAGCATGACAAATAAAACTACTATTTGGCAGTAAAGGGTCATATTTTCCTAAATTTATACTTCAGTCCCGTATCCGCTTCATCCAAAAATCAACACCATGCCCAACCCATTCAAAATGGTCCTGCTCCTGCTTCTTTTACTGGGCAGCCAATGTTCATTCGCACAGGACAACAAAGAAAAAGCCTATCAGGCCGGCATGAAAGCCATCAAACTCGAAGATGACGGAAAATACGAGGAAGCCCTCGCTTTGCTTTTTGAAGCCGAAAAACTCGATTCCGAAAATGCCATTTATCCCTATGAAGTGGGTTATGCCTATTATGCCCAGAAAGAATACCCCAAAGCCATGGACGTGTACAAAAAACTCATCGCCGGCAAAAGCGCTACCGACCAGTGTTTTCAAATGCTGGGCAATATCTACGACCTCACCGGCGACTCTGCAGGGGCCATGCGCTCGTATAACGAGGGATTGAAAATGTTTCCCAAATCGGGCAAACTGTTTCTGGAAAAGGGAAACGTGTACTGGAACTCCAAAGAGTACAACCGCGCCCTTCCCTTTTATGAACAAGGTATCAAGGCCGATCCAGCTTTTCCTTCGAACTATTACCGGGCCACAAGAATCTATTGCGCTTCCTCCGAACAGGTCTTCGGCATGGTGTACGGCGAAATATTCATGAATCTCGAACGCAACAGCAAACGTACCGTGGAGATCAGCAAAATGCTGTACAATACCTATGTGAGCCAGATCACAATCAGGAAATCGAAAGGAGAGGGTGAAGTGAGATTCAGTAAAAACAACATGATTGTCATCCGCGATTCGAACGATATCAAAAATCCAAAATTACCTTTCGGTGTGGGAGCCTATGAAATCACCCTGCTCATGTCCATCACCGGCGAGAAAGCCATCGATCTCAGTTCACTCGACCGCATCCGAAGGACTTTTACCGAAACCTATTTTAAAAACGGCATCGATAAAAAATACCCCAACGTATTGTTCGACTACCAGCAGCGGGTGCTGGAAGCCGGACACATGGAGGCTTACAACCACTGGATCCTGATGCAGGGCGATCTGGAGGGTTTTAATAAATGGCAAAGCAAAAACAAAGAACAATGGGCGCAATTTGTAAAATGGTTTGAAGACAATAAAATGGCGCTGGACGATGAGCATAAGTTTTGCAGCGATCAGTATTAGAGGGAGATGGAAAATCCAAGGCAATTCCGGGTAATGCTCAGCATCCGTTGAAACAACAACACCTTGACCACGGAGGCATGGAGCACCTCACCCCCTCGGTACCCCTCTCCATTTTTCACGGACCGTGCCCGCTGAAGCCGCGGCGCAGGCGTGGGAGAGGCCGGGGGTGAGGTGAACGGAGGCATCGAGAAAAACACGGAGAAAGGCGTATAGCCTGGGCAGAATGAAATACAAAACATTTTAAGACACGAACTCCCTCCATGGTCCTCTATGTTCCCTGAGTCTCCGTGGTTAAATTGTTTTTTTGGGTGCCCGCAAGAGAACAAAAAAAGCTAAAGCAAATGTATGTACCCGTATCTCCGCAAGAGATATAGCGTAATCACGGCCAACAAAGCGATTCCGAGAACAACCGGCAGCAAAGGTTTTTTCTTCTGGGTGAACGGATCGTTCAGATTGATTTTGGCACCTTTGGGCAATTCGGCCAAAAGCGTGAGTGAATTCCCAAAAGGAATGTTGAGTGTGACCCGCGCATTGATGGCCCAGCCATTGGCATCGAGAATGGGAGCCAGGTTGCGTTTGCGCAGTTTTAAGAAAGCGATAATCATCGAAGGGCCGGAAATCAGAAGCAAAAGTCCGGCAAAGGCAATGGGCATTTTCCACCAGGTTAAACCCAGGAATCCCGCCACCACAGCAGCCAGAACAGAGCCGATGGCGCCAAAGGCCAAACCAATGGCAGCAAAAATACCGACGAATTTGCCCACATCAAAAGGCGGCGCGGCTGGCTTCTTGGCTTTTGTTTCTTCTTCCTTGGTGTGAACACCCTCGATACTTTTGGTGGCAATGGATGTAACCTTTTCGTCTTCAGCGGCCGCCACTTTGTGTATCTGCGCTTCTATAAAACGCGACACTTTGCGATAGGGCGAGAAAAAAGCCTGGCGTATGCTGATCGGATTCTCCACAATTTTAAGAACCGTCGCATCCCAGTCAAGTCCCTTGCGGTCGTAAAACAAAGCGTTTCGTCCGATCACCAGGTTGTCGATATCGCCATTGGTGAGGGCCGCGACGATTTTCATCTTTTCGTTGGTGGCCCGCGAAACGCATTCGCAATAAAGCAGATACATGCCGCTGAACGAAACCATGGTGTTGTGTTTGGCCATGTCGCTTACCCGGATACACAAATCGCAGCTGCGCTGATCGATATACAAGGTGCCTGCCTGAAAAACCGCTTTCACCCCGACAGAATAGAAATCGTAAAAGGTCACGAAATTTTTCAGCAACGTAAACAGATCGCGGTGGTATCTCACCAGTTTGTCAACCAGGATAATGCCGTTGGATTCGCTTTCGAGCGCTTTGTCCTGTTCAATGAGTGCCAGAAGTTTTTCTTTGTCATTGCCGGCAAGAATTTCGCGGGCCCTGTCAACACCAATAGGATCGATGGCGGCGCCTTCTTTTTCCAGTTTCCATTGTGCATAGGGGGCAAAAGCGGCATTCACCTGCTTCCATTCATTTTCGCTGAGCTCTTCCCTTTGCGGGAAAAAAGTATGAACGCTTGTTTTTCTGAACGTCGCCATGGCGCTTTCCCAGGCAGGATTAAGTCCCGCAACCAGCGGCAAATCTTTACCGCCTTCGATTCCGGCAAGGGGAAAGGTGGCGATTTCTTCGAGACAGGAAGAAAAATTGTGCGTGGTGATGTTTTCAATCCGGGCCGTCTGCAAGTTCAGCATGGCGGTGGAAAGGGGATCGAATGCTGCAAGACGGCAGCGCAGAAAATAGTCTTCCACTTTAGGTTTTATGGAACAGTAATTCTGATAGGCCTCTTCCGTTTCCAGTCCCAGCGGCCGGATGTTGCCGGAACCGTTAACCAGCTTATCGTACCAGGCCACATACTTTTCGCAGTTCTCGATAAAGGATCCGAGCAGCTCGGCGGAAATTCCCTGTTTGCCGCTTCTGTCGGCAACGGAACCGACACATTGCATAATTTCATTGACGACCAGAGCCAGGCCGGCATCGCCCGGGGTGTCTTCGGTAATGATTCCGTCTCCGTTGAAACGCAGGGCTGAAAATATTTTTTGTGTGTCAGAAGTGTCTTCTGGGTTGATGGTCGGTGCGTCTTCCTTGCCCAGGGTCTTCAGGATAATTTTAGCAGAAGCGAGCAGTGTTTTGCCCAATTCACTCTGGTCGTTGATGGAGGACAATAAAAAGACCGGATCCTGTTTGATCAGATCGTCCGGGTTTTTCAACACCGAGGTGATCCAGTCCACCGCGCCAATCACTTCGGGCACCCGGATTTGACCGTCCTTGTCTGTATCGACCAGTTCCAGCGTTTTTTGATCAATCTCCAAACCGTTTACCGGGCAGCTCAGGGCTGTCCACAGTTTGGGATCGAGACCGGATAAATTCACGAGATCCGCACCCGAGTCCAGGTTCACCCGTTTTACGCCTCCTACAGTTGAGAACCTCCATGTGTGATGATTTTTTGCCATGCTCTGTCGAAATTAAAGGAATGCTGTTGTTTATTGACGGCATCAATAATAAGGAAAAATAGCATAGAACAGGTTTCCTTTCAGGCCTTCGTTATAAAATTCAATTCAAATCTGAAGAGGGGTAAGAACTGGTGTAAAAGGCGTCGGCATAGATATGCGATCCCGTGAGCGGATTGTTCTGGCAGGTGTGGCGGGCGGGTGAGATTTATCAAAGCATCAAAAAAGCATTCTTAAATAGGGCGCAGCGTACACACCCGAAAGGGCGCTGGCCGGAGCGGAAGAATCTGAATATCCTTTCAGTTTCCATTTGTTTCCATCCGAATCTTTCATTGCGGTAAATACTTCCGTACGGTATCCTGTTTCCAGGCCAAGCAAGACCACTTTTCCAAACAGGGGATACTCAATCTGAAGGGCAGGGGCCAGAGAGAAGGTGTTGCCGGTCCAGGTTTTGCTGTCGGTAACAACCATGAAATTGCGCTGATAGAAAACGGGCAGGGCTTCGAGATTATCGATGTTGGCGCTTTCCTGCATCCAGCCATAACCCAGTTCCAGGGCCAGTTTCAGGTCCATGTTTTTGAAGACCTTGAAAACGGAATTGTTCATGCCAAACAGTTTTCTGAAACTGTAGGAAGGTTTTAACGAAATGGTTCGTGTAACAATCTTGCAGGATGAAATGAGTTCAAACGTATAGGGGTAGGGGTTGGAGGTATCTCCCATGGTCACACTCTGTCTGCGGCCCGAAGCCATCATTGTTGAGCCAAGGGAGTAAGACAATCCAAGGGTCCAGGAAGAATCCAGCCTGAGATTCACAGCCGTGTTGTGGCAACGGATTCTGGAAATGGAAGGGATGGAAGGGTTGTGCTGGGAAGACCCGTCAGCGGCTTTCTGGATCAGCAATGGATCAATCCGGCATTCATTGAAACTGATGCCCAGGCTGAGTGAAAGCGGAGTGTTCTGGGCGTTTGCGAAAACGGCTGAAAACAAAAAAAGAAAGAGGAGATTCGCTTTGAAGGTAACGGTCATGCCCGGTGCGGTTGGTTAAACAAAGGGGAATCTGCCTTATTAACGCCGGCCTGCTGCGGGATATTGTTGCCCCCGGAAAAGATTTTAGGGCGGATACCTTCCTGCAAGGGCTTTCCGGATGTTTTTTCCGCACTTTTTGTTTTTGCCAAAAGTCCTAAAACAGAACAAAAAGCCTGTTTATCGTCATAGTTTTCGGTCCGGCCCGGGGGTATTTTTACTGTATAAATCAAGAGACATTCTAAAACCAATCAGCATGAAAAAGATCGTCATTTTGCTTTTCCTTTGTTGCATGACAATGGGGATCAGCGCGGGATCGTTCAGCACAGGTTCTGTTACCGCTTCTCACAAGCCACACCATCCCAAAAAAGCAATGAAAGCAAGGGCACATATGGCTCAAAGAGAATTAAGAGCGCAGCGCTAAGTTGTGTATTTACCGGCAGGATTCAATCGGGTTCAGGCACGCGCAATTGAACCGGCCGGAGTTCAAAAAAGGAGGACCGGTTTTTTCCGGAATAAAACGCATACGCAGTCGGTTAAAAATTTTAATGCACCGTACACACTTTGTACGTTCGAAAGGATGTTAGAACATTCAGAAGGCTTCTGAAACACCACGAATCAGTCCAGGATCCTTTGCCTCTGAAATCGAACAGGTTTTACAAGAACCGGTCTTTTTTACGTTACACCCCTCTCATCCTGGCTCTTCGCACAGGGCCATTATTGAGCCACGTTTTTGTTCAGGGTACAAATGCGCACCAGGGTTTCTGTATCGAGGGGTTTGTGAAGGAAACCCTTGACGGCCTCGTATCTTTTACTTCGTTCAATATCCGCAGGGTCGAGCGATGAACTGGTTATATAAATGGATACGGATTTGTCGGGAGGCGGATTTATTTTCAGGAATTCGTCCATAAACTGCCAGCCGTCGAGAATGGGCATATTGATGTCGAGCAGAATGATTTCGGGAAGAACCTCATTGGCCAGGATCATTTTTTTAAAGGACAGAATCGCTTCCTCGCCGTTGACAAAGGTGGTCATCCGGATTTCGGGATTGAACTTGGCAATGGTTTTCTTCGAAAGAAAAAGGTAAATGTCATCGTCATCGATGATGCAAATGGTTTTCGTGTTTTTCAATGCAGGTAAATTTTAAATGTGGTGCCCGAATTCAATTCGCTTTTCACTTCCACTTTTCCGCCCAGGGATTCGATCTGGTTTTTGCTGATAAAGAGGCCGATTCCGCGGGCGTCTTTGTTGCCGTTGAATGTTTTGTACATGCCGAAAAGTTTATCTCCGTACTTTTTCAGGTCGATGCCGATGCCGTTGTCGGCAATCTGAAGAACGGTTTTTCCCTGCTCTTCGAAGCAATCGATGGCAATCCTGGGTTGTTTGTCGGGGTGGCAGTATTTGATGCTGTTGGATAAAAAATTAAGAATGATGCTTTCCAGATACGCCGGGTTGTAAGGTATGATTGTGTTTTTGGAAACATTGTTCTGGATCAGCGCCTTTTTGACGACGATCTGTTCGCTTAAAATATCGGCCGCCTTGTTGATGTAGGCATGCAGGTTCAGGGGCTCAATGATTAGATTGATGTTGTTCTGTATGGTCACCACTTCGTTGAGGTTGACCATGGTTTCGTTGAGCAAACCCGAAACGGTCTTCATGTGATTCATGAGCTCCTCTTTTTCGGCATCCGTATCGGCGGCTTCGATCAGCGTTAAGATGGATTTGATATTGCCCGTATGCGAGCGCAGGTTGTGTGAAACGATGTACGAAAAATTCAAAAGCCGTTTGTTCTGCTCGGTGACAATATTGAATGAATTGTTCAGTTCGATTTCGGCGTTTTTTTGCTCGGTGATGTCCTGTACGGTGCCCTTGACTCCGATTCCTATTTCGTCCTGATTCCGGATGATCTCGCCGATGCAGGACAAGTGCTTGATGCTGCCGTCGCCGCAGACAATCCGGTGTTCATAATGAAACGACTCGCCTTTCTCCCGTATGTTTTGTACTGCCTGATCAAATTTTGAAAGATCATCGGCATGGTATTTCAGCCGGTAGTGCCCGTAAAACGAGTCTTTCGGCAGGCCCTCGAATTCGAAAATGCGGTACAACTCCCGCGACCCTGTCAATTCAAGGGTAGTCAGGTCAAACTCCCAGCTTCCTGTTTTTGCAATGGCCTGCGCCTCGTTGAGCCTGTTCCGCTCCACTTCCAGTTCGTGTTTCGAAGCGGTGCTTTGTTCGAGTTCATCACCCAGAAGGTTGATGCCGATGGCGATGGCATCGAGAATGGTCCCGTTTTCGGAAACCGGCAGTTTGGAGCTGAAATCGTGATTGGCAAAAGAACTGATTGTATCGATGAAATGTCCGATCTCAATTCGTTCACGGCCTTTCGTTTCGGGCGGATTGAGCATGAGGTTATCGGCCAGCAGATTCAGGTTGTTGACCAGATCGGTAATCTGATCGTCATTGAAATTGGTGACGATGCGTTTGCTGTAATCGCCATTCAAAATCGCTTCACTCAGATAAAGCAATTTTTTTAAAATTTCGGCATTCGTGGATGTGGTGCCCTGCTCATTCATCATGGTTTCAGTTTTCAAAGCCCGGTTCTTCAGTTAACGGATCAGAGGCCGGGGGACAAGGGTCAGGAATTGTTTTCTCTCAATTGTTTAATCCAGGCTAATGCGGTTTTTTTATCCGAGAAATATTTCAGCGGAACAACCCTCGGGCTTTTGACAAAAATGTTTGCAAGCAGCGCGGATACAGGATTGGAGGCTATAAAGGCAACTCCCAAAAGGTTGGTTATTCCGGATTCGGTGCTTTGCCAGTATCCTTTGGCCTCCTGGGTTACCCGTTCTATGCATGAAAAATCGGTGATCAGGTAAATCGGCTTGTGCGCGGTGAAATCATGATAATTCAGGGTCAGCTCCCGGGCGATGTCCAGATCGATTTTTAGTTTGGGATTGTATTCGCAGTAGACAATATTGCTGCCGGGTTCCTGGCTGTAGTTTACGAGCGGATATTTTTTTGTTTCCATTGTGCGTGCGATCCGTCTTATTTTGAATCTTTTCTTTTATCGCTCAGTTCTTTCAGCCACTTGAAGGCATCCGTTTTACGCACAAAAAATTTCAAAGGGAATTGCGCTTTGGTCCGGATAAAAATATTTGCAATCATGACCGACACGGGGCTGGATGCAACAAATGCGGTTCCCAGGATGTTTTTTAGCCCGCCTTCGGGGTCCTGCAGATACACTTTTGCCGCACTGGTCACCTGTTGTGAATTCGAACAATCAATCAGCGTATAATGTTTTTCATTGTTGGTAAAATCATGCCGGCATTCCACCAGTTCTTTTGCAATATCCAGATCAATCTTCAGATTGGGACTGAATTCGGAAATGACAATATCGGAGTCTAGCTCTTTGCTGCATATTACATACCGGTATTGTTTGGTAATCATTTTTTCTGAAATAAAATTACTGTTTGGAGAAACCGTCTTTCTCCAGCTTTTTCAGCCAATTGTTCGCATCGGTTTTGTCGGTGAAAAATTTAACGGGGAAGTCGGTCTGGGTTTTCAGGAAAATGTTGGCCATGAGGACAGCCACCGGATTGGAAGCAATAAAGGCGGCCCCTAAAATGTTCTTTAACCCGCTGTCGGATCTTTGCATATAGTCTTTGGCCTCAGGTGTAATTTGCTGCGTGTTGGAATAATCAATCAATAGATAGTGCATTTTGTTTTCTGTAAAATCAAGCCTGTTGGCCACAAGTTCTTTGGCAATATCCAGATCCACATTCAGATTTTTACTGAATTCAGAATGAATAATATTCGAATTTAATTCCTTGAAGCAAGTGACGAAGCGATACTTTTTAATTAGCATTTGTGCGAATAGTATGATTAGGTGTGAATGTTTTCTTTGCTTTTTTTAAGCTCCTTCAACCAACTGATCGCGTCTGTTTTCTTGGTAAAAAATTTAGCAGGAATGACAGGTTTGGCTATCTTGAGATACAAATTAATAAAGACGTTTGAAACAACGTTGTTCGATAAAAAAGCCCCGCCCAGAATTCCCTTCAGGCCACCTTCAGGAGAATTCATATAGTCCCGCACTTCCTTGCCCGCTCCTTTGATATTGGTAAAATCAATCAATGTATAGCGTGGTACACCCTTCGAATAATCCAGTCTGCATTTGACCAGATCTTTTGCAATTTCAAGATCGACTTCCAGTCCGGGCAGATAGGTGGATACCAAAATGTCCTCATCGTCTTCAACCCAAATTGTGATGTATTTGTATTTTTTTATGTTTTTTTGAAACGTATTCATTGAGTATTTGTTAACAATGATAAAAGGTCCAGTTGATAATTATCCTGGATTTGAAGATAAACACTTTTTTTCATTGACCGTGCGCCGATCCTTGTTTTTTCAAAGGAAGCATCCATTCCCAGATAGATTTTCCGGGCACCTATTTCTTTTCCTCTTTGAATGACCCGATACATGTTTTGTCGGTAACAGTTGTAAGTTTTGTTTAAATCATAGTCTAACCCGATGACCATGGGAATGTAGTTGTGGTTCGAGCGGTAACAAACACCAAACGAATTTGTTTCGCCATCAACAGACAGCTCCATGATTTCCCAGTTCGGATGCAAAGCGGCATTGCCAAAAAATTTCAGGGGCAAATTGAACGTGTTGATGTTGAAGCTCTGCTCTTTCACAGCCAGATACAAAGAATGAAGTTTTTCAATATTCACCGTCTGTTTTTTGTCTGTATTGTATTTTACTTTGAATTTGTCATAATGATGAATGATGTTTTTCCTGACATGAAGCCTCGATTTTGCGGATAACTGGTTTAAGAATCCGTCTTCGTTTTCCCAATTGAACTTTTCAAATATATGGGAGTCCGGCATTTCAATTTTTATAAAACCTTCTTCTATCAAAAAATCACGCAACTCGCTGTCCTCACTGTCGAAATCCCTCAACTGAATTATGGTTGCCTCGCATTCTGCTTTTATTTCATTCATGATACGTATCATTTCAAGCATGGCATTTTTCCAGTGAACGGAACTTCTGTCAATATATAAATGGTTCCCTTCGCTGAGTAGGGAGCCCATCATGATTACCTTTGATGTCAGGTAATAGGGGTTTTGTTTTCTCATTTGCTCAACCTGCTGGGAAATCCTTGCAGGCGCAATCATGTCATCCTTGCATAACAATTCGGTAAAGAAAGTCGCTAAAACAGGTTTGTTTTGCTTGTTCCTGATAATGAGGTAATGAAAATTCCAGTTGTTTTCGGGTTCGGGATTGCCGCAAAATGTTTCCTCCAGAAAACGGCAGCCTTCCCAATCAAATGTACCGTTGTCGCCAAGTAAATCATCCCACACGGTTTTGTCAATCTGGAGAATGCTGGTTTCATGCTGAATGACAAGCTCTTCTTCAGGAACTAGTTTGGGGGAGGGGGCGTATCTTTTTTTGGCTTCTTCAAAAGGCAGGTTGAAATTGTTGCTGATGTCTTCGATGGTTTGATTTTCTTCTTCGAGCACGAGTGGAAGATGATAGGCAAATGCATCCAGCACATTTTTAATGTCCTCGTCGGTTTGGCCGTTTGTTACCGCAAGCCTTAGGCCGCTGCATTTGACGGGCACGCCCGGAAAAATACCGATGTTCGTATAGAAGCCCTCGCTGAGCAGACGTCTGACCATGTTGTATCCAACCCGTGGCAAACCCAGGCCGATGTAAAAAATGGGTGAGTTCGAGGGCAGGGCAAGCGGTAAATCATGTGACTGGATAAGCTTTTGAGTGAGCTCCAGTTTTGCGGCCAGCTTGTTTTGCAGGGTATAAATCTCGTCGCTCAGATGTATTTTGGCGCTGGCAATCGAAGCCCCGAGCATGGGAGGCTGTACCGGCCCGGAAAAAGTATAGGAGCTTCCGCAGGTCAGAATTTTGCGGTGCATTTCCTTGTCCGACAATACAAGCACACCGCCGCCGGTTCCGAAACCCTTGGCCAATGATGTGGTTAGTACCATGCGGGGGTGATATGGTATTTTTGATAATACATAGCCCCTTCCATGCTTTCCGGCCCAGCTCATTCCGTGCGCATCATCAACGTACAGGTGAAACTCTTCGTATTTATTCAGCAGGTCGTATATCTCATTAAAGGGTGCGGCATCGCCAAACATAGAGTAAACACTATCACACATATACCATACCCGTTTATAATTCTGGC
>PLXK01000002.1 GCA_003151415.1 Bacteroidota bacterium
CATACAATTTGCGGCCCCAGCGGTCAAAGATCAGGCAGTCAAGTGTTTTGAGCCCCGTATTTTTAATGAAAAAAACATCATTTTCACCGTCGCCATTCGGACTGAAAACATTGGGGATTGTATAAGTCACTTCAGGATGCCGGATCAGTTGAATACACGCATTGCCTGTATCCTGACAACCAGATGAATTTGTGACAACCAAATGAATGCAATACGTTCCGCTGTCGGCATAAGCAATGCATCCAGGCTGCTGAAGAGCCGAAGACGTATTGTTTCCAAAATCCCAGGCCCAGATAACTGAAGAACCGGTGGATGTATTATTGAAACAAACGCTGTCTGGTTTGACCCCGCTGTATTCGATGACCGGCCCTCCCGAAGATGTAAATGCGGCCTCGGGCACAGGCAGTACACGAATTGGTTTGGCAGAGGATACTGTTCCGGTGCAGCCATTGACATCCGTGCAAGTGAACGTAGGCACATAATTTCCAGCAACAGAATAGCAATGCCGCGGAACAGAACCCGATGTTCCATCGCCATAGCCATACACGACCGTATTGCAAATACTGCCTGAATCGACCCCAAGAAAATTCGCGCAGGCAGGCGCGCATTGCACCGTGTCTGAACTGGTCATGTTAAGCTTGGGGCTCGGATGAAAGGTGATTGTGGTCATGGCTGAATTTGAACAATTGTTTCCATCCGTTCCGGTAACCGTATAGGTGGTGGTTACCGTAGGGCTTGCAATTGGTGTTGCACTTGACGAATTGCTTAATCCATTTACCGGCGACCAGGTATACGTCGACGCTCCGCTTGCACTAAGCGGATCGCCGGTGCCGGCGCACACAGAAGTGGCTCCGCTGATTGATACTGCCGGAAGGGCATTTACAGTTACAAGCACAGTCGAACTGTTTGTGCAATTGTTTGCATCGGTAACGGTAAGGGTATAGGTCGTCGGAACAGCAGGGGTTGCCCTGGTTGTGGCTGTGGTTGTGCTGCTGAGTCCGGCGGAAGGGGTCCAGGAATAAGTACCGCCGCCGCTGCCTGTCAGGTTCACAAAACCTCCCGCACACATAACTCCATTGCTTCCCGCATTGGCAACCGGAAGTGTATCGACTGTCAGGGTAACTGTATTTGTCCCCTGGCAGCCTCCGCCATTACTTCCCGTAACCGTGTAGGTCGTGGTGGACAAGGGTGTTGCTATGGGATTGGAAATATTTGTTGCCGATAATCCTGTCCCCGGAGACCAGGTATAGGTGGATGCACCGGTAGCAGAAAGTGTAGTGTTTTTACCCAGACACAAAGAGATATTGCTGCTGACCACCAGTGTCATGGTACCACCAACGCTTACTGTAACCGTATCGGTATTCACACAACCTTTGCCATCTGTCCCGGTTACCGTATATGTAAGCGTGGATGCAGGAGAGGCTGTTGGATTGGAAATATTTGTATTGCTAAGTCCGTTTGCAGGCGACCAGGTATAGGTATTTGCACCTGTGGCCTGCAAAGTTGTACTCCCTGCTGTACAGACCTGAACAGCGCTTCCGGCATGAACCGGAGGAAGAGGATTTACAACAAGATTGGCTGTGGAAGAATCCCTGCATCCATTTCCGTCGATTACTGTAACGGTGTATGTGTTTGAAGAAGACGTGATGACTGTAGGGTTTGAAATATTGGAAGCACTCAGGCCCGTGGATGGTGACCAGGAATAAGACCCTCCCCCGCTTGCAGCAAAAGAAGCACCTGAACCTGCACATTCGCTGATGTCGGGACCGGCACTGGCTAAAGGCCTTGGATTAATGGCAATGGAAACAGTTGCCGTACCCGAACAACCGCTTGCATTTTTAGCAGTTACCGTATAAACAGTGCTTGCCGCTGGAGTGGCAACGGGACCAGATATGTTGGAAGCTGAAAGCCCTGTTGCCGGCGACCAGGTATACGTTGATCCTCCCGTGGCACTCAATGCCGTACTCTTGCCCTGACAAAGTAATGTTTGAGCGGCCGAAGCCGTGACACTGATTCCCGGACCGACTGCTACGGTCACGGTATCGGTGCTTGTGCATCCTTTTGCATTGCTCACGGTAAGTGTGTAGATGGTCGTTACCGTGGGAGATGCCGTTGTCACTGCGGTGTTGGTAGCAGTCAGTCCCGCCGCGGGCGACCAGGAATAGGTTCCACCGCCGGTGCCGGTCAGTGTTGCTGAACCTCCGTTACAAATTGTTGCGCCCGCGCCCGCATTGGCAAGTGAGCCAGGCAATACTTTTATTGTATCGGCAAGGCGGTAAGAACCCGGGCAAGTACCGATGAAATAAATCGTCTGCGAATTGATAACCGGAGTTGTAAAGGAAGGGCCGCTACCCACAGATGTCCCGCCTGCAGCGCTTGTGTACCACAAGAGGCTGGTGCCTGCAGGCACTGTTCCATTCAGGGTTGCATTTAAAGTTGCCGTTGAACCCGCGCAAACCATATCTGTCTTTGATGCGATCGTAAAATTCGAGGTCACCTGATCAATGAGTCCTGCCCCGCCTCCGGTTGACCCGTTCGGTGGAAAAGCATGCCCTGCCCCATTGACACCTGGAGAATTTGAAGTACCGTTAGCACCGCCCAGTGCCTTTTGTGTAATGGCTCCATTCGAAATGGCGATATAACCACCGCCACCACCACCGCCAAATGTGCCACCGCCTCCGCCGCCACCGAAGCNNTAACCACCGCCACCACCACCGCCAGGTCCTTCCGACTCTGTTGTAAAAGAAACATTGACAACCTGACTACCCCCTATGCCTCCATTTGCAGAGGCCGTAAAACCAGAAACGGCACCAACAGAATTCACAATGATTGCACCACCTCCACCGGCTCCACCGGCTCCATCGGAAGCCGTATTGAAAACGGTGCTGACAGGAGTGCTGGCTCCGTTATTTCCATTGGCGTTAATTGTTCCCGTGGTTCCTGAAATGGTTCCATAACTCATCACGTAAATAATGCCTCCCCCTGTACCTCCTGCTCCGCCATCACTGTTGTCCTGATCGCCGGCGCCGCCACCGCCTCCTAAAAAGATCCGTCCGGTGGTATAATCCAGAGGCCTTCCTCCAAGACCGCCGGCAACGCGCCGGTAGTCGCCACCCCAGGCGGTATTGAACGGCGCTTTTTGAGAAGGACCAAGAGTGATTGGATTCTGAACGCTGGATGCAAATGAATACCCCCCTCTTCCGCCACCGGTAGAAATATGGTTTGCAAAATTGGGAGTCTCCAGATTCCAGGCCGTTTTGTAATTGGCCGTGGATATGTCCGGATTGCCTTTTCCGTCCCAGGAACCCACACCCGACAATATTCCTGCATTGCTTCCGCCACCGCCTCCACCGTTGTGACACCTGCCTCCTCCGCCTCCGTTTGCAGGAGCGCCAATGCAGCGATGGCCGCCATACTGATCATATTTTGTTTCATAACCGGCTATACCTTCGCCCTTATCTTCTCCTTCGCCCGAATTCATTGCGGCAAAATATCCGCCTCCGTAAAAAGAGTTGTTATCCAATAATTGTCCGCCCCTGAAACCCAGTCCGGTCACATCCATTGAACCGTTGATGACGGTGTTGCCCAAAACCTCCACGGCCAGAATTCCGCCTTCGCCTGTAACGCCATTCCAGGCCTGGGCAGTTAATTTAGCTCCGGCATTGATTGTTAAAGCGCTGTACCGGGGAATGCGCACAACCTGTACCATGCCTGTATCGGAATAGCTGTTTTTTAAAGCACAGTCAAAATTGATCGTTGTAGCGTTTGGAACACTGTTCACTTCCTGAAATTCGTACAAACCGCAATTCAGATAGTTGCTTACCACACCCCAGCTGCTGTCGTTTGGAGAACCAAAGACACCGGCGTTCACGCCATTGAGTTTGGCACCCTGGGCCTGGTAGATAAGAACCAGGTCGCCGGCAGCCAGTGTTCCTGCAAAACGGGCATTTGCATTCAGGCCGCTGGCTAACACGGTGACAGAAGCGGCACCGGCATTGGCATCTGCTGTCAGATGCGTATATTCATTGACAATCACGTTTCCTGAAGGAATTGTTTTTACAAGATCTTTGCCGCGCTGCGAAAACCCAGGTAAACCGATGCCGAGAAAAAGAAGAAGGAAAAGCGAATATTTCATGGAAATAGAATTGTTTGCAAAGAGGATAGGTTAGTTACCCTATTCATTTCTGATTTAAGTGTCAAATGCATGTGGCTATTTCACGATCGCGTAGATCTGCCTTCGCAATGTACGCCATTCCCCGCGAAGAACAAGGTGCTAAGACGAAAGGAGGTTCTTTTCCCATTAAGCTCTAAAATCTTCCCATCAAGGCCTCAAAATCGGCGTATTGTATTATATTTCAAGGCCTTGACTTATCCATTAGCCCGCCCGGAGATATTTTATAAATTTGGACTACAAATCTAAACCATGAATAAATCCTTCTGTTTCACACTCCCTTGTTATTTCCTTTTTATCTGTGGCTCAATCGCCCAAATTCCTGAAACGGGAAAAATTCACTACCCGCAAACCCGAAAATCAGACCAAAAAGACGTCTACTTCGGCACCACCATTGCCGACCCTTATCGCTGGCTTGAAGATGACCGCTCGGCAGAAACAGAAGCCTGGGTGAAGGATGAAAACAAGGTCACTTATGATTATCTAGCGAAAATCCCTTTCCGAAAAAAAATCCATGAAAGGCTGACCAAGATCTGGTCATTCGAGAAAACAGGCGCCCCTTTCAAAAAAGGAAAATATTATTTCAATTACCACAACAGCGGAACACAAAACCAAAGTGTGCTGATGATCAGGGAAGGGATTTATGGGAAAGAACGCCTTCTTCTGGACCCGAATACACTTTCAACTGATGGCACGGTGGCACTTTCTTCCATCGGAATATCCGCGGATGGAAAATACCTGGCCTACGCTAGCAGCAAAGCCGGATCGGATTGGGAAGAAATCCATGTCATGGAAATAGCTTCCGGAAAGCCACTGCGGGATCATCTGATGTGGGTGAAGTTTTCGGGAATTGCCTGGCAGAAAGACGGATTCTATTACAGCCGCTTTGATGAGCCTAAAAAAGGGACGGAGTTTTCGGCCAAGAACGTAAACCACAAAATATATTTTCACAAAGCCGGTTCAGAACAGGAACAAGATCTGCTCGTTTACGAAGACAAAAGTCATCCCGAACGGAATTTTTCTGCCGAAGTGTCAAAAGACGAATCCCTTTTGTACATCTCCGGAAATGAATCGACCAGCGGAAATTCTCTCCTTGTAAAAGAACTGAATAAAAACAACGCCCCTTTTATCACCATTTCAGATAATTTCGACAGTGATTACAACGTGATTGATTCTGAAAACGGGAACATTCTTTTACTGACCAATAACAAAGCCCCCAACTACAAACTCATATCCGTAAATCTGGAAAAACCCGAGGAAACAAACCGGAAAGAAATTATTCCGCAGGAAAAAGATCTGCTTGAAGGAGTGAGTGTCGCTTCCGACAAACTGATTGTTAAATATCTAAAAGATGTAACAAACCGGCTTTATCTGTATTCGCGGGATGGCAGAAGGGAAAAAGACATCAACCCGGGAGGACTCGGCACAATCAGCGATGTTTTCGGCGACCGTAACGATAGCCTCTTGTTTTTTAGTTTTACCACTTTCATTGCACCGGCCACGGTATTCAAATATGGACTGAAAAACGGGGCGCTTATGGTATATTCAAAACCGGACATCGATTTTAAATCCGAAGAGTTCGAAACCCGGCAAGTCTTTTATCCAAGTAAAGACGGAACAAAAATTCCGATGTTTATTACCTATAAAAAGGGCTTAGCGCTTGACGGTACAAACCCAACATACCTTTATGCTTACGGCGGGTTTAACATAAGCCAGATCCCGTATTTTGGCATATCACGTTTGATATTGCTCGAAAACGGAGGAGTGTTTGCGATGCCGAATTTGCGGGGCGGCGGCGAGTATGGGGAGAACTGGCACGAAGGCGGGATGCTGCAGAATAAGCAAAATGTGTTTGATGATTTTAT
>PLXK01000186.1 GCA_003151415.1 Bacteroidota bacterium
GGGTGCGATCGGACCAATTGGTCCGGTGGGGCCTGCTGGCGCAACCGGCGCACAAGGCATTCAAGGCTTAACCGGTACAACAGGACCCGCAGGTGCTACAGGTGCGATCGGGCCAATCGGTCCCACTGGTGCTACGGGTGCACAAGGAATTCAAGGTTTAACCGGTGCAACAGGAGCGGCAGGGGTTAAAGGGGCAACCGGTGCTAGCGGGCCTGCTGGTGCAACCGGTGCACAAGGCGTTCAAGGCTTAACGGGAGCACAAGGTATTCAGGGTATAGCAGGTCCTGTTGGGCCAACAGGCGCCACAGGTCCTGCCGGCTCATTGACATCAGGGAATTCTGTGGTATTGAAATTTTGCATTCAGACTGCGGGCATTTTCCCGTCACAAGGTGGAGGCAGTTACAGCGGCCCCTGGCTGGGTGAAATTCACATGTTCGCCGGCAATTTTGCTCCCGATGGAACATTGCCTTGCGATGGACAGCTTCTGCCAATCAACCAGAACCAGGCATTGTTTTCGATTCTCGGAACACAGTACGGAGGAAACGGCACCATTAACTTTGCGCTGCCCAATCTCAACGGGAAAGTAGCAGTAGGAAATTAAGAAAACAAAAACCTTCTTTATATTGAATTTATTTTTTGCAACTAAGGCCGGAAAAGCAGCCAAGCTTTCCCGGCTTTTTTTATTTGGTAAAAATTGATCCATCTTTTTTTTAGCCTCCATCTGCTCCTGCCTACCCTCATTTTTTTCCGTTGAACGATTTAAAATTATTTTCATCTTTTTTAGATGTAACATTATTTGATGGAATATTCACAAAAAACAGATAGCGGAGAAGTTCGTGTGCCGGTTGAATGGCGACTTAATATGCATATTTAAACTAATTCATAAAAAGCAAAACGCCAATGGACAAATCAGACACAAACAATCTCAATATGCACATTGTTGTGAGTAAAAATGGACCTTACCGGGTATCAGGCCGGATACCCCTGCAAATCCAGGAAATTGTTTCCAACAAAGATGGAATGTCCTGGGATTGGAAAACAGGTCAGACTTTTGAAACCCCAAACGAGTATCTCCTATGCCGCTGTGGGCAATCCGGGAATAAGCCCTTTTGTGACAACAGCCATTTGAAATATAAATTTGACGGACTGGAAACCGCCAGCCGCATTCCCTATGCCAGACAAACAAAAAACTATGAGGGCTCCACCCTCATTTTAAATGACAATGAAAAACTTTGCGCCTTTGCAAGGTTTTGTGATCCCGGAGGAAAGATCTGGGGCTTGATTGAACGAACCGACATCCCCCAGGCCCGCGATCTGGTTATCAGAGAAGCCACGCATTGCCCCTCTGGTCGGCTGACCTTGCATGACAGAAAAACCAATGAAGAAATCGAAGAGCACCGTGAAACTTCAATTGGCATTGTCGAAGACCTCCCACTTGGTTGCAGCGGACCACTTTGGGTTCAGGGGAAAATTCCAATTGAATCGGAAGATGGCAAAGCGTACGAACCACGTAACCGGGTAACCTTATGCCGCTGTGGGGCGTCTGACAACAAACCCTTTTGCAATGGAAGCCATGCGAGTATGAGATTTCACGATGGTCTTTTTCAAAGAAAAACGAGACCTCTTTAGAGATAGACAAGACATATAAAAGGTAAACATAAATCCATTACATTTACCCTGCTTATATGTCCGAAAAAACAATCAGCTCTAAACTGCTTCCCTTTCTTGGTTTGTTATTGCTGTGGTTCATGGCCTTAATTTGCATCCACCCTTTCGGAGAGTTTCCGGTAAATGACGACTGGTGTTACGCAAAAGATGTATACAGCCTCTCTGTCAACAAAAAATTCACCATTGACCTCTGGCCATCGATGACCCTTATATCCCAAACACTTTGGGGTACGTTATTCGCATCTGCTTTCGGTTTTTCTTTCACGGCCTTGAAGTGCTCGACATTGGTGCTGGCTGTAGCGGGTTCATTTTCGTTGTATCTGCTTCTCACCAAACTTATCAAGAACAACATCGTTTCCTTTTTATTTACCTGTTCCTTTTATTTTAACCCCCTGTTTCTGCCCCTGTCGTTTACGTACATGACCGATGTTTTTTTTGTGACCTTTGTGCTCCTGTCGTTTCATGCAGCATACAATTACCTGCACTCCGGAAAGCGCGCTCCCTATGTCTTGTTTATCACTTTCTGCACCATTTCCACGCTGGACCGGCAATACGGCTTGCTGACTGCCTTTATTTTCATTCCGGCGCTGTTGTTGCTCAAACCCTTATCGGTAAAATCAGTCTTTTATGCAGGCTTGCCAATGGCCGTTTCTTTGTTTTTTCATTTTTCATACCGCCTTTTTTTAAAAATAAATCACATCCCTTCCAACAGGTATGGGGTCTCGATGATTGCAGATTTCATCCGGAATTTCAAATTGGCGCTTAGTCTTTCGAAAACCGTTGATATTTTCTTACTCGCAGGCATTCTCCTGATACCTTGCGCTCTTATTTTTGTCCTAAACAAAGTGCACGTGAATCGCCGCTTACTGATCATTCTCGGCCTTTGCCTTTGCCTTTTTTCCATCCTCACTTACAACTCCGGCTCGTCATTCCCTGTCGGAAACACATTAAACTTAAGCGGCATCGGGCCAAAACTGACAAAGGATTTATCCTGGAACGAGAATGTGAAGTTTACCATAAACCCGGCCTCTTTGCTTCTATTGAAAATACTGGGGGTGCTTTCAATTTCATTCATTGTCTCCGGGATACTGAACTCTTTTTCATTTAAGAACGTTACGCGCAGCCCCGGACAACTTTTTTCGTTCAGCTTGATTTTGTATTTCCTTGTCTATTTCGCCTTCAGCATCATCAAGGAGAGCTATTTCGATCGGTACGCCTTGCCCCTTATCCTTGTTTTACTATTGCTTCTTGCTCCCGAAATCCGAAACATTGGATCGTCAAAGTTTCATTTAGCCACATGCGTTCTGATCATTACTTATACGCTAAGCGTTCTGGCTTCAAAGGATTTTTTCAGCTGGCAGCATAGCCGCTGGGAAGCCATAAACTATATGAAATCAAAAGGAGTTGACGCACACCGTTTAGACGGAGGCTATGAATTCAATGGCTGGTATCAGGCCGGCTCCTTCGGTATCATTAAAAAAGAAGCTCCCAGCTGGTGGTGGGTGGACAAAGATGATTTTATGATTGCCAATGGTCCTCTGGACGGATATTCAAAAATAAGATCATTCCCCTATCAGCGCTACATTCCGTTTACGCCGGACACTTTGTTCATTTTAGAAAAACACGCGCTCCCCGATTCACTGAAACTCCATTTGTAATAAAGCAAAGAAATACCGGTCCTTTCCTGAATTCAATTCCGATTCGCAGGATACGAACGTTGCAAACCACAGCCTTCTTCACCCAATTCAATCAGTCAGACATACCGCCTGCTCAATGGTCATAATTGCCATAATTAAAAGAAATATCTTTGTTTGTCGCTAAGAAACCTTGCAAAGCCTGATAAAACGGAACGCAAAACGAATTTTCCTGTATCTTTTTTCCATTTCAAGGTTATCCATACAAAAGAGAAGGATTTACAATTGAATCCGACAAACGCCAAATACCGAATCATGAAAAAAATACAGCTCCAATTGAGTTTGCTCGGTTTCCTTTTTTTTTCGGCTGGGGAGACGCATGCAACGAATATAACAGTCTCTTTAATTCCTTCTGTAACCATTTGCATAGGACAATGCGTTTCTTTGAGTGCACTGGCTTCCGGCGGAACCCCACCTTATACATACAGCTGGACTCATTCTGGGCTGCCCGTAAGCTTAACCTCGTGTCCAGATGTAAGTTCCTGGTATAAAGTCATCGCAACCGATCACAATGGCCTTGTATCCAATGGCGATTCGGTGCACATCCTTGTGAATCCACCGCTTGAAGTCATCTGCAATTCCAATGCAACAGTTTGTCCGGGTAGCTCCGTTCAGCTCATGGCAACCGCCAGTGGAGGCAATTCAACATACAGTTATTCCTGGATCCCATCAACCGGTTTAAACAATCCAAACATTCAAAACCCATTGGCATCGCCAGGCACACCAACAACGTATACGGCTATCGTTTCTGACAATTGCGGCACGCCCACGGATTCGTCGTTTACAACTGTAACCGTTTATCCATCGACTCAAACAGCTATTTCAGTCAGCGATACACAAGGGTGTGTTCCCTTTTGTGTCCATTTTCTTGCTTCCTCCATACCGGCATGCGCAAATGCAGTGTGGGCGTTTGGCGATGGAGCCATGGGAACCGGATGCGACAGCACACAACATTGCTTTACAGTTTCGGGTCTATATTCAGCTAACTTCTCTGTTACAGATATCCATGGATGCAAAGGCAATTCAAGTGTGCAAATCCCGGTTCTGGTTTGTGCCGGTGTTCAGGCTGATCCGGATCTGGAAAGCACACTGAAGTTGTATCCAAATCCTTTTAAAGATCAGGTCACATTTCAATTTGAGGCCTACGACAAGAATCGTCGCATCGTGCTATATGACGCAACGGGGAAAAAAGTATTCGGATCTTCGGCTTGTGAACAGACAATTACCCCAGACCTTGTTTTCCTGCCGAGGGGACTGTATTACCTGCAGGTGACTTCAGGACAAGAGAATTCTGTCCGGAAAATAAGTAAGCAATAACCGGCGTACGCATAGTCCGGAGAAAGCGGTTCAATCACTTTTCGCCAAGCCGGTGCCCGCGCAGGGCATTCCCCCTCTCATCCTAAATTTCCTTCCCAAATAATCTTTATTCACCTGAATATACCGGTATCTTTGAAGATGCCGAGCAGGTTTGAATATTCCTTACTCTGCATAGACACGCTATAATTGGTGTAGGTCTGCCTGAATTTTATTTACATCGTATGGAAATTGGAATAGACAGTTTTGCCGCCATGTTCAGTGCCAGCAGCACTAAAGCCCTCAGTGACGTTGATGCACTGGCACAATTACTGGAACGAATAGAACATGCCGATCGTTCCAGTCTTGATGTATTTGGGATTGGCGAGCATCACCGAAAGGGTTTTCTTGATTCCGCACCAACCCTTATTCTGTCTGCAGCAGCGGCACGGACAAAACACATACGTCTTTGCAGCGCTGTTACTGTGCTCAGTGCAGCCGATCCGGTAAGGGTTTTTCAAAATTTTGCAACACTGGATCTGATTTCTTCCGGTCGCGCAGAAATAGTTGCCGGTCGTGGCTCGTTTATAGAAGCTTTTCCTTTGTTTGGTCTTAAGTTGGATGATTATGACGAGCTGTTTTCAGAAAAACTGGAGCTTCTGCTTCAAATCCGCAACAATGAATTTGTTACCTGGTCAGGAAAATTCCGCCCTGCACTTAAAAACCAGCCGGTCTATCCAAGACCCTTACAGGCTTCCCTGCCGGTTTGGGTTGGTGTCGGCGGCACACCAGAATCTTTTGTCCGTGCAGGCAGGCTGGGATTGCCGCTGATGGTTGCAATAATTGGAGGAGAAACACATCAATTCCGGCCTTTGGTCGACCTTTATCGGGAGGCTGGTCATAAGGCTGGCTTTAAACCCGAACAACTCAAAATAGGTATGCATTCTTTGGGCTATGTTGCAAATACGACACAGGAAGCCATGGATGATTTCTATCCGGGCTATGCCGAATCAATGACAAAGGTTGGAAAGGAGCGCGGCTGGCCAGCGATGACCAGAGGCCGATTTGAAGCACAACTGGGACCCAAAGGGGCTTTGCTTGTTGGAAGCGTGGAAGAAGTGGCAACAAAAATCCAACGGCATTCCGATGCACTGGGCGGTATTTCCCGGATCACCTTTCAGATGGATACCGCAGAATTGCCACATGAAAAACTAATGCAATCGATTGACATTATTGGCAAACGTCTCAAGCCATTGCTCTCCAGGCAGATTTAATTTCATGTTACACTGTCTGTATCGGTCCCCTTATTTATTAAAATAAACGTATTTTTATATGTTGAAACTTTTCAATCTTACTGATTTCCATGATTCTGCCACCTATCTCGTACGTTCTGTAACGGTAAATTAGAATACCAGGTCGCAACAAACATTCTGAAAAATAAACCTTTAAACAAAACAATTATGAAACTGATTGAAGTACTGAACTGGCGCTATGCAACCAAAAGAATGAACGGACAGAAAGTTCCGAAAGAAAAACTGGATCGAATTCTGGATGCGACAAGACTTTCTGCTTCTTCCTTTGGCTTGCAACCCTATACTATTTTCCTGATCGAAAACGAAGAACTCCGAAGAAAGATTCAGGCAGTTGCCTTCAATCAGCCGCAGATTACTGAAGCGTCTCATTTGCTCGTGTTTTCAGCATGGACGAATGTTACCGATGAACGTGTCACTGATTTTATGAAGGATGTTTCAAGGGAACGCGGCATACCTGTTGAAAGCCTCAGTGACTATAAAGGACGTATCCTTGGAAGCGTTCAGGGAAAATCGGCCGAAGGTGTGATTAGCTGGACTGCCCGCCAGGCTTTTATCGCATTGGGCACTGCACTCATTGCCGCCGCTAACGAAGAAGTGGATGCCACACCCATGGAAGGATTCAATCCGGATGCCCTTGACGAACTTTTACACCTGGGCGAAAAAAGTCTTCGCAGCGTAGCCATTCTTACGCTCGGCTATCGCGATGCCGAAAAAGATCCCCTTTCCAAGTCCAAAAAGGTGAGAAGGGAAAAAGATAAACTCCTCGTCACTTTGTCGTAGAAGTTCTCAGAACCTGTATTATGTCGGTCTGTAAATGAATATCAGTACATTCAGAGCTTTCAAAAGCCCCAATTACAGGTTGTTTTTTTTCGGACAATCCTTCTCGCTTATCGGGACATGGATGCAAAGAACAGCCGTTTACTGGCTGATTTATATACAGACACATTCTTCATTTGTATTAGGCGTAACTGCATTTGCAACACAGTTTCCGTCTTTTTTGTTTTCTCTTTTCGGCGGTATTGTGTCTGACAGATATAACCGTTTCCGTGTTTTGCTTTTTACCCAGATTGCCTCCATGATTCAGGCCAGTTTGCTTGCACTGCTGGTTTTATGGAAACATGCTTCGGTTTGGGAGATCCTTGTTTTCGGAGTTGCGCTTGGCATCATCAATGCTTTCGATGTGCCTGCCCGGCAATCGCTCATACACGACATGGTCAATGCTAAAGACGATCTGGCTAATGCCATCGCCCTAAACTCTTCCATGGTAAATCTGGCAAGGCTGACTGGTCCTGCAATAGCGGGCATTGTACTCGAAAGATTCGGGGCCGGAATCTGCTTCCTGGCAAATGCAGCGAGTTTTGTGGCTGTCCTGGTTTCCTTGTTGCTCATGAAACTTCCCAAACATGTCAAATATGTGCCAACAAAAAAGGCTGTGGGGGATTTCCGGGAAGGTTTGGACTATTTAAAACAAACTCCTTCCATCGGATTCATTATTCTTTTGCTGGCATGCATCAGTTTCCTGGTGTTGCCCTTCACAACCTTGCTGCCTGTTTACGCCAAAGAAATATTCAAAGGAAACGCTTCGACTTTTGGCTACCTCAATAGCTTCATCGGCCTTGGCGCTATCGGCGGTACATTTTTTCTCGCCTCTTTAAAACCGGGAACTGATCTGAAACGAATACTCTTTATCAATACCTGTATTTTTGGCGCCGGCTTGATCTTGTTTTCCCATACGACTAACCTTCCTTTGGCACTCTTGTTTGCCTTAATAACCGGCTTTGGAATGATGTCTCAGACAACCATAAGCAATACAATTATACAAACAACGGTTGCTCCCGGAATGCGGGGAAGAGTGATCAGTTATTTCGCAATGGCCTTTTTCGGAATGTTGCCCTTGGGGGGGCTGCTCATCGGTTTTGTTTCTCAATCCATAGGTGCGCCAAACACGATTCTGGCCGAAGGCATTGCAGCTATTCTCATCACTTGCCTATTTTACTTATTTCTAAGCAAATACCGTTTAAATCGGAACAAAAGAGTTCGTGTCACTTGAAGATGACTCCAACAGACTTTGTCTTGATAAAATTCGCCCCATTAGCATCAAATTATTCAATAACATTAAATTTAATTCACAAATGAAAATAATTAGAGTTCAGTACATGGTCAAAGAAGACTATTCAGAACAAAATCAAAAAAACATCAAGCAGGTTATGTTTGATTTGCAAAATCTGAACCATTCCGGCCTCAATTACAATGTTTGCCTCAGCGCCGATGGAAAAACATTTACCCACACGGCATTTTTCAAAACTGAGGCCGACAATAAAATCCTGCTTGAATTGCCTTCTTTTATCTATTTTCAGGAGCAACTAAAATTAAAGGGGCTGGAAATTCCACCTAAACAAGAATTTTTGACCTTAGTAGGCTCTTCAGGACCTATATTTATCAGCTAAATGGATCTCTTTTACGACCAAATGAAAACTTAAAATTCCTTAATCTTGGTTCGATTAAAATTGTGGGATATTGGTTGCTACAAAAAAGCCGGTTGTAAAATCAAATATTTCGCACCCCTATTTATTCTTGTTTTTGCCTTTGCTGCATTTTTGCAAAGTAACGAGGATCGTTATCTGTTTTGGAAGCCAGGTCTTAAATTAAAATGGTCTGATTTTCATGGACACGTCAAATCCGAGGACGATGCTTCAGCTTCTGCCTCTTATATTGGTTTTTTTCATAAAATAAAAAAATCTGCACATGCAGACAGTATCCTTTTGGATACCCGGGCTTTTTTTAATAAAGCCAAATCCTGGGTGAAAGTACCTTCCGTCAATCCTGATTTGCTGGCTCATGAACAATTGCATTTCGATCTGGCGGAACTCTTTTCGAGAAAGTTCAGGAGGGCCGTTGAGCAGATTAACATCAGGGAAATATCCCTCAATCGCATTGTAGATTCAACCTATAAATACTATGCGAACAAAGGCGACAGCATGCATTTTTTGTATGACATTGAAACAAACCACGGGCTAAACCGGGAAAGCCAATACAAATGGAATGAAAAAGTCAAAGAAGAACTTCTGCAGTTGGCTAATAACCAATCCCCATTCTTAAAGATCTGCATTAAGCCGCGCAAATAAAATCCCCGATCTCTCTTTTTAAAAGAAAGGTGTATTATAACAAGGTCTCAATCTCCTGAAGGTTATTTTGAAAAGCATTACAGAAAAGAGCCTTGGCCAAGGTTTCATTTCTTCGACAAAAAGATAAAAAAAAAACGCCCTATCGACAAACATCCATTATTCCCATTCCGTGTTTTATTAAACAAATCCGAAATCCCTGTAACTCAGCATCCCAAACAAAACTTTAACCGGGTTCCGAAAGACCCTACTTATTCCCAACCCATTCCGAAACAACTTTTATATAATACATCCAATATGGAATATCCATAATATTACAATAATTTATTTCTTTTGATCCTTCCGAATCAAATTTTATGTACTTTCGTTATATAATATCAAAAAGTGTTCTTTTATGATGCTTTATATAGTATGTTGCATATCTAATTATCATGATACCTTCAGCCATTCTGGCTCTACCTCCTGTTAAGAAGGCACTGTTTCACCACCAATTCTCTTTATTAAACATAATTGTAGCCGAAGGGGGGAAGGGTGTAGCAAAATTCGTTACAGAACAAGTCGATTTAAACAAAAAAGGGGTCTTGCTTCTTTCTTCAAGCGGCAAACACTCCTCGGATGGCAAATCCGCAGGCAAGACCAGAACAATTATTGATTTGAAAATAATCAATAACCGTCCGATAGATCTTGACACTTTCTTTCGCACAATGAATGCCAAACTGCCAGATGCCGGCATATACATTGGTTGCGTGGAGAGTAATTCAATCCGTAAAGAACGCATCTTCCGGAAATTCGGAAAACCAGCAGCAAAAATTGTCTGGGCTTGCGATTTTGTTGTGAACAGGGTGCTGCCCAAACTGGCCATCACCAAAAAAATCTATCACAGCCTTTTTCCCGGGCGAATGCATTTCGTGTCAAAAGCAGAGGCTCTTGGTCGCTTAAGTTATGCGGGTTTCTCCATCATTGGACATGAACTGATCAATAACAAATTTTATTTTTCCGTGATTAAAGTCAATGCCCCCCGGTCTGATGTCAAACCTTCCTGCGGGCTTCTATTCAAAATGCCGAGAATCAGTAAAGGAGGAAAAATAATCGGCATTTATAAAATACGGACCATGCATCCCTATTCGGAATATTTACAAGATTACGTTGTGAAAATGAATGGATACAACGAAGTTGGCAAACCTAACAAAGATTTCAGGTTAACAAGCTGGGGAAAGATTATCCGAAAGCTTCATTTGGATGAGCTTCCGCAACTGCTCAATGTGCTCAAAGGAGAGTTAAATTTGGTTGGGGTACGTCCAATAAGCAAGTTTGGTTTCGAATCTCTGCCGGTTGATTTGCAGCAGGAAAGGATAAAATACAAGACTGGATGTATTCCGCCGAATGTATCGCTGGGTATTACAGGATTTGACGGAGTAATTCAGGCCGAAAGAAAATATCTTTCAGAATTAAAAAAACACGGGACAATCATCAATTTCAAATATTTCTGGTTGGCTCTTTACAATATTGCAATCAGAAAGGAAGAGAGTGCATAAAGGGTCCACACTTCTTTTGCAAATTTCATATCCTGCCGATAATTACCTGGCAGAGGCGTCAGAATTAGCCAAATCAATCCTGAACCTTTGTCATTCAAGTTGAAATTAATTTAGAAATTATGAGAAACTGTTTCTTCATTTTGCTTTTTGCCAATTTTCTAACGGCATGTGTCCCCCATAGCAAAATTGTGTACGTACAATCTTCAACAGATAAAGCAAAGTATGAATATTTTTCAGAAAGCAAAAAGAGCGTCAAAATCGAACCTTTCGATGTCCTGTATATCAGCATTAACAGCGCCGATGGGGAGCATTCCGGCTATAATTTCTTTAACGAAGATAAACAGCACTACAATTCAGTCTCCGAACTGTCGCTATCTGTACTGAGCTACACAGTCAATGATTCAGGGAATATTATCCTGCCGGTTGTCGGCAAAATTAAAATGCAGGACCTAACATTGACCGAAGCGGCCTTGCTCATTAAAGAAAAAACCAAAAAAGAGATAAGCGATCCCATTGTGTCTGTCAAATTTGTGAATAGTACAGTCACGCTACTCGGAGAGGTTGCAAAACCGGGGACCTATGCCTATCAGAACGAAAAATTAACTGTTTTTTATGCGCTCGGAATGGCGGGGGACATTACCGAATATGGCAATCGAAAAAAAGTAGTCCTTATTCGTGAAAGTAACAATATTGTCCATAAATACTTTCTGGATCTTACACAGGATGCTATTTTTCAATCCGATTTTTATTACCTACGGCCCAATGACGTATTGTATGTGGAGCCCTTGAGAATCCGCCGGTTCGGAATGAAAGAGTACCCTTTTGCACTTGTTGCTTCCTTAATTACTTCTGCGCTTCTCGTCCTATTTTATGTAAAAAAATAACATTACAATGCACACCGAACAGAATACAGAAAGCTATTACTATGTAAAATCTGCGATACGCACAATCCGGCGGTATTGGTATTTATTCGCGTTTTCCATAGCCGTTTCCCTGAGTGTTGCTGAATTTCTAAACTGGTATTTTCAACCCGTCTTTGAAGTGGGAAGCACAATTCTCATTGATGAAGACGCATCAGGAAATAAGCCCGATGCTTCTCATGAATTCATGAAGTCCTTTTCCATTTTTACGGAAACAAATGATATACAGCTGGAAATATTGAAAATGAAATCGCTCGATATCATTTATAAGGCTTTGGAAAAAATTCATTCCGAAATAACTTATTTTTCGGGAAATGGCCTAAAAACAAATGAATTGTATACCGACTGCCCTTTTAAGGTAACCTTCCTGAAGAACCATTGGCAACCTGTCGACGTCCAATTCCGAGTCATCCCGATATCAAAAAGCCGTTTCCGGATTCAGGTGGAAAAAAACACAGAGCCTTTGCGCCTGTTCAATTACGAAAACCACAAAACGAGCCTTGTTACCGGCCTGTCACTCAACAAAATCTATACATTCGGCGATACGATTCAATCCGCATCCTTTTGTTTCCAGGTATCCAAAACACAAGATTCCTTCGGTTACTACCCCAGCGCGGCAAGGTATAATTTCACTTTCAATGATCTGGATTTACTGGCATACACGTATCAAAAAGAGATCAGCATCGAACAGCTCGCAAAGGACGTGCATGCCGCCAGCATCAAGTTAAAATCAAAAAACGCACAAAAAGGTATCGATTTCATTGATGCATTGACCCTGGCCTATTTACAGCGGAATAAAGACAAAAAGAATTTCCTTGCCGGTAATACAATTCAATACCTGGATAATCAATTGAGCGTTATCGAAGATTCCCTGAATCTGACTGAAAATAAATTACAGGCATTCCGGTCATCCCAAAAAGTTATGGAAATAGGCCCAAAGGCAGATCTGGAGTTTAAAGGCGCAGGAGATTTGGAAAATCAAAAGGAAGAGCTTCTGGCTAAAACGAATTATTATAACTACGTAATGAAAACATTGGAAAAAGACAAGGATATGAGTTCCATGCTTGTTCCCTCTTCCATGGGAGTTAATGACAATGTTCTGACAACAATCATCGACGAGTATGTAAAGCTGAACAACGAACGGAACGGTCTCATCCAAAACAACCAAACGGCCAGCCATTATTTTCAAACGCTAACGGTTAAAATCAGTAACCAAAAGAACACCCTTTTAGAAAACATCAGATACCTGGTCAATACAAACAATCTGCTGCTAAACTCGATTGAAGACCGTTTGAAGAAAAAAAATGCGCAAATAACCGTCTTACCGGCCATTCAAAGAGAGATGGTTGGGATTGAAAGAAAATATAAGCTGAATGACAACATTTACAACTACATGCTTCAAAAAAAAGCAGAAGCTGAAGTTGCAAAAGCCTCCAATATTCATGAAAATGATGTTCTTGAGCCCGCCCGCCTGCTCCAGCCCAAACCTGTTTTCCCAAACAAAGCATTGAATCTGGGACTCGCCATAGTGCTGGGATTCATATTTCCCTTCGCAGGATTTGGGATGAAGGACTTCATGAATAACACAGTAACCAGTGAGCACGAGATACAGACACGCACCCATATGCCATTTCTGGGAAGAGTCTATCACAAAAAAGGAAGGAAGAACCAATCCTTATTGACCGATGCACCTAAGTCTGCCGTTTCAGAATCCTTCAGAACTGTCCGTACCAATCTCGAACACTACCTGAACGGTAAAACCAATCAAATTGTGCTTTTGACTTCAACATTGCCGGCAGAAGGGAAATCTTTTGTGGCATTGAATCTGGCTACAAGCCTGGCCTTATTGGGAAGAAAAACAATCATGGTCAGTTTCGACATCCGAAAACCGGGTATTTATCCGACATTAAAACTGGATTGTCAACTGGGAATCAGCTCTATTCTTTCCGGACGAGCCACGCTTGCCGAAACACAGGAGAAAACATCCGTTCCACATCTGGATTTTATTGGCTCCGGACCCGTTCTCTCCAATCCTTCCGAGCTCATCTGTTCTCCTAACACAGAGGCGCTGCTTTCGGAATTGAAGATGAAATACGATTATGTCATCATTGATACCCCGCCACTGGGGCTGGTTACAGATGCCTTTTTGCTTATGAAATATGCTGATCTGAAAATATTTGTTATCCGCGAAAAGGTGACTCCGCGGGATCAACTGACCAAACTCCTGAAAGAAATTGAAAACAAGAAAATAGCGCATTGTTATTGGATGCTAAACGATGTGGATTCCACCGACAGATACTATGAAAAAAACAGTCAATATTTTTCACAGGACTAATTCCTGTCGTGGCTTAAAATAAAACAACACTAAAGAACCATTGATGCTTCTCAAAAGATATTATTTACGGGGTAATAAGCGATCTGTGAAGGCGGTCAGAAACATTGTGAGTTCACTGGCCATTAAGGTCATCAGCGTAGCAATCAATCTTGCCTTGGTGCCCTTGACGATAAACTATCTGAGCCCAACAAAGTACGGAGTCTGGCTCACCATCAGTTCCATGTTGGGCTGGATCAGTTTCTTCGATATTGGCCTTGGCCATGGTTTGCGAAATAAACTGGCAGAGGCCCTTGCCAAAGAAGAAATGCACAAAGCCAAGTCATACGTCAGCACTGCTTATTTTTCCATTTCCGTGCTTTGTTGCTTCCTCTTCCTGGTCTTTGTTCTTATAAACCATTACTTGAACTGGAACTCGATTTTACATGTACCCAAAGAAATTGATGAGAACCTGAAAGCCATTGCCCTGATACTTTTTTCCATGTTTTCCATCCAATTCATTCTTCAGCTTATCAACAGCATACTTTTGAGCAACCAGCAACCTGCCCGGGTTTCTTTTTATAACATGCTGTCCAATCTGATGGTATTGATTGCAATTACTCTTCTGACCAGGTTCACAAAAGAATCCCTGTTTCACATTGCCTTTGTTTTTTCAATTATCCCCGTGATTGTGTTGGGACTTGTGAACGTTTACTACTTCAGAAACAATTTCAGAAGTTTTTCACCCAGCATTCAGAAGATTGATTTTGGTGTTCTTCAGGAGGTACTGGGGTTGGGTGTCAAATTTTTCATTATCCAGATCTCCGTATTGATCTTTTTTCAGACAAGCAATTTGCTCATCTGCCGCTACTTTTCCCCTGAATTGGTAACACCTTACAATATCGCCTTCCGTTATTTTGGTGTAATTACCATGCTTTTCAGCATCATTACCGCGCCATATTGGTCAGCCTATACCGAAGCCTATGTAAAACAGGATTTTGTTTGGATAAGAACCTCGCTGAAACAATTGTTCAAAATGTGGCTCATACTTGTTCTTGTAGCTCTGCTGATGCTCCTTTTCTCCAAATACGCCTATCATTACTGGATTGGGGACAAAATACAAATCGACTTCAAGATCTCCCTGTTTATGATGATCTATACGATTACAATAAGTTTTGGCAATATATACATCATGGTACTCAATGGGATAGGCAAAATCAGAATACAAATGCTCGTGAATCTCATTGGCATGCTGCTGTTTATTCCATTGTCGTATTACCTGGCCGTTGTCCTGAAGACGGGAATTGTTGGAATCATTATTTCAACGATCGTCTGCAGCATATATGGAACAGCCATAGCCCCATTCGAAGTAAAAAGAATTCTGTTGCGTAACCAAAAATGAAATTCAATTCATGTCCCGAATACTAAAAGCGAAAACCGCTACAGATTATTTGCTCGTCGCAGGACTGATTGCCGTCAGCGGATTTCCCTATTTTATGGTTTCCCAGGTCAACTTTTTTTTGCTTTTTGTATTTGCTGCCTTGGTCTATTTAAAGCGAAGCGTTCCTTTTGAGCCGCAGTTACTGGTGGTTGTTTTTGCCTTTCTTGTAGTGGAAGTGCTCCAGTATTTTGTTCTGCGGGCCGTCGACCTGGTGACCATTTCCGGAACGGTAATCCGAATGTTTCTCAGCATCTTTATTCTGTGCCTGGTTCGCGGAAAATTCATCACGTATTTTGTCAATATCCTTTATGTTCTTTCCCTTATCAGTTTTCTGTTTTTCATTCCATCGCTCTTGTTTCCACCTTTTTTTAATTTTTTCGTTACACACATTTGCCCTATTTTCAACTCCCCTTTTGCCGACCCGGACGGATTCTATATTGTTTGGCCTACGAACCTTCTTTTTTGCTTTCACGATTGCGTCCTTTCCGAATTCCGGAATCCAGGTCCTTTCTGGGAACCCGGATTATTTGCCGTGTTCCTTACTCTTGCTTTGCTATTCAATCTGATTTTGGAAAAAAAACTTTGGACCAAAAAAAACATGGTTTTTATTCTGGCATTAATCAGCACATTTTCCACAGCCGGTTACATTGCGCTTTTTGTTCTTTTGTTTTCGTTTTATATCGTAAACCAAAGCCTGGTAAAAAAAATAATTTTGAGTCTGCTTATATTACCCGCTCTTCTGACCCTTTATTTCTCTCTCGACTTTCTCAGCACCAAGGTCGAACAAAACATAAACATGGCCGGATCGACGACCTCTTCGAGATTTGGCAGTGCTCTGATTGACTTTACGGATTTTCTGAAGAGTCCATATATTGGATGGGGCCGCGGCGCCCTGCGTTACGGAGGAAGAACATTCACCTTCTTTTCGGATGACCAGCACAGAAACAACAGTGTAACCGATGTGCTGGCGACTTATGGGTTGTTTTTATTCCTATTCTATTTTTATTCTTACTATTCCTCACTCAAGTCATTGTGCCTCACAAACGGATTCAATACGCATTTTGCATTCTACGCTCTCCTGGTCATTCTAATTCTTGGCTTTAGTCAATCTATCTTTTTGAAACCATTCTTTTACAGCATTCTTTTTTTGCGATTTATTGGCAAAACCAATCAAACCCAAGCTCGTGAGGAACAACACGATAAGGAGGGCCAAACCGGAGCTGTCACATTGCTCACAACAAACGAATCCGAATGAAAATATTTATTGATATCGGCCACCCGGCTCATGTGCACTATTTTCGGCATTTCACAACAATCATGAAAGAAAAGGGGCACAGCATATACATCACAGCTAGGGACAAGGAAGTCACATTCAGCCTTCTTGATTTTTATAAACTCCCCTTTGCAAACCGCGGCAAAGGCAAAAAAGGAATTTTAGGGAAGCTCTTCTACATATTTCAGGCCGACCTGTTTCTGATCCGGAAAGCACTTCGGATAAAACCCGATGTTTTTCTTAGTTTTGGTTCCCCTTATGCAGCGCATACAGCATGGCTGCTCAGAAAACCGCATATTGCATTCGATGACACCGATCACAATGTGTTTGAACATCTGATGTATGTCGCCTTCACAAAATCGATTTTAACTCCTGCTGTTTATAAAAAAGACTATGGACAAAAGCAGGTACGTTTCAACGGCTTTATGGAATTGTGTTCTTTGCATCCGAATCGTTTCACAATTAATTCCGAGGGACTCTCCGAAGCTTTGCAGACGCATAAATCCGGGCTGTATATTATTTTACGCTTCGTATCCTGGGAAGCCAGCCATGACATCGGGCTATCAGGGCTTTCCATGGCAGAAAAATATGCACTGGTTCGGGAACTCTCAAAGTATGCGGCAGTTATCATTTCCTCGGAATCTGTCTTGCCAAATGATTTACAAAAATACGGCTATTCCGTGCATCCAGCCAGGATGCATGATTTGCTGGCCGGAGCACAACTTCTGGTTAGTGAAAGCCTGACCATGTCGGCAGAATCCGCCTTTCTTGGAACGCCTACCATATGCATCAGCACAGCAAGGGCAGGCACACTGGATGAAGAAGTGAAACTGGGTCTGATCGAGCTATTCAGAACAAGTGAGGGGGTCATTGAGCGTGCCATAGAAATAGTCAAAAATCCAGCCATTAAGCCCGCTTTTCGCCTGAAATCGGCTACGGTAGTAAAAGAGTTGATCGATGTTACTGCCTTCATGACCTGGTTCGTTGAAAATTACCCCGAAAGCTCAAATGAACTTAAAAGAAACCCTTCCTACCAGCTCAATTTCAAGAATTCTGCAATTGGATCACCACTGAATTTAACACATAATTAAACTTTGTATGAGAGACTTCACCTTATCCGCTTATAAAACCCTGCTGACAACCTTAAAGTCCAGAGGGTATCAATTTTTAACCTTTGAACAATTCCTGACAACCACCAAGGGAGGCAAGCAAATCATACTCAGACACGATGTGGATGATTTGCCGATAAATTCGCTCAATACGGCCCTCCTGGAAAAAGAGCTTGGAATCAGGTCAAGTTATTATTTCCGTATCGTCAAACAAAGCAACCATCCCGAAATTATCCGGACTATTGCCGACTTGAATCACGAGATCGGTTATCATTATGAAGATCTGGCTTTGGCCAAAGGGGATAAAGAACTCGCCCTGAAACATTTCATTGAAAATCTCACATATTTCAGGCAATACTACCCCGTCCGAACGATTTGTATGCATGGTAGTCCCATGACAGCGTGGGACAATCGGACACTGTGGGACAATTATAAGTATACCGATTACGGTGTGATTGGCGAACCTTATTTCGAAACCGATTTTTCAAAATTTCTTTACCTGACCGATACAGGAAGAAGATGGAACGGAGCTAAGGTCAGTATCAGAGATAAAGTGCGTTCCAGCAGCAAGCAGGAATACCGGACAACATTTGATATTGTGGAAAACATCGACGAACTCCCCGATCAAATCATGATAACCACACATCCTCAACGTTGGGAAAACAATCTGTTCCCATGGATGAAGGAACTTGTATTCCAAAATATCAAAAATCAGATCAAGCGATTGATCGTGAAAAATTAAGGTCATGTGTGGAATTGCAGGCATAGTTAATTTTTCAGGCCAACACGTGAATCCCCAAACAATCAGGGCAATGCTTACGCTCATCAAACATCGTGGCCCTGACGATGAAGGCTTGTTTGTGAAAGAGAACGTCGGTCTTGGGCATGTCCGATTGAGTATCATCGATTTGTCATCAGCCGGTCATCAGCCGATGCTCAGCTCCGATGAACGTTATTGCGTTGTCTTTAACGGAGAGATTTACAACTACCTGGAAATTAAGTCGGAATTAAAGAGTAAATATGCCTTTAAATCAAAGACCGATACAGAAGTTCTACTGGCCGCCTACCAGGAATGGGGTCAGGATTGTTTGTCCAAATTCAATGGCGATTTTGCATTTGTGATCTACGATCGTGTTAACCGGAGTCTTTTCGGAGCCAGGGACCGTTTTGGAATAAAACCATTCTATTATAAATTGGATTCCGAAAGGTTTGTTTTTGCTTCAGAAATAAAGGCGCTCATTCCCTTCGAGGAAAATCTAAAGCCCAATGATAAAACGATTTTTGAATACCTGGTTTATAACCGTACGGACCAATCGGAAGAAACGTTTTTCAATTCCATTTCAAAACTCAAACATGGTCATTCCTTTACCCTGAGCGACGGCAAATTCACCATACAAAGATGGTATGACCTTTCAAGCAAAATACACTACCCTCTTTCATTAAGGCCAGAGGAATTCAGATACGAGCTAACGACATCCATAGGTCTTCGCCTGAGGAGTGATGTTCCAATTGGTGTTTGCCTGAGCGGCGGGATCGATTCTTCTTCCATCACCTCCATTCTCTATCACGACTTCAACCAGCGCGGGCTGAAAACTTTTTCCGCCACATTTGACAAAAAAGATCCGGAAGATGAAAGTGTGTTCATCAACACTTACAAACACCTGCTCACCGAGATGCATTTTGTCAGTCCCACGGCAGACTCCTTTTATAAGGAGTTTTCCGGATTCATTGAATCGCAGTCCGAGCCCCTTCCGGGAATAAGCCCCTATACCCAGTTTAAAGTGATGCAATTGGCAAAAGGCAATGTCTCGGTGACACTCGATGGACAGGGCGCCGATGAAATGCTGGGAGGTTACAATTATTTTTATGGCAGTTATTTCAAGGAATTACTGAAAAATTATCGGTTACTCGCTTTACTGCGGGAAGCGGGCTCACATTACCGAAAAAATTCATCCAAAGAAGCCTTTTCCTATTTCGCCTATTATTTATTGCCGGTTATGCTTAAAAACTTCTTTGGCCGAAAGAATGGATGCATTTCCAAAGAATTTTACAAAAATCATTATAAAAAGTCAACCCTTTCGGCTGACCTTTACAATCCGCTGTCCTTGCATGATTTTTTTCTTCAGCACTTCGAATACAAACTGGAGCACTTGCTAAAATGGGATGACCTGAACTCCATGAGCTTTTCCATAGAGTCGCGGATTCCTTTTCTGGATCACAATCTGGTGGAAAAAACCTTGTCCTTACCCTCAGATCGGATCCTTAAAAACGGAGTGAGCAAATACATCCTCAGAGAATCGGTAAAGGACATCCTTCCGGCTCCGATCTACAACCGCACCGACAAAATAGGATTCGGTACCCCTTCGGATGAATGGCTGAGATCAAAATCGTTTCAGTCTTTCATCCAGAACATGCTCAATTCCAGAGAATTCGCTAATCGCGGTTATTTCGATGTGGCTGAATGCAAGCAAAAATACCAGATTCACCTTCAAAGAAAAGCCAATTTATCCAAAGACATCTGGAAATGGATAAATCTGGAAACCTGGTTTCAAAAATTTATCACCCGGTAATCAAAATCAGATATTTGAAAACGGGTTATTTTCTCACGTTTGAAAAAAATGCAAATAAAACATATACTTACATACAGTTGGCCCGCATATGCATTGGCCACTTGCACTTCGGGCCACAGATGGTCTGGGAAGAAAATTGAATTCGTTTCACAAAAAACATTGAACATGAAACATTCACTACTCTTTGTATTTTTGTTTGGCTGCGTTTTCTTACTCCAGTGCCGAAAGGAAAAGCAGCAAAATCCGACCCTGAATGCTGCGGGCAACCTAAAACAGGGCGGCTTACTGAATAAAACAGTTGTTCTCGTGCCTAACCCGGGGGCGAATCACGATATACAACCTTTCATTCAGCAGGCAGTGAATAATGCCCGAAACGGCGACGAGATAGATCTGCCCGAAGGTTCATTTACAATAAGCCGAACGATTCAAATAACCAAATTCATCTCCATCCGGGGGGCCGGGTTATCCAAAACCATTTTATATCGTTCTGAAACCATGCCAGATACGGTTCTTTCAAGTGATGGCGTGAACTGCATTTTCAAATTCCTCATCAATTCTTCCACACCAAGCAATATCGTGGTTTCTGATTTGTGCCTGAAAAGTAAAATCCCTAGTGTCACAGCCGGTGACGGGGGATCTCTGGCCTGTGACTACGGAATCAAATTCATCAATTGCATTGACTTTGTAATTACCCGCTGCAGGTTCGAAAATTTCGGTGATGCGGCTGTATCCATCCAGCATCCGGACAACTCAGCCAAGGGACTGGTCTGCAAAAATCAATTTTTTCACAATGTGAAAGGGCCAACCGGCCTTGAGCTGGGGTATGGAGTAGAAGTCTTTGGCGAAAATAAACAATGGGTAAATGATGCCCAATTCGGGTCCGCTAATTTTATATTTGTTGAAGACAACACCTTCGATGTTCACCGGCATGCTATTGCCGGAGGGGGCTGCGGTCTTTATGTCTTCCGGTACAACATCATCATCAATAACAACATCGGAAGGAATTCAGGGCAGGCAATCGATGCACATGAGGCCAGGCAAACACCCGGGGCCAATTATTACAGTACAAGAGCCGTTGAAATTTACAACAATCAGGTGATCAATACAACATTCGAGGATGGGACGGAAATTGCACCAGGCGGGAGTGCCAAATCTCTTGTAGAAAATGCCATCTTAATCCGAGGAGGAGAGGCTCTAATCCATGACAATGAACTCCAGGGATACCGGTTTGGAATAGGGGTCATGAATTTTGTCGCCACGGGTCTTCAGCAATACCCCGTATTCACTCAGATCGGCTATGCAAGTGGCTTGAATTATGGCCCAAATCACAAAGGAGTGGATTCGAATTATGGAAATGGCGATTTATTCGCCTGGAACAATTCGTTTACTCCCTATCCGGGTACCGACACCTCCAGCCTTTTCTATAATTATCAACCGGGGTATTTTCAGGAAGACAGAGACTACCATTTTGTCGCCAAGCCCTCTTATGAACCTTACGTATACCCACATCCCCATTCAAATAAGTAAAGCTGAGCGCGGAAATATTAAATCATATTAAAAACCAAATGCCAATTTCAATTTATGCAGCGTGAAAATCCTGAAAAAAGTATTTGTATACTCATTCCAACATTCAACAGGGTTTCCTATTTACGAATACTTTTAGAACAACTCAGAGCACAGGTATGTACGCCTGGTTTTAAATTCATTCCTTTGATCATCGTGGACGGCTCTGCCGACGGCACTTTGGAAATGCTTTCTGCCGAATTTCCGTCCGCATCCGTTCTTAGAGGAACGGGGGACTGGTGGTGGACAAAATGCATCAATGAAGGAGCCAAATATGCCATCCAAAATCTTTGTCCTGATTATTTACTGCTCATGAATGACGACTCTCAGATACAACCCGGTTATTTGAGTGCGCTGATTGACTCCTCAAAACTGGCCCAAAATGATTGCATTATCGGAAGCCTTTCAGTAACAGAAAAGACTCCTCACAAGGTAAGTTTCTCCGGAGTAAAGGCCATCAACTGGTTCCTTTTAAAAAAGAAATTGTATTTCAAAAGCTTTGAGCTCTTGGAAAATATCCCCTCCACAGGTCTTTTCCCCACCTATGCCTTAAATGGCCGGGGCACACTGATCAGTTCGTCACTTTTTCAAAAATTGACATTTCTGAATGAGCGCTCGTTCCCTCAATACGGATCAGACGACGACCTCGCTCTGAGGGCCTGGAAAAAAGGACACGGTGTGTATATTTCCTATTCCTGCAAAATATATGACCGAACCCATGACACGTCAAAAGGAAGCGCTTTCAGGCAGGATGCAATCCCGGTGTTTGTAAAAAGTTTCTTCACCCGAAATTCGGTCAACTATATCCCGAAACAATTCGTTTTTTTTTATTACCATGGAATCAAAATTCTTATGCCGTTCTATTTAATGAAATTTATTTTAGGTACGAGCTATGCATATTTTTTTAAATACAAAAAAATGAAATATGAATTATAGCATCATTACTCCAACACGTGATGAAGGGAAGTACATAGAGGAAACGATCAGGTCGGTCATTTCCCAGACGATTTTGCCAACAGAATGGTTTATCCTGGATGATGACTCAAAAGACAACACGGGCTTCATTGTGAACAAATATCTCAGTAATTATCCCTTCATCAGGTACATCAAACTGAATGATTTCCGCAATGATCTGACAAACACAGGGGGCCGTGTTGCCGCTATAATCAATTATGCAGAAAGCCTGTTTTCAAAAACGACAGACCTTTTGGCAAAAATAGATGCAGATACCAGTTTTGAACCCGATTTCTTTGGCCGAACCCTGAATGAATTCATGAAAGATCCCACTCTTGGAATTGCATCAGGTCACCTTGTCGAAAACGGCGTTCCCGAAAAGGTAAAAGATTGGACCAGTGGAAGGGGTGCCTGCCTGATCATAAGGCATACGTGTTTCATTCAAATAGGCAAGTTTTTTGAGTCAAAGACCCGGGGCGAAGACGTTCTGGCTTTTGTTGCGGTCAGGGCAATCGGTTACAAAACGCGCACTTTTGATTTTCATTTCAATCATTTAAAACCTGAAGGTATTCGAAAATCAAGGCTAAAAAATCACTATGTCACTGGATTTTACAAGGGCTCCATTCCCTATTGGCTACCTTTTTTCCTGGCCAATATGTTGAGGGACTTATTTAAAAGACCTTATTTCATCGGAGCCTTCGTTCAGTTTTATTCCTATTGCCTATCCCGCTTTTTTCTCCGATACAAACCTTTTCCGGATTTTGTTTCTTTCCAGTTGTGCAAGGAGCAAAAGATGAAAATGCGAAAGAGGATAGGCTTTAAAAACACCTGAATTCCGAACCTCGATTCACAATGAAATTCAATTCGGTATCTTGCTAAACCTCAAAAACATCCATTTTCTTTTAGAACAAACGATTATGAATTTGTACTTCAAAATAAAGAGAGCCATTGCCTGCTTTCTGATTCAGGAAAAAATAAAGACAAAATTAGACGAACCACTTATTTCCTTTTCCTTTGACGATGCTCCCAATTCTGCTTTTGTGGCAGGCCGCAGCATTCTGAATAAATATGGATACAAAGCAACCTATTACATTTCTTTAGGAATCCGCGAGCAAGACAATCCGCAAAAAGGATATTTTGAAACGGCCCACCTCAAAGAAGTGATTGCGGAAGGCGGGGAACTGGCTTGTCACACGTATAGCCATATCCATTTTTATACTTCATCCATAAAAAGTCTCCAAAACGATTTGGAGGAAAACCAAAGAAAACTGAATGAAATATTACCGGAATATCGTTTTTCCAATTTTTCTTACCCTTACGGAGAACAGACCATATCCGGCAAAGTCCTTGTTCGCTCCAAATTCAGAAGCGCCCGGAGTGTAAAGGCCGGAATCAATTCCAATCCGGTCGACTTGAATAACCTCAGGGCCTTGCAGCTGGAGAAAAGCCTGACATTGGAAAAAGCTTTTGAGTATATCGATCAAACCATTGCACAAAAAGGCTGGCTGATCTTTTATTCTCATGACATACAGGACGATTGTTCATCCTGGGGTTGCACCCCTTCCTTTTTTGAACAGGTTGTTAAATATTGTTCCGATAGAAAACTCAACGTGCGCACAATTGATCAGGGTCTCGATCTGCTGAAGGTGCGCAAATAAATAATTTCGGCCAAATACCATGAACTGCTAATTTATTACATTTGACTTTTATGTTAACGCCTAGTTTTTTTCCGGCAACTTTTAAATTCAATTATGGGCTTTACCCTTTCACACCCCGCTTTGATATTGCCCTTGCGTTACCTGCCCCGGCGGTTTTACTCCATCAGTGGGCTCATTGCCGGAAGCATCATACCCGACTTCGAATATTTCATCCGTTTTAGTCATATCAGCCTTTTCAGTCACACCCTCTCCGGACTATTCTGGTTTGATGTTCCATCGGCCTTTCTTCTTTTATTTTTTTATCATCAATTTGTTCGTGATGCATTCATTGCCAATCTTCCTGATTTCCTGAAATTCCGTCTCGGGAATTACGACTCATTCAATTGGCCGATTTACGCAAGACGGAACTGGCACATCGTGCTGATTTCCATTTTCATTGGCATTTTCAGTCATTTGTTTTGGGATAGCTGGACATCTGAAAATGGTTGTTTTGTAGAAAGATATCCGCTATTGTTGCAACCTTTCCATTTCGCCAACGTTCGAATTTTATTTTATCAGATCATTAAACAATTGAGTTCTGCATCCGGGGCCCTGATTATTTCCTGGCAACTGTTTCGCTTGCCCAAACGCATCTCTTCTGAAAACCGAAAGAACAAACAGTATTGGCCATTTTTTTTCTGTCTTTTTTTCGGTATAATTTTACTTCAAATCCTGATTGGATTCCCAGACAAATCCTTCAGTTGTGTAGTTAAAAAATTCCTCGCAAGCGCCCTGGCCTCCCTGGCTCTTGTTTCACTGCCTTTTCAGAGGAAACGAACAAATCCTTATAAGACGCACTCCTTATAAAAACATTTTCACAGAAAAAAGGAAGGACTTCTGTCACTTTCCGTTTTTTCCCGGCAGACCACTCTCCTTCCAGGATAAAATTACGGACATCTAGTTCCATATTGCATATTTATTATGACATATATCATCGTAATAAACACATACAATTTATTCATTTTCGATTTCAATGATTTAATTTTGTATAGTATAAATGTGTCACACTCATCAGTATGGCTTCTATGATCCGCAAAAACAGAAACATGTCTAACCATTTTAAACTCATATGTCATGAAAAAACTAGTCTTCAGAATTACCTTGAGTGCAGGTAGTTTGTTAGCCGCAACAGGTTTCACAGATGCACAACAGGGTCTCATGCTAGGTGTGGAAGCGACTCCCCAGTTAAGTTGGCTCACAAACAAAGACGACAATTCCAATTCCGACTTCAAATACGTGACCACATTTAACAGTTCCTTCGGCATCACAGGTCAGTATGGATTCACCAAAATTCTTGGTATTGGCCTTAATGTACTTTATTCATTTCAGGGACAGCGGTATCAATTGAGCGGAATAGAAAATTACAAAAAGGTAGATTACGTCAAAATCCCCCTGATGTTTGTCTACTCCGCCGTCATCAGCTCCAATGTCATGTTCATTGGAAAAATCGGGCCAGAGCTGGAGATTCTTTCGATGGCCAAACTAACCGACAAGAACAACAACACCCTTGTCATTGATGTGAGCAGTGCCTATCAAAGCACCAATATCAGCGGAGTCATTCATGCGGGTTTCAGTTTCAAACTGACAGAACTCCTGATGCTGGATGCCACATTAAGGTACGACTACGACTTTGCGGATGCTGAAATGTCAAGTTACAAAACAGTCGTTAACAATCCCAGCCCTTCACTGACCCGCATTCCACTTTCAACAACAACAACAAGAAATGCTTCGACCTACAACATGACCGCCGGAGTATCTGTCGGCCTCAAGTATTTATTCAAATAAGGGCATCAGCGTTTAGACGATTATGTACAACGAAAAATGCTGGCTCAATTGAACCAGCATTTTACATATTTGTTGAAACAAAATCAGATGCAACAGGCAGGATTTCTCCTTCTGATTGCCTTTTTTTGTATGTTATTTAATACTTACAGGTACAACAATATTTTCCCAGCTCAAAGAGATTCCGTCAGCATTGATTTTGTAAACCAGGCGTTCAGTTAAGGATTTCGATTTTGCAGGCTTTACATCGACACGCAGCGCATCTTCTTTGGGGTCGTATTTGAATGCGCCCCATTGTTTGAAGGTTTTATTAAAAATGATTGTCCATGTGGTTTCGCCCGGTATTACAAAGAAACCGTATGTTCCCGCTGGCAATGCTTTGCCTTCGACAGTTATATTCTGATCGGTTTTAAATGTTGTGGCCTCGTTGGCCCCAGCTCTCCAAACTTTTCCATAAGGGATCAGATCGCCCCATATCTTGCGTCCTTTTACAGAGGGACTTCCATAGTTCATGGAAATTGTTGCCTTGCCTATTTTTCCGCTGCAGCTGTCACGCGGGCTTTCCATTTTTTTTTGTGCATAACCGGAAAGGGCAAAAAGAAGGGAAAAACAAAGGATTGATATTCTTTTTACTAAACTGAATTTATTCATGTCTGAAAGGTATAAGTGAATGTTTTTAAAATTGTTTTTCAAAAGTAAAGAATCTTTTCTGACTCCTTAGTCTTTCAAAAACTTTTTAACTTCAACTCCATTGTCGTTTTTTAAAACCACCACATATATCCCACGGCCAAAACCCGAAATGTTTATTTCCGTTAACTGTTCATGCATGATTTCCTGAAGGACCACTTGTCCCTGCATGTTGTAAACGGATATAAATTCGTCCGGATTGCCTGAAAAAGATACATTTTCAATAACAATATGATCGTTGGCCGGATTGGGATACAATTTAAAATTGGAACCGGAAGCGATTTCCGGAATGCCTGTAGCCGTACATCCAATCAAATTGTTGAATGCGGTTTGGTTTCCGTTGAAAACATTCATATCCACCTGGCTGCTGATTCCGGCCACAGTTCCTGTCCAAGAATATTGTTTAAAGGTCCAGGTAGGCCAGGAACCAATATTCGAGGGTTGTGCGGTTGAACTTCCATCGGGATCAGCAATCCAAATCGGGTATGTTTTCACCGAACTGCCTAAATACGTGGCAATGGATCCATTGGTATAAAGAACAGGAGTAATGCCGGTTTGCGTTTTTATTGCAGACATCCAATCCTGCACCCAGGTGGTCAGAGCAGCGCTGGTCATACTCGACACCAAAGAAGGGCCTCCCGAAGGGTCTTCCAGATCCAGTGCCGGGGGCAGGTAACAAGGCTTGATGTAAGAGCCTGCAATCCCCAAGAAGAACGATGCTTCGGAAGCAGCCGAGTTGGTTTCGGGATGTGCAAAATGATACCCCGCCATGGCAATTCCGGCCGCGGTACCGTTAACCATGTTGGCAGCATAGGTGGCATCGGTAATCGTGGTTCCTTCGGAAGCTTTGGCCCAGGCAAAAGACACTCCGGTTGACTTCACCGACGACCAGGTGATGGTACCATCGTAATGAGAAACATCCACACCCATTATCGAGGTGCTTGCGCCTCCATTTGCTTGTCTCCATACCAAAGTGTTGTATGGCGCACCCGTATTGCTCACACAATTCGACTGGGTCGTTAACAATTTAACTACGCCTGTAAATGTGGCAGTCCAGTTGATATAGGGCGCATTCCCGCTGGTGCCGCACACGTTATCACTGAAACACAGATTCTGCCCTGTAGCGTTGTTGGACAAAGTCAACTGAGCATCCCAGTTTGCAGAGACTCCGCCATAAGCCTCGCAATAGCTCCATTCGTATATATCACCGGAAGTCACATTGAAAAGTGTGTAGTTTCCGGCATTCATATAGGCGCTCACCGTTGACCAGGTAGACGTGGTTGTGGATAAGGTGCTGGTTGGATACTGATTGGTGGCGGTGGTGCAAAACCCAGAACTGAGACATTGCTGCGCATGGGCTCCAAACCCGCAAAACGCCATTACCAGTAGAACAGGTAAATGTTTATTCATTTTAATAGTGTTAAAATGCGTGAGTATCCCTTGGAAATACCGCACCGGTTAAACAGAAAATATCGTGATTGAAGAGTTAAGATAGGAAAAATTGCCGGACAAACAAGACAAGGCCAAATTTATCCTGATTTTGGATGCCAGGATTGGCTTCGCTCTTATGCAAAGAAGCCCGCGTGAAGTCTGTTCAGTTTCTTGGTTTCAGAAAATCATTCCATCCTCACTTCGATACCCCGATGATGGCTCCAAAATTTCCATCGGTCTGGGTCCATTTCTTCTCCGGCAAATAAGCCCGGGAAACAAAACCGTCCAGATACAACGCATTTTTACAACCCAGGCTTTTGAAGTATACCGCAAAATCATAAAAATTGACTTCTTTTTTTGACAAGACAAATACAATTTTGTTGTCTGGCAAAATTCCCACTCCATTTCTGATATTCAGATTGACTGATCCTTTTTTGAATGCAGGATGTATTTTTCCATCAATGACCAGCATAGGTCCCGACTGTGTGGCAAAAGCGATTTCTGTATTTTTAAATTCGGAAGATTGACAAACCCCTGCTTTTTTATTTTCTGTCAGATAGAAGACACCATTCGGTTTCAGATAGAAATTTCCGGGACCAGACAATGTATCCATCTCCGTCATCCTGTTTTGAGATTGAATAAAAAGTCCCCGGGGAGAGTTGTCTGGCTTATACATGCCACCATTCATGGCAAAGACCAGGGTTTTGTGTTTGCCTTCCAACCAGGTTTTCAAATTTTGGATGCTCCTAAACACTTTTCCGCTATCGTCTTTCCAGTAAAACTGAAGATCCTCAGATTTTAAATCCACCGTATAAGTCAAATATCTGGGGTCATCCAGATTTTGTACGGATCTGAATGAGAAGAACACCAAAGCAAAAACCGCACCCAAACCAATTGTCCTCTTTATTGATTGCATGGCCCTGTTTTTTCTGTTAAGAAAAGATTTATCTTCCATTTTTTTGACTAGCTAAGACCCAAGATAGACAATTCGTTGTGCTCTATCGAAACGCCTGACAAAAATCACAAATTCAGTTTGATCCCCGCATTCATTACAAATCCGTCCAGGGGGGCATATATCTCTTTGAAAGACGGGCTTGCTGCTGTCCCGGTATAAATGTTTTCAAAACGTGTTTGCCTCACATTGAGTACATTTTCAAAGTTGGCATAAATAGAAATATTTTCCACATTTTCTGCACCATAAAACCGCAAAGCCAGTAGTCTTTAATTTCGTAAACCAAATCCGAGTTGATGCGGTTCCGGACGGTCAGGGGATAATCCGTCACTGTTCCATTGAATTGATTTCGGGTATCTGTCAAAGTATAGGCATAAAAGAACTGGTATCTTTTGTAGGTCAGTTTGCCTGTAAGCTCAGCGCCTCGGGTATCGGTAATCCCCATTTGCATTGATGAACTGGTAACCCCCCAATACACCGGGCGTCAGAACAAGCGGGTGGTCGAGCCGGGTATAAAAGAAAAGTGTGGTGAGGTTCAACGAAGCTTCATTTCCGAAAAGTCCTGTCCGGAAATTGAGATCCATATTGCCGCCTTCCGATGTTTCTGCTTTCGGGGCCGTTTTATCGATTGGTAAAACATTTCGAAACTGAAGTTCCTCGGCACCCTCTGTAAAGATTGTGGGTGTTTTGTCCATAACTGCAAACAGAATACAAGCCAGCCAAAATCAGCAGGCCAATCCTCAAATACTTTTTCAATCCATGCATGAAAGCAATACAGATTTTCCTGTTCGGGCTTAACGTTTCATTGTATCCGGCCAATGGCAAAATTAAATGAAATATTAAATAACCCGTTTACATTTCCCAGGCAAACCGATATTTCTTCCTTAAAAATCAAGGCTAATAAACAAAGGACAAGATCAGATTCTCTTAAATCAGTTAAACCTAACTTCTCAAGGGAAGCTCTTTTTTCAATTCCGCGCAGGCCTGCAGACATACTGCTTCAATCTTTAAAAACAATGTCCACAGCAGATCGGTTGTTTCCTTTTCCACAGATCCGATTGCCTTTTTGTCACAAAGACTGGCGGCCTGCGTTTCCATTGTTTCTGCACTGTTTTCGAACTCCGGAGCTATTCCCATTATTGAAAAAGAAGGCCGGATGGAATGGGCCGCGATCTTTAACGAATCCCAGTTTTGGTTGTCCATGGCCAATTTCATTGTTTTGATCAGCTGAGGGGTTTGCACAAGGTAGATTTCAATCATTTCCCTGATTGCATCGGTGCTGTTTCTGGTAAGCTCTTTTAAGTAATTTAAATCCGTACATCTTTTTCTCTGCTTCTTCTCCTCCTTTTTTTCCTCCTTTTTCCCTTCCCTGGCTATTTTCCTGTGGCCAGCCGTTTTTAAGTGCCGGATGATTTTTTCATACAATATCGTTTCATCAATAGGTTTTGAAATGTAATCATTCATTCCGGCCAGTTTGCACTTCTCGCCATCAACTGAAGTGACATCAGCCGTGAGGGCAATAATCGGCATTTGCAAATTCATGTTTTTCCGAATCTGTTCGGTCGTTTCAAACCCGTTCATTTCAGGCATTTGCAAATCCATCAAAACAATATCATACCGGTTGGTCTTGAGTTTCTCCAGGGCAATTTTTCCATTGTCCGCGACATCCGATTCGAAACCAAATTCCAGCAGGAGCGTTTTCATTAAAAGCTGATTCAGCGGAACATCCTCAACAACCAGGACTTTTATGTTTTGAATTCCAACTTCCGGGATAAAGTTTTTTTCCGTTTCCGTTTCCGCCTTGGCCTTGGTTTTTTTGAAATCCAGTGTAAAGCTGAATCTGGAACCCTGACCCATCTGGCTTTTCACCTGAATACTTCCTCCCTGGGCCTCTATAAGCTGCTTGACAATTGCAAGACCCAGGCCCGTACCGCCAAACACGCGCGAGGTGCCACTCGATGCCTGCTGAAAATTTTCAAATATGCTTTCCAACTTATTTTCGGCAATGCCTATGCCCGTATCTTCAATGGCAAATTCGATCGTGACCTTATCCGCATCCTCGCCGATTAAACGAACATCCACTGTTATGGCGCCGTTTTTTGTAAACTTTGCAGCGTTACTCATCAGGTTCATAATTATCTGATGCAGCCTGACCGGGTCGCCCACCAAAACTTCGGGAATGCCCTGGTCGTATTTCCGAATCAGTTTCAATCCGTTTTCTTCCAGTTTTGTCTCAAACATATGAAGCATCGCCGCAATTGAAGCCGACAAGTTGAACGGAATGTGCGAGAAGGTCATCTTTCCAGCATCCACCTTGGCGAGATCCAGGATGTCATTAATCAGTACGATGAGCGTATCTCCTGAGGTTTTGATGGCGCCCAGGTATTCCTTTTGTTTTTCATTCAAATCGGTTTTCATGATCACCTTGGTGAACCCGATAATTGCATTCATCGGTGTCCTTATTTCATGGCTCATATTTGACAAAAATTGTTGCTTTGCCTTTACTGCAGCTTCGGCAATATGTCTTTCCTGTTCCGCACTTTTCTTTGCCTCAATCAGTTCGTTTTCAAATATTCTTTGGGCGGTGACATCTCTGGCAATAATAACGACACCCTGAACGTGACCCCGGTCATCCTTATAAACAGACCCGTTAAATAACACTTCCGTCAGCTTCCCGTCATTGTGCCGCAGGGTAAGCGGGTAATCCATGACAAATCCATTTTCAAACACTTCCTCGTAAACCTTCCGTGCTTTTTCCTGTTCGGTAAAATAGTCGAAGAAATCAGTTCCTTTGATTTTTTCGCGAGCCATACCCACTATATTTACCGTAGCCTCATTCATGTCGGTAATTTTACCTTCGGGACTAATGGTCACCAGGGGATCGAGACTGGCCTCAATCAGGGTGCGGGAATATTTGGAAAGGATTTTTTCCCTTGCGACGATAACCACACCCACCACTTTGCCCGAGTCGTCCTTATGTACGGCGCCATTGCATAACATTTCAATCAGTCTGCCATCCTGATTCCGAAGTGTAAGCGGAGAATCGATGATGGACCCCTGGCTGAATATGTGTTCATACATCTCCTTTGCCATTTGCCGGTTGGTGAAATAATCAAAAAAGGAAGTGTATATGATCTGGTCCCATGCTTTACCCGTAATATTGAGCAGGGCCTCATTCATATCCGTAATTTTTCCGTCTGAGTTCACCGTAATCAAAGGGTCCGGGCTTGCCTCGATCAGGCTTCTGACATACTTGGATTGCTGATGCAGGCGATCATTGAGCCCGTTCAGTTGTTCCTTTTGCCGGAGCAACTCCTGTTTCTTTTTATACAACTCTACAAACACGGCCACTTTGGCCTTCAGTATTTCGGGCGAAAACGGTTTAATCATGTAATCAACCGCTCCGGCCTGATAGCCTTTGAACACATGTTCCGGGGCATTCATGTTGGCCGTTAAAAAGATGATCGGGAGGTGTTTGAACTTTTCGCTCTGCCGAATCAGTTCGGCGGTTTCGAAACCATCCATAACCGGCATCTGCACATCCATCAATATAATGGCGAAGCCGTACTCCCGGAGAAGAATCTTCAATGCCTCTTTGCCGGAGTTTGCTTTTATGCAGGAATAATTTCCGCTGGAAAGAATGACTTCAAGCGCCAGCAAATTTTCCGGCCTATCGTCTACCAACAATATTTTAATCGCTTCTTCTTTTTCCATTTCCTTAAAATAGGGTTGCTTTATTTTATCGGGGAGAACGATGCTTCCCCACTCTTCCAATCATCCTACTCATTTCAGCCACACGCGCATGAGTGAAGACAACTGACCCACATTCACAGGTTTGGTGATGTAATCCGAGGCTCCGGATTCGATGCATTTCTGCCGGTCTCCCTTCATCGCTTTGGCGGTGACGGCAATGATTGTCAAATCTTTGTTTTTGAGAACGGTGCGGATTTTTTTCATGGTTTCATATCCGTCCATCTCAGGCATCATGATATCCATCAGAACGATATCGATGTCTTTTATTTTCTCCAACAAACCAATGGCTTCCTGTCCGCTTTCTGCGCTCAGCACATTCAATCCAAAACGTTCCAGGGCGGTGGTCAATGCGAAGAGGTTACGCACGTCGTCATCCACGATGAGCACTTTTTTCCCGTAGAGCACGTCTTCCTTCAGGTTAAATGCTTCTATTCTGGCCCTCATTTCTTCCGACAGGCCTTTGTGAACCCGGTGAAGAAACAATGCCGTCTGGTCAACCAATTGGTCCAGAGAGCTGGCGCTTTTTAAAATAATCCGATTTGCAAATTTATTCAGCCTCGCTCTTTCCTTTTTTGTCATGTCTTTTGCAGAATAAACAATTAAGGCCGTTTCCGGGTCTTCTTTATCATGCTCCAGCTCTTTTATGACATCCAGTCCGTCCGCATCGGGCAAAACCAAATCGAGGATAACGCAATCAAATGTTTCTTCCCGGATGAGATTAATGGCTTCTTTTGCCGTTTGGGCCGTTGTAATTCGGGTGTCAGCACCTTCAATGGCCTTTACCACCTTGGAAAGTTCCTGTTCGTTATCATCAATCACCAGAAGACTTCTTACCTTTCTGTTGCTAAAATCGTGAATGTCATTAAACAGATTTTTCAAGGCTTCGTCCTTCACCGGTTTGAGCAGAAAATTTCTCGCCCCTTGTTTCAACCCGTGGCTCCTGTTGTCTTCACCGGAAATGATGTAAATGGGAATGTGGCGCATATTGAAATCGGTCTTTAGCCGGTCCAATACTTTCCATCCGCTCGTGTCCGGCATGTTGATATCTATCGTTACGGCATCGGGATTGAAGTGGTTGATGAAGTCGAGTACGTCGTTACCCTTTGTTGTGACAATGGCCTTCATTCCATTCTGGTGTGCTTTGTCGAGCATTATTTTAGCGAAAGTCAGATTGTCCTCAACAATCAGCAGCACTTTATCGTTGGCCTTGATGTCGGTTCGGTCATCACCCAGTTCATTCACAAAAAACAATTCGATGTCCGATTTATGGAACGTGGAAGAGGGGGAGGATTTGAGACCACCCTTTACCGCAGATTGATCATCGAGGGCTTTTATTTTATTTTCCGACTGAGGCGCAAACTTAAGGGGCAGGAACAGGGTGAATTTGCTTCCCTGGCCGACTTCACTTTCAAGTTCTATAGTCCCGCCCAACAAGTCAGAAAGCCCCCGGCTGATTGACAATCCCAGTCCGGTACCGCCGTATTTACGCGAAGTCGATCCTTCGGCTTGCTGAAATGCCTCAAAGATGATGTTTTGTTTTTCCTTTGAAATTCCGATCCCCGTATCTGATATTTCGAATGCAATTACCGTCTCGGCGGTGTCGAGATTTGCATTTTTTGTTTTCCAGTTTTTGTTTGATTTGGATATCCTCAAAGCCACGGCTCCCTTTTCTGTAAATTTAAATGAATTGGAAAGCAGGTTTTTCAAAATCTGATTCAGTCTCTGAGAGTCCGTTTCAATGAATTCTGGCAGATTTTCATCCATCTCAATATTGAACTTGAGGTGTTTGGCTTCTGATATGTGGTTGAATGTGGATTCCACGAATTTGCTGATGCTTTTAAAATCGAGTGCGGCGTAATCGATGGAAATATATCCGGATTCGATTTTTGACAAATCCAGGATATCGTTGATCAGCTGAATGAGGTCATCTCCACAGGAATTGATGGTTTTGGCAAACTGAATTTGTTTTTCGGTCAGATTTCCATCGTGATTGGAGATGAGTTCATTGGCCAATATCTGCAAGCTGTTCAGCGGAGTTCTCAACTCGTGCGACATGTTGGCCAAAAACTCGGATTTGTATTTGGATGTAAGGGTCAGCTGATCGGCTTTTTCCTCGAGCGCTTTCCGTGCCACCTCCACTTCCTGGTTTTTTTGTTCCACCTCTTCTTTCTGATTGGCCAGAAGAATCGCTTTTTCCTCCAGCTCTTCGTTCGTATTGCGAAGTACCTCCTGCTGGCTTTTCAGCTCTCCTGCAAGTGACTGCGACTGAACAAGGAGCTCTTCGGTTCGGGAGTTCGATTCAATCGTATTTAAGACAATACCGATACTTTCCGTCAAACCATCAAGAAAGTCAAGGTGTGTTTGACTGAACGAATCAAAGGAGGCCAATTCAATAACGGCCTTTAAACGGCCTTCAAAAAGAACCGGCAGAATAATAACGTTCAGCGGTTTTGCGTCACCCAGACCGGAATTTATACGGATATAATCTTTGGGAACATTGGTCAGCAAAATCCGCTCTTTACCGACGGCGCATTGTCCGATTAAGCCTTCTCCGATTGCATAGAGGGTTGCCGAATCCTTTCTCTTTTTAAAAGCGTAAGAAGCAATCAGCTGGAGTTTGGAATTCAGGAACGTATCATCTTCCTGCAAAATATAAAACAGACCATGCTGAGCGGTAACCACCTGCGCCAGCTCCGAAAGAATTTTTGTAGTCACCGAATTGAGCTCTTTCTGACCCTGAAGCATCTGTGTGAACTTGGCCAGGTTGGATTTAAGCCAATCCTGTTCCTGGTTTCTCAGCGTTGTTGCTTTCAGGTTAGAAATCATTTGGTTAATGGTGTCTTTTAAAGCTTCCACTTCACCTCTTGCATCGACGCGGATTGTTCGTGTCAAATCCCCCTGGGTCACGGCAGATGCCACTTCAGAGATGGCCCGGACCTGTGTTGTGAGATTGGCCGCCAGTTGATTCACATTTTCAGTCAGATTTTTCCATGTTCCCGAAGCCCCCGGTACGTTTGCCTGTCCGCCCAGCTTACCTTCGGCACCCACTTCACGAGCCACCGTAGTTACCTGGTCGGAGAAGGTGGCCAGGGTGTCGATCATTTCATTGATTGTGTCTGTTAACTGAGCCACCTCTCCTTTGGCATCGATTGATAATTTCTGTTTCAGATTGCCCTTGGCAACGGAAGTAACAACTTTGGCAATACCCCGAACCTGTCCGGTCAGGTTTGAAGCCATCAGATTCACACTGTCTGTTAAATCCTTCCAGGTACCGGCAACCCCTTTCACCTGCGACTGTCCTCCAAGTTTACCTTCCGTACCTACTTCCCGTGCCACCCGGGTCACTTCCGATGCAAAAGAATTTAACTGTTCAACCATCGTATTGATGGTATTTTTCAGATCCAGAATTTCTCCTTTTACATCCACGGTAATAGGCTTGGAAAGATCGCCGTTGGCAACCGCTTTTGTCACTTCGGCAATGTTCCGCACCTG
>PLXK01000091.1 GCA_003151415.1 Bacteroidota bacterium
GCGACCAAATGCTTTCAGGTGGTCGAAAATCTGGAACGGATACTTGCCATCGAATTGCTGAATGCAGTGCAGGCCCTGGAGTTCAGAAGACCGGCACAATCCTCTCCCTTTCTTGAAAAAATAGTTGTCTCTTACCGCAAAGAGGTTGCCTTTGTCAAAGAAGATCTCATCATGCAAAAGCTCATTGCTGCGAGCATTTTCTTCCTTCAGAAAAATATGCCCTTCGGGATCTGAAGATAAGGTGTTGAAGTGTTGGGGTGTCGGAAAATGAGGAACAGAAACAGAGCGGAGAAAGAGTNNTTTCGTTCTCTTTCTCCGCTCTGTTTCTGTTTTAGCCAACACTTCTTCTCTTTTGTTAATAAAGCTGTTTATAACGGCAGAAGGGGGGCATGTCCAGACAAGCCTGCTTTTGACCAAATTTGTTTGATTAAGCCCCTGGAATGAACAAGCCGTTTCTTTTTGTCCTTGCCTGCTTTTGTTTTCTGTCTTCCTGCTCTTCTGATAAAGAAGAAAGGAAGAAAGAAAGGACAATCTTTCGTTACAATGAATTGGGCATAGTCAGTTCGCTTGACCCTGCAGCGGCCAGTAATTTTGAAAACATCTGGGCCGTGAATCAGATCTTCAATGGTCTGGTGCAGATGGATGATTCGATTCTGGTCAGGCCCTGCATTGCAAAGACCTGGGAACAGAGTGCGGATGGATTGAAATATGTTTTCCATTTGCGCAGCGATGTGTTTTTTCAGGACAACGCCTCGTTCCCCGGAGGAAAAGGAAGAAAGGTGCTGGCTTCGGATTTCGAATACAGTTTTGAAAGATTGTTCAATCAAAGTGTTTCGAAGGCGGCCGATCTGCTGGAGTATTTTGACCGCAATGCATCCGAGGGCCTGAAAGGCTTTTATGCCAAAAACGATTCCACTTTTGTCGTTCAGATCAAAAAACCTTTTCCCGCATTTTTGGGCATACTCACCATGAAATTCTTTTCTGTGGTACCCCACGAAGTCGTCGCCCATTACAAATCCGATTTCGGAAGAAACCCGGTGGGTACCGGTCCCTTTTGTTTCCTTGTCTGGAAGGAAGGCCAGAAAATACTCCTGACAAAAAACGAGAATTATTTTGAACAGGAGGCCGAACACAAACTGCCGTACCTCGATGCCGTGAGCATTTCCTTTATTCATGACAGGGAAGCCGCCTGGCTGAATTTTCTCAAAGGCAATGTGGACATGATTTCGGGTTTTGATGCCTTCAATGCCAAGGAAGTGCTGACCTCCGGCGGGGAACTGAAGCATATTTATAAAAACCGTTTTACCATGCAAAGCACACCGTTTCTTAAAACGGACTATCTGGGTTTTCTGGTGAATGACGGCTCGGCGGCGGCGAGAAACAGTCCTTTGAGAATCAAAGCGATCCGTCAGGCTATCAATTATGGCATTGACCGGGAAAAGATGATCAAATATCTGCGAAACAACATTGGCACACCCGCTGTTCATGGCTTCGTACCGCAAGGTTTGCCCGATTACGATAACAATCAGGTGACCGGATATACCTACAACCCCGAAAAAGCGAAACAGTTGCTTTATCTGGCCGGATTCCCCGACGGAAAAGGCCTGCCTGAAATCACTTTAAGCACCACCAAACAGTATCTGGATCTGGCCGATCACATCCGTTTTCAATTGAGCCAGATTGGCGTCAAAGTATTGATTGAAGTTGTTGAAGACGGCGCATTCCGTGAAGGCGTGGCCAATTCGAAAATAAGTTTCTTCCGGAAATCCTGGGTGGGCGACTTTCCTGATCCGATTAATTTTCTGGCTCTTTTCTACGGCAATAATTTTTCTCCCAATGGCTCGAACTACACCCATTTCAGAAATGTGCGTTTTGATTGTTTGTATGACAAAGCCATGTACGAGCAAAGTGATTCGCTGCGCAGATCCTATTACTACGAGATGGAGCGCATCCTGATCGATGAGGCACCGGTTGTTCCTTTGTACCACGACCGGGTGGTGCGTCTGGTTCAGAATAACATCACCGGACTCAGTGTAAATGCCATGAATATGCTGAACCTGAAAATGGTAAAAAAAATTAATTAGTATAATTGAACTGAACGGATGATTCTAGGAAAAAAACTGGTGATTGTACTTCCTGCCTACAATGCGGCACTGACTCTTGAAAAGACCTACAGGGAAATTCCATTCGATATCGTTGACGAGGTGGTGCTGGTGGATGATGCCAGCCGCGATCACACCACAGAAGTGGGCAGACAGCTCGGGATCAAACACATTATCCAGCATCAGAAAAATACCGGCTACGGAGGGAACCAGAAAACGTGTTACAACAAAGCCCTTGAAATCGGGGCGGATATTGTCATCATGCTGCATCCTGATTACCAGTATACGCCCAAACTGATACACAGCATGGCCTATCTCATTGCAAACGGACTTTATCACGTGGTGCTCGGATCGAGGATCCTGGGCAAGGGAGCGCTCAAAGGAGGCATGCCCATGTATAAATATATTTTCAACCGTTTTCTGACCCTTTCCCAGAATATCCTGGTCAGCCAGAAACTTTCGGAATACCACACCGGATACAGGGCCTTCAGCAAGGAGGTGCTGGAGAAAATAAATCTGGAAGCCAATTCAGACGATTTTGTTTTTGACAACCAAATGCTTTCGCAAATCATTTATGCAGGCTATGACATTGCGGAAGTGACTTGTCCGACCAAATATTTTCCAGAAGCCAGCTCCATCAATTTCAGCCGCAGCATGAAGTACGGGCTCGGCTGTCTGGGTGTGTCATTCAACCACCGCCTGAACAAGTGGGGCCTTGTGAAATCCGAAATGTATAAGAAAATGGGTTGAGGTGCCGGAGACAGATAAAGAGAAACAGAGCGGAGAAAGAGAACGAAACAGCATCGGCATTACTCTTTCTTCGCTCTGTTTCTCTTTTTAGTTTCCTCTTAAGAAAAAGACGAACCCGTTTTTCGCGTAGAGTTTTTTGAAGAGCGGATAATCGCGCGTGAATTCGGCTTCGAAGGTGTTTTTGCAGACGATGTAAACGGGTTTGTCTACAGGGCCGCGTTTCAACCAATTCGAATAGGTATTGTCCAGCAGCATGGGGTCGAGTTGTGAACCTTGTTTTGCCGGAGGCGTTTGTTCTTTCAGAAACCGGATAAACAAGGGGCTTTGGTTGGCTTCGGGTTTTTTCGCGCTGTAAAACAAATGCGCATAGCTCTTGAATCCCGCCACGTCGACATAGCAGTCTTTGTTTTTCAGGGTTTCATAAAATTCGATGGCGGCCCTTTGTGAATAGCCTTCCACACGGTCGGCAAAGACAAGTGCGCTGAGATCGGTAGCCAGCAATGTGAGTATAAACAGACACAGAACGGCCGTTCTGATTTTCTTTTTAATGACCAGAAGGATGCAGCCGATCACCCCGGCCAGGAACAGGATGCCGATCCCGAATTCCCATCCGTACCAGTGTACATCCGACTGGAGATTTCCTTCGGCGAATTTATCATGGATCATTCCGGAAGCCAGAATCTGATTTTTCCATACGGCGACAAATTGGATGGAGGTGAGAAGGATGCCCAATATCCCGCCGATGAATGCCATGAGGATGGTCATCCATTTCTTCCATTCGGTTTCCCCTGTAATGAGTTTGTAAGCCGTGTAAGCAGCCAGAAAGGTCAGCGGGAAATAGCAGAGTGAAGAGTAATGGACGATTTTCGTTTTGACAAGCGAAAACAAGATAAGCACGACCCAGAAAAGAATGAGCATCCACTTTTTTGCATGTTTCTGATACGGCGTGTCGTATGCGTTTCTGAAAAAACCTTTGACAGCCAGCACGGATGCGGGGAAACAGCCAATGAGCAGCACCACCCAGTGGTAATAAAAAGGCCCGCCGTGATCCGCATCGGCCGTGCTGAACAGACGCACCTGGTAGTTCAGGAATTCGATGATGATATCTGTGCGGCCTTTCAAAACGAGTATCAGAAACCAGACTCCGCCAATGACCGCAGATGTCAGGCAAAAAAGAAAGAAATGCTTCCAGGCCATGATGGCTTTTTTTTGTATAAGCCGGAAAATAAGGAAGCAAAGTCCGAATACAAGGGCCGCCACGGGGCCTTTGGTAAGTACGGCCAGAGCGATGAACAGGGCGGAGAGCAAAATGTTGCGATTGAACAAGGCCCCCGGTAGGGCATGCACGTAATCATGGGTATACAGCATCATCCGGTATATACCCAGAAAGATAAACAGATTGAACCAGGGATCGATAATGCCCGATTTGAAATAGAAATGGGGAAGCAGCGATCCCGCAAAGGCAAGTGCCCAAAGCAAACCGAAACGTTTGTCGTAGAGTTTTTGGCCAATATGAAATACAATGACCAGCGTTGCTATGCCGCATAAGGCATTGGGGAAACGGGCGGCAAACTCATTGATGCCAAAGATTTTCATGGACACCACCTGCATCCAGATAAAGACCGGCGGCTTTTCCCAAAAGGGGAAAAAATTGATCTGTGCCGTTGAATAGTCGTGACTCACGATCATTTCGCGTGCGCATTCTGCGAAATTTATTTCATCCCAGTCGAACAAATGAACCGCGCCCAGAAATGGAATAAAAAGAATGGCTGCGGCAAGGGCAACAAGAATGCGGAGCGATAACCCGGAGTATTTCATAAAGCGGGTGTGTTTTTACCAAGAAAAGATTTATTCATCCAGTTGGCTTTTTCCATTGGTTTGTAATTCCAGAGCAGCAGATAAACAAAAAGAGCCGAAGCGATTCCAACAGCCGAACCCGCATAAATATCGCCGAAGAAATGCTGCGAGAGGTATACACGCGAGAAGGCAACCGTTGCAGCCAGGAGAAAGAGGAAAAATTTGAGCAGTTTGTTTTTGCACAGAAGTGCGATTCCGAGATAAAGCGTAAAGGCGGCGGCAGAATGGCCCGAAGGAAAACTGTGCTCCGTATAATTCTCAACCCCGGGAATGAAATGCAAATTGTATATGCCTTCGAAAAATTTCTTCGGTCTGACATGGTTGCTGAAAACCTGATGCTTCAGAAACTGGGTGACGATGGAAGTCAGAATTCCGGATAAGGCAATCAGCAATCCGTTGCGCACTTTGTAAAGCAGAAAGGCCAGGGCGACAATCGCTACGGTCACCCCATCGCCCAGGTAAGTGGCAAGCCGGAAGAACAAATCTGCCTTGCCGTAGGTGTGTTCATTGATATAAATATGGATCTGCGGTTTTGGATAAGTTGCAATCAGTATGCCTCCGGCACAAAGAAAAATCAGGTAGGGAAGAAAAAAGGCCGAATTCTCGATCAGTAAAGCACGGATGTTCTTGTAGTTCACGGGACAAAAATAAGGAGAAAAGGAAGAGGTCTTTGCGCCGAAAGACAAGAACACCGGAAACAGACATGAAAATCTATCGCAGGAAGTTCAGTTTCCGTTCTAATAGGCCCCCAGAACTTTAAGAAGTTTGCCAACCTGGCTGCCCCAAAGGAGTTTGGAAGTGCGCATGTCGTCTTCGCTTTCACCAAAATCTGTTACAATCAGGGTGACATCGCCGGTGAGGTCATCGTGATCGATGCGGAATTCAAAATAAAAATCTTCGTTTTTGTCAAACCAGCGCAAACGCAGGAGATGATCCTGTTTGTAAGCAAGCAATTTGGCACGTTGAACTTGTCCGTCCCAATGAAAAGTAAATTCTTCATTGCGGATATCCACATCATCGGCAAACCATTCAGAAAGTCCGCTTGGAGTGGATAAGAAGTCAAACAAAAGGGTAGGGGAAGCTTTTACAAGAAATTCAAGCTCAAATTTTCCTTTGGGTTCGGCTTTATTGCTTTTTACCTTAACCAAAGGAGTTTCTTTGAGTTGATTCGGAAAAATAAGCTCGGTACGGAAAACCTTTTTTTGCTGTTTTCCTCCCGTTGTGGTCCTGCGTTGCACCTGACCGGCCCCTGGTTTTTTGATCGTAGGCAGGTTTCTGATTTCCGGTTCAGGTGTTTTAACAGCCAATACAGCTGTTTTTTGTGCCTTTTTGGGTTCAGAAACAATCGATTTAGATGTTTTTGGAGCTATTTTCTCTGTTTTTGTGCGACTTTGAGCTATTGTTGCAACTATTTTCGCTTTCACGGGAGTCTTAATCACTTTCTTGGGAGCTATTTTTTTAACTGGAACCGGCTTTGAACTTTTGGCAGGTTTGGCTTTTGCAGAAATTTTAACACTTTTTGCAGATTTAGAAACAGGCTTAACCTTCTTCCCTGCTTTTGCTTTGGGCGCAAGCTTGGGTTTGGCAGTTTTATTCGTTTTCTTAGCCTTCTGATTCTTAAGCT
>PLXK01000101.1 GCA_003151415.1 Bacteroidota bacterium
CCTCCCGTATTTGTCGCTTCGCTGGATAGGCCTATGGCTTGTTTGGGGATCGGCGAAAGGCGGATGAAGCAATCCAGCATATCCTTCTGTCCGTTTTTAGCCGGTGCGAGTTCAATCGTCACTTGCTTGAACTCACGAAGTTGGGAAAGTCGTTTGTATGTGTTTTCATAATTCTGATCCTGATAGAGCTCGTCCTTATGCAGATAAATGGCATCCTGGATAATGTTGGTCTTGTACTGAAGCTTTTTCGAAAACAGAAAGATAAATCCATCGACTGTTCGGAGTGTATCCCGTTTAATCATGCCTTCCGAGCGGCCCATATAATCCGTGAGGATATACACATCATTCAAGGTGTAACGCACATGGTCGGCTTCTGCCAGTGTATCCCTTCGTGTGCCCACGGCAATGCTTTGTCGCTTGATTCCGATGGTAATATCCACCTGACGGCTTTTTAAGCTGGTGTCGTTGCTGAAATAGATGTACTCTTTTGTGAAATAGTAATACCCGTTGTTTTTGAGTGTTTTGGTGATCCGGTCACGCTCTTTCTGGAGGATATCCACATCGTAATTCTGCCCGCTTTGGATCAGGCAGTTGAGGCTGTCGGCAAGCACATAATAAGCCACCAGGTTGTCGTCGATCTCATAGCGGATGTGGCGTATTTTATAGGGCCGGGGGAGTTTAATCACATAAAAAACTTTCGTTTTTTTTCCTTTGGTGACGATCGAATCTTTGACCCGGTTGTTGAAATAGCCTTTGTTATCGAGATAGAGGCCAATTTGCTTGGCCGATTTGTGCGACAGGGTGGAATCAAAAACAGCCGGTTCCTCACCGATGTTGACGAGCCACTCGCGAAATGACAGGCGGTCCTTGTTCTTGAGTTTGACTGTTTTTTCCGGCTTTCCTTTGGCTCTGCGCTGTTCGTTCAGGGCCATGTTTTTCTCTTTCCGGCGATCATTGATCTGCTCGAGACGGGCATCCCTGCGTTGTTTCTGTGCTTTTAACTTGTCCTGATCAACGAGGTTGTATATTTCCAGATAAAATGGGAAAATGCCAAGGAGCTTCCGGTTGGGTTTTTGCTTGATATAGGTTATCACTTCATCCTGATTCAGAGCCAGGGAAGATGTTTTAATCTTGATCCGGTGGAGGAGGGTTTCGTTTTCCTTTAGCTTGCGCGTGCTGCTGCAACCTGTATAAATCAAGGCCGGGGCGATACTAACAAGCAAAATCAGAATGTATTTCCCGGCTTTGGACACGAATATTGCTTGTGTTTGTCTATGTTGTGATACTTTTGCAACAGATTCCCCCTGAGCGGATGCTTATTCTTCCAAATGATTGAAATACATCAAATTGCGGGATTTGTTCGCTTAGATACCAATAGGTAAAAATACAAAAATTAGAATTGCCCTTTCGTCATGCTTGCAAAAAACGAGATCAAGTTCATCAATTCGCTCAAACTAAAAAAGAACCGCGATTCCGAAGGTCTTTTTGTGGCGGAGGGTGTGAAAATTGTGAATGACTTGCTGAATTCGGGCATGAAGGTGAAACAGATTTATTCAAGCCGGAATTTCCAGCTGTCTATTTTCAACTACCACATTGACGTGATCCGGATCAAGGAAAATGAATTGAAACGGATTTCTTCGCTCAATACGCCCAATGAAGTGCTTGCTGTTTGTGAAATTCCGCAGTACGCGCTTGATTTGGGTTTGCTTGGAAAGAAATTGAACCTTATACTCGATACCATTCAGGATCCGGGCAACCTTGGAACGATTATCCGCATTGCTGATTGGTTTGGCATTGAAAACATCATTTGTTCCAGCGAAACGGTGGAGGTGTATAACCCCAAAGTGATTCAGGCAACCATGGGCAGCATCTCCAGAGTGAAAGTGCATTATACCAGCCTGCCTGTTTTTTTGGAGAATGTAAGAAAAACGATGCCTCAGGTAAGGGTATACGGTGCCCTTCTCGACGGGAACAATCTCTATGAAACCAAATTGTCGCAAAACGGATTTATCCTCATCGGAAACGAATCCCGGGGCATCTCTCCCGAACTGGTACCTTTCATCACTGACAAGCTATTGATCCCTTCCTTTGCCGCCCTGGCTTCGGATGTGAAAACGCAGGGATCGACTGTTGAATCCCTGAATGCGGCCATAGCCACTTCCATTATTTGTTCTGAATTCAGAAGGCGGTAAAACCCCGGAGCCCATTTTTTTTCAAATAAAAAAGCCCTGATGCAGATCAGGGCTTTCATATTATGCGTTGCTTCTATTTTTGATCGGGAACCGGGCCTGGTTTGTTTTTGTGCTGGCCTCTTTTCGGTTGCTGCTCTTTCCATTTGATAAATTGCTCGGGGCTGAGAATGTCTTTCATGTTGGCTTCGAATGCAGACTGAACGGCCTTTAACTGAGGTTTGTTTTTTGCTCTTTCGGCCTCTTCTGCAGCCCTTATCTCATCGGCTTTTTTCGCCCGCTGCAAAGCCAGGTCGTATACTTTCTTTTTCTGATCGCTGTTTAATCCGAGCGATTTTTCCATACGGTCCGACTGCAGGGAAGCGCGCTGTTCGGGTGTGTGTTTCTGGTGAGCAGAAACAGCTGGTGTGGCTGCGGGTTTCTGTTCTGCAGCGGCGGATTGTTGTGCGAAAGCGCTGGCGGATACCAGAATGCTTAAAGCGATGAGGAGTCTTTTCATTTTGTTTGTTTTTGTCTTTTTGGGCTAACGACACCACTATGACTGGAATAAAAGGAAGAGGTTTAAGGGAGGTTTAAGATTATTTTTTTAACTGGTTGGACGCTTTGTCCATTCGATCCTGATGGTTTTCTTCAAAAAATCAGACCTGACAAAAAAGCCTGTGCAGGACCATCTCCTGCACAGGCTTCAATAGAATACTTCAGAATGTGTTTAATCCTTCTGCAAAAAGGGATATCTGTAATCGGTAGCCGGCACAAATGTTTCCTTGATGGTGCGCGGTGATACCCAGCGCAGCAGATTGATTTTTGCACCTGCCTTGTCATTGGTTCCCGAACCGCGTGCGCCTCCGAAAGGCTGTTGCCCGACGACGGCTCCGGTAGGTTTGTCGTTGATATAAAAATTGCCGGCGCTGTTTACCAGTTTTTGCGTGGCATGCTCAATCGCGTATCTGTCTTGAGCAAGAATGGCGCCTGTAAGCGCGTAATTGGTGGTGTTGTCAACAATTTTCAGAATCTCATCAAACGCGTCTGCTTCGTATACATACAAGGAAAGAACCGGACCGAAAAGTTCTTCGCACATGGTCACGTATTTTGGATCTTTCACCTGCAGGATGGTGGGTTCAATGAACCAGCCTTTCGACTTGTTGCAGTTTCCTCCGGCCAGGATGGTGACGCCTTTGTCTTTCTTTGCGCGCTCGATAAATCCGCTGAGCTTGTCAAACGATTTTTCATCGATAACGGCATTGATGAAATTTGTAAAATCTTCGGTGCCGCCCATTTTCATTGATTTCAAATCGGCAAGGACCAGTTCTTTCACTTCTTTCCAGAGATTCGAAGGGATATAAGCCCTGGATGCGGCTGAACATTTTTGACCCTGATATTCAAAAGCCCCGCGAGAGATGGCTGTGGCTACCGCTCTGGCATCGGCGCTTTTGTGCGCGAGTATAAAATCTTTGCCGCCGGTTTCACCAACAATTCGCGGGTAGGAACGGTAGGTATGAATGTTGTTTCCAATTGTTTTCCAGATTGTCTGAAATACTTCCGTGGATCCGGTAAAGTGAATGCCTGCAAAATCCCTGTGCGAGAAAACAACATCGGCCGCATCGGGCCCGGAAGGATAAATCAGATTGATGACACCATCCGGAACCCCGGCTTTCTGAAAGATTTCCATCAGCACGTTTGCTGCATACACTTGTGTGTTGCTCGGTTTCCAAACAACCACATTGCCCATCATGGCACAGGAAGTAGGAAGATTTCCGGAAATGGCGGTGAAGTTAAAAGGAGTCAGTGCGTATACGAATCCTTCGAGCGGTCTCCATTCCAAACGGTTCCACATACCCGGACCCGAGTTTGGCTGCTCGGCATAAATTTCGGTCATGTACTGCACATTGAAACGAAGAAAGTCGATGAGCTCGCAGGCCGAATCGATTTCAGCCTGATAGGCGCTCTTGCTTTGCCCAAGCATTGTCGCGGCATTCAGTTTTGCCCTGTAGGGTCCTGCAATGAGTTCGGCGGCTTTCAGGAAAATACTGGCTCTGTGTTCCCAGGAAAGAGCTTCCCATTTTTTCTTGGCTCCCAGAGCGGCAGTGATGGCCTGACTCACATGCTTTTTGTCGCTTTTGTGGAAGTGACCGAGTGTATGTTTGTGATCATGGGGAGGCGAAAGACGGATCTTATTTCCGCTACGCACTTCCTTGCCGCCAATATACATGGGTATGTCCAGCTGCTTTGAACGAAGCTCTTTCAGCATGGCCTGAAGCTCCTTGCGTTCGGGACTTCCCGGTGCATAGTTTTTAATCGGTTCGTTGTGGGCGGCTGGTACTTTGAAGGTTCCTTTGGGCATTTGTAAAATATTAAATGGTTGAGATTCTTTCTGACATTGAATTTAGTGTGGTTTTCTGTAACTCACTTCCAGTTTGTGGATGTCGATCAGGGGTTTTAGAAATTCTTCCAGGTCGTAGACACAAAGCTGGGAAGCTGCATCGCACAATGCTTTTGCCGGTTCAGGATGTGTTTCGATAAATATGCCGTCAACACCCGATGCCACGCCTGCACGCGAGAGTACGGGAAGAAATTCTCTGGCGCCGCCTTTTGCATCGGCACTTGGAATTCCATATTTACGAATGCTGTGTGTGATATCAAACACAACCGGATATCCGATGCGGTTGAGGTGATAAAAACTGCGCGGATCAACGATCAGGTCATTGTAACCGAATGTGTAGCCGCGTTCGGTAAGAATGATCTGTTCATTTCCCGAATCCACAACCTTGGAAACCGGGTTCTTCATGTTTTCGGGTGAAAGAAATTGTCCGTGTTTGATGTTGATTACCTTGCCGGTTTTAGCAGCGGCCTTCAGCAGATCTGACTGCATACACAAATAAGCCGGAATCTGGAGGACATCACAAACCTCTCCGGCCGGCGCAGCCTGGTCCGGGTAGTGAATATCAGTCAGGATCGGAAAGCCGAATTCCTTTTTTATTTTGGCCAGAAGTTTAAGTCCTTTATCCATACCCGGTCCGTCGTAAAATTGCAGGTTACTCCGGTTGTCTTTCTGGAAGGATGATTTGTAAATGATCTTGATCTTCATTCTTTCCGAAACCTCTTTCAGCTTCTCGGCCGTCTTCATCATGATGCTTTCTTCTTCAATCACACAAGGCCCTGAAATGAGGAAAAGTTCATCCGATCCGCATTCGATATTCCCCACTTTAACGATCTTCTTTTTAGTCATGGATAAAATTTATTGGTTGTTTCTATAAACGCAAGTGTTCAGTTTGCAGTTGCCAGTTGGCAAAAAAATTAAAATAAAATTCTAAAAAGATCTTTGGGTTTCTTTGTTAATTATTTTTTCTTTGCCAACTGCAAACTGCACATGGCCAATTGTTTTAGAGTCTCCTGAAAAGGTCCTTGATCAATTCAATGGTTATTTTGTTTTTCCAGTCCGGGCCGATGGCGTGATTCCACATATGTGTCAGATTGTAGGCGACTTCGGCCATATCGGTGATTTGTTTGTCCGTCCAGTCTTTCGAAAGATTTTGAGGCAGATCAATCTTGTGTTTCTCAATCATGACCTTGAATTCCTTTACGCCCTGGGGATAATAATCCTCCAGGTGATTGAAGGCGATACAATTGGCGTAGCAATGGCGTGTGCCAAGGATTTTGGACAGCCCGTAAGACAAAGCATGACAGACTCCGACTTCGGAGTAGGTGAGACTCAACCCACCCATCAGCGATGCGACCATCAGTTTTTCGTCGTTTGCTGCGTTTTGTCCGCAACCTTCGTTGATAAACACGTCCTGACAAAGTTTTAACGCTTGCTCAGCGTAGGCATGACTATAGGTATTGTTGAGCGTTCCGTTTTCGGATTCCACGCAATGAATAAAGGTATCCATGCCCGTGTAAAACCACCNNATACGGTCCAGTCGCATTTCAGTCCCAGTTTTTTCACGGGCCCGGTCAATACTGCCGTCATGGAGCATTCGGCGCCTGTACCGGATATTGTGGGTACACCCAGATGGTAAATTCCAGGCTTTTTGATGAGATTCAATCCCTGGTATAGGGTGGAGGAGCCTTCGTTGGTGAACATCAGCGAGGTCGCTTTGGCTATATCCATGATGCTTCCACCGCCGATGCCAATGATTCCGGCAGGTATGCCTCTGGATTTCATGACTTCATCGCGAATGCCGTCAATCTGATCGGTCGTGGGTTCGTAAGCATCCACATCGATAAACAGGATCATGTCTTCCTGCTTGAGTGGAATGCGTTTTTCGAGCGCTTTGCCTTTGAAATAGTTGTCGACAACAAAGAGCATGAATTTGTTGTTCTCGCCGCGTTTTTCGGCCAGAATGGCATCCATCTGATCAAAGCTTCCTCTGCCAAAAACCGTCTTGTCTATATTCTTGAAGTTTTTATGCATGAATGGACGACAAGGCTTTGGTAACGCATGAGGAGATTTTGGCAGCGAGTTCTTTCAGCTCAGCTTCGGTCCAGGTACAGCGAACACCGAAAGAGATGAGTCTTCCGATCACTTCCTGTGATTTAGGCAGGGAAAGATTTTTATAATCTTGCGGGGCACCCAGCACTTCGATGGGAAGTTTGGATGCGGTGCGCATTTCCTTGATGTGGTCCCATTGGTTGATAAAATGATACATATTCAAAAACCAGTAATTCAGGCCTACTCCGGCTTTGTTCAGCTCGTCCACGGTGCGTTGTGCGGCCTGGGTGTCCGGAAGCAGAATGTTCAGAAATGTAGCTGAATCACCGGTAGAGTCGCAGATTTTTGCGAAGCTGATGCCGTTTGTTTTCGAAAGTTCTTTGGTCAGAAAGGCTTTGTGTTTTTGGTTTTGTTCGCGGATAAAAGGGACTTTCCGCGTTTGGGCCAGTCCTACTGCAGCATGCAGTTCGCTGATGCGGTAATTGAATCCGAGCAAGGGATGTTTTTCCATTCCGCGGTTGGTGCCGATGTGATCGTGACCATGATCGGAATAGACATCCGCAATTTTATAGGTGGCTTCATCATTGGTAACGAGCACGCCGCCTTCTCCGGCAGTGGCAATCTTGAAGAAATCAAAGGAATAACTTCCGGCTTTGCCGAAAAGTCCAACCGATGTTCCTTTGTAAGAAGAACCGAAAGCCTGCCCGGCATCTTCCACCAGGATAAGTTTGTGTTCATTGACCACCTTCATGATGGCATCCATGTCGGCCATTCCGCCACACATGTGGACAAGGCAAATGCCCTTGGTTTTGGGAGTGATTGCTTTGCGAAGGCCTTCGGCACTCAGACAGAGTGTTTCGTCGATTTCTGCAAATACAGGAAGTGCACCCACAAAAAGGACCGCTTCGATGGTGGCGATAAATGTAAAAGGGGGTACGATCACTTCGTCGCCGGCACCGATTCCGGCTGCAGCCAGGGCTGTGGCAATTGCTGTCGATCCGCTGGATACGGCATGGGCGTATTTGGCACCGGTAATCTTGCGGACTTCCGCTTCGAATTCGCGCGATTTGAAATGATTGTTGCGGAGATGATCGTTCGTATAACGAATGAGGATGCCTGTTTCGAGGACATCATTTACTTCTTTGCGNNTTTGAGATGCAAATATACGGATTCTCCGGAAATTCAAGATATTACGCGCTTGAGGCATTCGCATGCCCGGAACCTGAACAAAACCTGTTTTGTTGCAAAGAATCGGGCTTATTTTTCACAAAGTAATGCCGTTTGGCTGCTTTGATTCATAAAAAAGGGTGGCGTATTTTCCATAAAGTAGGTGATGCCTCAAGCAAAAAGGAGTTCCCGACTTATGTTGTAGCAAAATCAAAGGCTGGATAAATAGCAAATCGGCTGCAAACCAAGTAGTTGAATTTTGGATTTCAGGTGAATGCATCAGCAACGATCGTGA
>PLXK01000245.1 GCA_003151415.1 Bacteroidota bacterium
CCATATCTCCGATCCACCATTCTTCGGGGGCGAATTGCAAAATGTGTTCCTTTCCTTTGGGGTCGACAGAATACAGCCTCAGACAGCCGCCTGCAACAAAGGCCGTGTAGCGGGCAATTTCTCCTTCGCGAAGCAGGTATTCGTTCCTGCTTATTTTTTTGGGAATTAACAAGGATGTCCAGTAGTCCAGACGATCGTCGCTGAGGGAGGTTTTTTTCTTTAAATAGCTTTTCAGTAATTCCTTCATGCCGATTCTTTTTCCTGGGACTAAAGATAACCATTCACCCATGGTTATCAAAGACTATTGGATTGGTTCAGGTAGATTCATTGATTTTTAAGGGCCATTTTTGCCGCAATTTTAATCAGCGCATCCATTTCTTTTTCAGAAGATGCCANNATTTTCAACCCTTTTACCGCATCATCGGCGTAACAGGTAAGCTCTTTGAGGTATATCTTTTTGGCTTTGTCTGAATAGCTGCTCCATTTCATCTTTTTGCCCAGAAACAACTCTTCTTTTATTTGTACTTTATCGGTCTTGAATTGATAAGCGGGAGCCAGCAAAGTGGGATAGAAACCCACATAAACAATAATTCCTCCCTGCATTTGGTTTGTAAACAGGTCAATTTTCCGGATCTGGTATTCGTTGAAATCAGCACCGTTATTGGGAACGACCAGGTAATGTTCGGGAACCTCGGCAAGTAATTTTCCGGGGTTTGCCGGAAAGGGAAGGTATTCTTTCCGAGCATGGAAGCGGATCTGTCTCGGACCGGCGCTGATGGTGTTCAGGATGCTGTCGGATAAAGTGATGTAACGTTTTCGGTCTGAAAAGGCTTTGGGACTGATATAGGCCCCGATCTGAACAAGACTGCTGTCTTTGGTCTGGATAAGCAATGAATTGATGAGAATGGCTTCTTTTGTGCTGTCGTATTTGATGGGTATGGTCTGAACCGCGCTCATGCCATCCTTCATGGTTATTTCTTTAAAAAGGTAATCGGCCCGTTCCTGATCGGAATACATTTTTTTTACATCCGCCAAAAGTGTTTTGCTGGCCAGCGCGTTCATTTCCTGGGCAAATATGACCAGGCGTTTGTCTTTGTCGTCAAGGGTAATGCGGGTTTCTGCTTCGGCAGAGGGCGGGGCACTCATCAGATTGTGCGGCCGGGGTTCGCTCTTTGCTTCTTTCGGACAATTGATAAAAAGGCGGTCTTTGAGAATCGAAAAGGTATTCGAGGGGCTTTCGGGCTGAAGCACCGGACCGTTATTTTCCTGAGAAAACAGATTCTGAGAGGCGGCAAGAATAAAAAAGACGATGATTTTTTTCATGATTTGAGCGGGACGTTCTTGAAGCCAGTCTGAATTACTTCATCCGGGTGCGCTTGAGCAGATAGGGCAGCAGTACTTGTTCAAAACCCTGGTTGATGTCGGCTTCAACAAAATCGATGCGGTATTGCCCGCAACGGAGTTTTAATTCGGCTTTGAAATCATGGATGGCTTTGACATAATTTTCTTTCACCTCGTTGGGATTCAGTTTAAGCTCTTCCCCGGTTTCCATATCGACAAAACGATACGGCCTGTTTTCAAATTCGAAATCCAGTTCCTTCTTTTTATCCACCACATGAAAAAGAATCACTTCATGTTTGTTGTGCTTGAGATGTTGCAGAGCCGAGAACAGATCTTCGGGGTTTGTGCTGGAATCGAACATGTCGCTGAAAATGATGACAAGCGAACGTTTGTGAATGCTTTCTGCAATTTCATGCAAGGCATCCACGGCCAGGGTTTTTCTGTTGGTTTGAACAGGAATTTGTTCGAGCCGTTTTTCAAGTTCGGTCATCAGGATCTTGTGATGCAGCGAGCTCGATTTGGCATTTGTATTCACTTCAACCCGGTCGCCGAATATGCTCAGGCCTACGGCATCCCTTTGTTTTTTTAAGAGAAGCATCAGGGCTGCGGCACAGCATATGGAAAAGCTGATTTTGTTTGGAGGGCTGTCTTTTCCTTCGGGTACGGGGAAATACATGGAGGAAGAATCATCGATGACAAGCTGACACCGCAGATTGGTTTCCTCTTCGTAGCGTTTGACAAAGAGCTTATCTGTTTTTCCGAAAAGTTTCCAGTCCAGATGTTTGGTGGGTTCGCCTTTGTTGTAGAGCCGGTGTTCTGCAAATTCAACCGAAAAGCCGTGAAAAGGGCTTTTGTGAAGACCGGTGATAAAACCTTCCACCACCTGCCGGGCCAGAAGCTCGAGGTGGCTGAATTGTTGGATCTCCTGCTGGTTGAGAGCTTTGGGCATAGTGGGATAAAAAAAAGAACAGCCGGTATCGTTCCGGCTGTCTTTTGATAATCTTATTATTTCAGTTGAGCATCAAGTTTGGCAGCCAGTGTTGCTTTCGGAACGGCTCCAACCTGCTTGTCAACAACTTTTCCGTCTTTGAAAAACAAAATGGTTGGAATGTTGCGGATGCCGAATTTCATGGAGATTTCAGGATTTGTGTCAACATTCACTTTCCCAACTACAGCCTTGCCGGCATAATCTTTTGAAAGTTCTTCAACAAGCGGACCTACCATGCGGCAGGGACCACACCATTCTGCCCAAAAGTCGAGCAATACAGGTTGTTTTGAGTTTTCTACCACTTCATTGAAGTTCGCGTCTGTGATTTCTAAGGCCATATGTGTGATTTTTTAATTGTTTTCGGGTTATGAACGCATAAAGTTACGATTTTCATTCTCAGGCACAAAATGTCCCCTTATAAGGTTTACGCTCTGCAAATAGTCTACCAAAGTCTGCGGGTGACTAAATGGCAGGGAAGAGAGAAACAGTGCGGTGAAAGAGAGTGGAGAAAGAGAACGAAAAAGGGCCGTTTCCACTCTTTCTTCGCTCTGTTTCTGTTTTTCAGGATATGCGTATATTCATAAATAACTGATTGCCTGAGGTCCTTCGTTAAAAAGCAGGTCGGCCATGCTCAGATTTGGAAGGAAACCGTATTTCGGTTCAAAAACCTGGGGATAAGGTTTGATGACAAAACCGCTGTCGTCGCCGGTTTTTTTCTTGGGAGAAATAAGCATCCGCAAATCCCTGACTCCGGGTGTTTCTTTTTCATACGAGGATGTCAGGCTGATCTTTGGTTTTAACTTAAGCAGTTTGAGAACCACCTCTTGCAGGGCCAGGTTGAATTCGAACAGGAATTCGTAGGTGTTCCCCACATAAAAAGGTGCAAACTCATGCTCATAGTATTCAAAAAAAGGAGAGCTGCGGTAGGCCGATTCCAGGGTTTTCCAATGCAGATCCTGCCAGGGGGCATCATAGGATATCCGGATATCCCGCATCCGCGTTTTTTCGGAGTGTTTTTTTAAAGGGATAATCAGTTTGAGCGCACCGTTGGAATCGAAAATAACAGCGCGGTTTCGATACGTTTGTTTGGGGAAATGTTCATCCAGTTCGATGATGCAGTCGGCCCCGGAGGCAAGCTTGGAATAGTACTGTATCGGGGCCAGATAAAGACAGGGCAACAGAAGGGCAGGTGAATCGGTCATAAGGAATGCTGTGCTATTTTATTTTTTTAAAGATCCTGTCCCATCGCCAGTGTTTGTCGGAAGGGTTGATGGAGGTGAGAATGACAACGGCTTTGCCCACCAGGTGATCTTCGGGAACAAAGCCCCAGAAACGGGAGTCGAGCGAGAAATGCCTGTTGTCGCCCATGACGAAATAATAATTCATTTTGAAAGTATACTGGCTTGCATATTTGCCGTTGATAAAGATCGAGTCGTGGCGGGTTTCGAGTGCATTGTGCTCATACTCGGTAATGATGCGCTGATAGAGCGGCAGGGTGTCGATACTGAGTTTGACAGAAGCGCCTTTTTGCGGGATGAGCAAAGGGCCGTAGTTGTCCAGATTCCAGTTGAAGCTTTTTCCAAAAGGAAACAGGCCTTCGTCTTTTTGTCCTTTCTTCGGAATATTGAGTGTGACGGAAACAACGTGTTTCCATTTGCGGATGGAATCGGCCGCATCTTTGGTCAGCTCAAGCAGGTAATGCCCGCTGACAGGGGCCGTATTCATATCCGTCACATGCAGGGCCTCCAGTTTGGCAGAGTCAAGAGCAGAGGAATCGGTTTTTACGATGTAGTCAGACTCTGCCTGTTCGGGCAGTTCGATCATTTTTCCGTTGGAGAAAACAGCAGAACCCCTGATCTCGAAGGTGTCGCCGGGGGTGCCCATGCAGCGTTTGATGTAATAGGTCCGCTGATCGACCGGGTATTCCTGGTATTCGGGCGAATTGAAAACAACCACATCATTGACTTTCACACTCGAGAATCCCGGAAAGCGAAAATAGGGCAGGCTGATCCAATCCAGATAGGATTTGAGCCGGTCTGTGATGCGCTGATGAAAGAAGGGCAGGGAGAGGGGAGTCTGCGGTATCCGGGCGCCATAATGCAGTTTGCTTACAAGAATATAATCTCCTTTCAGCAATGATTTTTCCATCGAGGAAGAAGGAATCGTGAAGGCTTCGAAAAAGAATAAACGAAAAATCAATACAGCCAGAAAGGCAAACAAGATGGCCTCGGTCCATTCCCGCACTTTTGTTTTCTTGCTTTTCAAAGGTCCCGGCGGAACTTCTGAAACCGGCTGTCCACTGTCTTCGCTCAAGGGGATGGGTATCGGTGTATGACTGCTTACGCGCGTTTTGGGCAAATGTTACGCTTTAGTTGATGGCTTTGCCGGATAAACCTGATTAGACGGGTATTTGGTTTTGAATAAGTCCGGCTTAAACGAATAAATGTGTTGTTTTTTTCAGGTGTTCATTCACCCTCCAATCATTCCTTTCTTCATTGTGTCAGGGCTGCCCATGAAGTGCCCCCCGCGAAAAGCGGGCTTACTTCAATGTCGGGCTTTTCCCAAATGACCCACTTTGTGTCGGCACTCGCTTTCCCGCTGAAGGGTGTTGAGAAATTACTTCTTCTTTCCCTTGCTCAGAATTTCCTTGGTGGCCATATCGCTTTTCTTTTTTGGCCTGAATGAGATAAAGGCATAAATCGCTCCGGCAATCAGCAGGGCATAGAGCAGATATGATTTGGAAATGGAATCGCGGTGAATGAAAGTGAAAAAACGGTTCCAGCGGAACTTCTGGCTGAAGGGTACATCCTTTTTGAGCGACATCCAGACGAATACCGGTTTTCCGACAATGTGGTCATCGGGCGCAAAACCCCAGTACCGCGAATCCAGGGAATTGTGCCGGTTGTCTCCCATCATGAAATAATAATCCTGATGGAAGGTATAGCTGTGCGCTTCCTTGCCGTTGATGAAAACAAGTCCGTTTTTGACTTCGAGGGTATTGTTTTCATATACGCTGATGATGCGCTGATAGAGAGGCAGGTTTGCCGTATCAAGCGAAATGGTGACTCCTTCTTTGGGGATCACAAGAGGACCGTAATTGTCTTTTGTCCATTTGTAATTTGTGGAGTGCGGGAAAACATCGATGTCCCTTCTTTCATAATAATTTGAATCGCACAGCGCCTGAATGCAATTGGGATTCATCTGCATGAGTTTTTCGACGTCATGTGCCGTTAACTGCACTTCAAGGATGCTGTCATTGTGTTCGTCCCCCATCGGTTGAGGAGGATCTGTGATATCAAGCTCATTGCCCAGTTTGAGGGGTTTGGGCTGGCGGTCCCAAACAGTTGAAGGGTCAAAAAGATTGTAAGCCAGGTTATTGATTTTGTAACTGTACTGCAGATTCGGAGGAACATAAGCCGGCTGGTTATTGATGAACAGCATTTTGTTTCTGATCTCAAATTTATCGCCGGGCAGTGCCACACATCGTTTTACATAATTATCCAGTTTGTCAACCGGCCTTACAATAATGTTTCCGAAAGGAGTTCCATCTCTGTCCCGGAATGACGGGTTGAATACATTTTCCCGGCCAAACCTGCGTACAAGGCCATAATAACTGGATGCGGCGTGGTTGAGTTCAACAGTATCTCCTTCGGGAAAATTGAAAACGACATAATCATTGCGTTCGACTTTGCCCAGTCCGGGAAAACGGAAGTTGGGAAGCTTTACCCATTCCAGATACGAAGGTACGCCGTCGGTAAACGGCAATACATTGTGTGCAAACGGAAAAGAGAGCGGAGTGTTGGGCACCTTGGCACCGTAACTGACCTTGCTCACAAAAAGATAATCGCCCACCATGAGCGATTTTTCGAGCGATGATGTGGGTATGGTAAAGGCTTCGATGAAAAAGGTGCGGATGATGGTGGCGGCAATAACGGCGAAGATACCGGCCTCGGCCCATTCTTTGCCCAGTGTTCTTTTGACTTTGCTTTCATCAGGCGGACCGATCCAGCTGTTTGCCTTGTCAAAGCCCAGATAGGGCATGTAAATAAAATAGCCGAAAAGGGCGTAGCAATGTTCCTTGAATGTCTTCTTTCCAAAGGCTTTGGCTGTTTCCACAAAAAGAATAAAAAACATCAGCCAGGAGATGGTCGGAATCAGAATCAAAATGATCCACCACCAGGGTTTCTTCAGTATTTTGAGCCAGACCACAAAATGATATACCGGTATAAGCGCCTTCCAGCCTTTTTCTCCGGCTTTTTCAAATATTTTGTAAAGACCGGCAAAGAGCAGGATTATGCTGAGCAGGAGGAAGTATTGAATCGGATGCATGCAGGTGGATTTGATTCGGATTAAACAGTTTGGTTATACAAAACAACGTATTTGAATTCGATTTGGTACTTTAAATGAATCTGAAAAATGTTATCTATTGTTAATTTCAGGAAATCCTTTTTTTATTCCCCCATCAGATCTTTCATTCCAAAAACACCTTTTTTGCCGGCAATGAATTCGGCAGCCAGAACGGCACCCAAAGCAAAACCGCGGCGGTTGTGCGCTGTGTGAATGATTTCGATATCATCAATATCCGAACTGTACTTGACATGGTGTGTGCCCGGCACCCCGCCTTCGCGTTTGCTGTGGATCTGCAGCATCGAAGGTTCGTCGCTGATGCCTTCGATCCAGTTTTTTTTACGTTTCAGTTCGCCCAGTATGTCATTGGCCAGGGAAATCGCTGTTCCGCTTGGAGAATCCTTTTTATAGATATGATGTGTTTCTTCCAGAGAGGGTTCGTAATCGGCATACCTATCCATGATATTTGCCAGAAAACGGTTGAGCTGGAAAAAAATATTGACTCCGATGCTGTAGTTGGAAGCGTAAAAAAAAGCGCCTTTGTTCTGCAAACATTCTTTCCTGACCGATTCAATTTTGTCAGACCAGCCTGTTGTTCCGGCAACCACCGGAATGCCCGCATGGAAACAGCGGATAATATTTCCATACACACTTTCGGGGGTGCTGAATTCGATGGCCACATCGGCTTTTTTCAGTTCGGCATCGGTAAATGTGAGGGCATTCTGTTCATCCACTTTCAGCACGATCTGATGACCCCGGCGAAGAGCGATTTGCTCTATTTCCTTACCCATCTTTCCGTAACCGATCAATGCAATGTTCATAAAGAGGTCTGGTCCCGTTTATCAGGGTGCACGAAGGTAGTAAAATGTTTGATTTGTGTTGATTGGGTATTGTTCTTTGGAAAGGTAAAAGCAATCGAATTAAAGCTTTTATCTTTTTTCCTGCGTGAGGGAAGCCTTAAG
>PLXK01000086.1 GCA_003151415.1 Bacteroidota bacterium
TACCCAAAATACGTATTTATACTTAGGCGATTACTCTTGATCGTTCGTCGATAATAATACGAGTTTAGTCTGTTGATCGAGTCTTTTCATCCCCCTATCTTTGTTCTGTCCGAAGCCTCCATTTCCTACCAAGTATTGGCTTATAAATAACAGATTCAAATCAAAAGAATAAATGTACCTATTTTATAGAATTCAAACAAGCTCTGAGAAATGAAAACCACAAACACAAATAAGGCCCTGGCGGTTGTCGATGACATCATTACAGCCGGAGTTGAAAGACATATTCTCCACCTGACCACCCGGGACAAGACGCTTTTTGGAAATATGATACACCTCAATGACCGGGGTGATGAACATCCGGTAGTCAATTTCGGTTCCTGCAGTTATCTCGGGCTTGAGTTTAACCCCGAATTGAGAAAGGCATCGAAAGACGCAATTGACAATTACGGCACCTACTTTTCCACCTCAAGAACTTATCTGTCCTCGCGATACTATGAAGAACTCGAGGGCCTGTTCGGTCAGATCTTCGGGGCTCACGCCCTTGTTGCCCCGACAACCACCCTTGGACACTTTGCCGCAATTCCGGTAATCGTTGGTGATGAAGATGCCATCATACTCGACCATCAGGTTCACAATTCCGTTCAGATGGCCGTCAATCTGGTCAAAACAAAAGGGGTATACACCGAACTGATCCGTCACAACCGCATGGATCTGCTTGAAGAGCGCATCAAGGCACTCAGACCGAAATACAAACGCATCTGGTATATGGCCGATGGCATTTATTCCATGTTCGGAGATGCCTCCCCGGTAGCCGAAGTTTATGCACTGATGGAGAAGTATGCCGAATTGCACTATTATGTAGACGATGCCCACGGCATGAGTTGTTTCGGAGAACACGGCAGGGGGTACGTCCTTAGCCAGAAACCTTTTCATGAAAAAATGGTTCTTGTCACCTCACTAGCCAAAGGTTTTGGAAGCGGAGGGGCCGTCATGGCTTTTGCAAACAAGGAACTGGCCCGCAAGGTAAGGACCTGCGGGGGCCCGATGATCACCTCCGGACCGCTTCAGCCCGCCATCCTGGGCGCAGCTATAGCTTCTGCGAAAATTCACCTTTCGGATAAAATATACGAGATGCAGGAAGCTCTTTTTGAAAACATCAAATTTGCCCGCTTGCTCATCAGCAAACATGGACTTCCGCTGATTTCCGAATCCAATTCACCTGTTTTCTTTATCGGAGTAAGCCTCCCCAAGATTGCTTATGCCCTTGTTCAGAAAATGCTTCAGGATGGCTTTTATCTCAATCTTGGAATCTTTCCTGCCGTTCCCATGAAAAACACGGGCATCCGTTTCACCATCACCCGCCTGCACACCTTCAAGCAGATCGAAGACATGCTTTCGGCTTTTTCCACGCATTTCAGGGAAACGCTCGCCGAAGAAAACGTAGAAATCGCCACCATTTACAAAGCGTTCAAAATGCTTCCTCCCCTGGAAAAGAAAATGGAGCATATTCTTTCTTCCATGAATAACCGAAATGGACTCGTTGTCAGGCATGCCAATTCCATCACCGAAATCTCACCTTCAGAATGGAACCGCTTGTTGGGTAACCGAAGCAATTTCAACTGGGCCGGACTCAAATCCATGGAGGAGATATTTTCAAGCAATATTTTTCCGCAGGATCATTGGGATTTCGATTACATCATCATCCGCGATTTGCAGGGGCAGCCGATTCTGGCCACTTTTCTCACCACCGCCCTCTATAAGGATGACATGCTGGCTCCCGAAGGAGTTTCCTTGCAGATTGAAAAGAAACGAAGGGCCGGTGACCCTTACTATCTGACATCCAAAGTCATTGCCACGGGTTGTCTGCTCAGCGCCGGCAATCACATGTATATCGACTACAGTTCCCCTTTGTGGAAAGAAGCGATGGGTGTTTTTCTTGAAAAGGTAAGCGAATTGCAGGAAAAGTATGATGCACAATCGGTCATGATCCGGGATTTTCCCGACTCGGATTCCGAAATGGAAAATTTCCTTTGCGACAACGGCTATTTTAAAGTAGCCATGCCCGATAACCATGTCATGGATCTGCTGAAATGGACCCAGGAGAAGGAATATCTGGAAAAATTACCCAAGAAATCCAGACAGGACATCAAACGGGAAGTGCTCCAGCATGAACACAAATACGAAGTGAGTTTCAATAGCCCGGCTTCGGCGTCTGAAATCGACTATTTCTATCACCTGTATCTCGATGTTTATAAAAGAAGCCTGCAGATCAATACCTTTTCACTGCCCTATAAGCTGTTTGAGCAAATCGCCAAAGATCCCAATTGGGAAATCATGACCCTCAAACTCAAAGACGGGTTTGATTCGGCTGACAACGGAAAACCCATTGCCGTTACTTTCAGTTATGTGACTGAAAACAATTACAATGCCATGATCCTGGGTATGGATTACAGCTACCTGGAAGAATATAAATGTTACAAGCAAAATCTGTTCCAGCTGATCAGAAGAGCCGGGAAACTGAATAAATCCGCCCTTCATCTGGGGTATTCGGCCTCCCAGGTAAAAAGGAAATTCGGCGCCACTCCAATTGCATCGGTGGCTTACATGCAAACAAAAGACAATTACTCGCTGGAAGTCATCTCCACCATGAATGTTGCAAGTACAGTGAATTCTAAGTGAGTCGCTTTCTGATCTGAACATGCAAGAGATTTCGATTTTTGACAAACAGGACAATGGGGGCCTGTATTTGGAAAATGAACGATCAAAAAAAGGAAAGAAATGGATTTAACAATCGGGGAATATTGTTTATTCAATCGACACTCAAGAATCAAGCTTCTTGAAAGAAAAGGGATACTGATATCCAGAAAAAGAATCGATGCGCAGCATGAAATTAAACTGTTTCGTCTGTTTGATTTCTATGTGGAGGTGATCTGGAGCTTAAGCGAAACAAAAGCCCTGAAAATAGAACCCGTAAGAGGGGGGCAGTGGCTGGGTTTTTTTGTTCTCAATACACTCGAGGAACCGGAGCTTTGCTGAGCGGATGCACATCGCTCCGCTCAAATTCCTGAATGGGCATTGCTGTTTTAACCAACACGAATGAATCGTTTTTTCGTGTTCTTTCAGGCCGCAAAATTTGCATGGACAAGGATCCCTTGAGATGGACCCGGAATAGCAGTTTCAATTGTTTAAAACCAAACGCGATGACTTCAGAAATAAGCTACTTCGATGAGCAGCCCGAAAGACTTCGCAAACCGGAGCCTGAATCAGAGAATTTGAAACGGCTTCGGAAATTCATTCGTAAAAAAATTGCCCATACCCATGTTTCTGAATCCCGTTTACACCGTAAGAAAAACGAGGTGAGTCTTCATTTGAAAAAATTCTCATCGCTTCATCACAGGAAAATAAGAGGCATGGAAACGGCCTCCAGCTCAAAAAAAACGAAGCACAATCCCCGGTCTGACTTTGAAAAAATCAGGAAGCCCGCTCTCATCGAAAGCCTTCAGCATATCAACAGTCCGGCAATCCTTCTGGACCCGTTTGGATTTATCGAATGGGTCAATCCCGGATTTTCAACACTCTCGGGATACACCCGGGCAGAGGCAGAAGGAAAACACTGGAGCTATTTCCGAAAAGGAAAAGACCATGCGGGCATGCACGATCTGTTTAAAAATCTGGGTTGCAAGCCGGTGCAAATTCTGGAATACGGCAACACGGCCAAAGATGGAAAGCAGAAATACTGGACCCTGGCAACCATCTCTCCGCTTCGGGATGCAAAAGGAATTGTGGATGCCGTGCTCATCATCGAATCGGATATTACGGAACTTAAAAACAAAGAAACGGAACTGAAGAATAGCTTGGAAAAGGCCATGCTTTCGGGCAAAAGAGCCGAGGAGAATTTGATTAAAAGCCTGGCGGAAAAAGAGGAGGCAGAGCAGGTCATAAAAAATCAAAGAAGTGCTTTTTACGCAATGAGCCACGAAATCAGGACGCCGATGAACGGAATTATCGGACTCACGGAGTTTTTATTGAAAACCGAAAACGATGCCGAACAAACAGAATTGCTGAGCGCCATTAAAAATTCAGGCAATGCCCTTCTCATCATCATCAATGATATACTGGATTTGTCCAGGCTCGAAAACGGGAAAATGAAATTGCAGCAAATCCCTTTCAGCCTGTCGGAAACTTTAGAAACTGCGGTTCATATTTTTCATTCCAAAGCGCTGGAGAAAAAGATTGGTTTAAGACTCGAGAGCAGCAAAGACTTGCCCGAAAAACTCATCGGAGATCCCGTAAGACTCAAACAAATCCTGATGAATCTCATCAGCAACGCAATCAAGTTCACACCCAAAGGAGAAGTGGTGGTTGAAGTTTCGAAAATGAAGAAGTCACCAAACCAAATCCGCATCGCCTTTTCCATTCGTGACACCGGAATTGGAATACCTGAAGACGAGCAGGAACACATCTTTGATGAATACACGCAGGTGTATCAGCATTCCGGTTCATCCGAAGGTTCAGGTCTTGGTCTTTCCATCGTAAAACGCCTGGTTGAATTGCAGGGTGGTTCGATAGATGTGAAAAGCGTACCGGGAAAAGGCAGTCAGTTTATTGTTCGGCTGGGCTTCGGCGAACTGGCCGCCGAAAACGATCCGGCTCAGGCGATTCAAAGCCAGCCTGAAGCAAACACCCAAGAACCCCTGCCTTTGAATGAATTGCGGGTTTTGCTTGCCGAAGACAACCGGATCAATCAGTTGTTTGCAGAAAAAACACTCCGCAATGCGGGTGCGGTTGTTGATCTTGCTGAAAACGGCAAACAAGCCATTCAATTGATGGAAGTCCATGAATACGACCTTGTCCTTCTGGATATCCGAATGCCGGTTATGGATGGTTTTGAAACGGCGTCCTGCATCCGGAAAAGCAGGAATAAGCGAATCCGGTCTTTGCCCATTATTGCCACCAGCGCTTCAGATGCGCCGGAGGAAATGGATAAATGCAGGCAGGCAGGAATGAATACGTATTTGTTAAAACCCTTCAGTTCGGTGGAACTGATCCGGGAAATAAAAAGGGTATTGAAATCGGTTAAGAGACAAAATGAAAAAAAGGAGTGAGCCATAAATTGGGAGCGGGAATCGGAGAGTCTGAGTTTTAGAGTCATTGAGCATTTATCCAAAACAATCCATCTTACATACCGATTGGAATCCTTTCTTCTTTCATTTCGGTAATGCCTTTTATAAAAGCCGCTCAGAGAAGAAAAAAAATCGATTGAACTCAAATCCTAAGTTATTCATCCTGTCAAAACCAAAACACATGAAAAAAAAGAACAACTCCTCGATTTACATCATTGAAGACGACCCGCTTTACCTGAACGCGATTGAATTTTTTCTGAGACACAATGCAAATCCGGCCTTGGGCATTGAATCATTCAGCAATGGCGGTGATTGTCTTAGCCAGGTACGTACCCATGTTCCCGATATCGTTTTACTCGGTTACGAAGCCAGCCCCCCAGGGGGTATTAACGGCATCGGTATTCTGAAAATGCTCAAGGTTCTGAACAAAGACACCGAGGTGATCATGCTTTCCAGCCACAAAGAGCTTGAGATCGCCGTAGACTGCGTCAGGTCGGGGGCATACGATTATATCGTGAAAAATGAAAGTGCCTTTCTGCGCCTGAGGCATCAGATCAATCTGATTCTATACAACATCGACCTTCGGAAAAAACGAAGCCTGTTTGTTGCCTGGAACCTGGGTCTTGCAGCCGCTTTCATGATTTTTTTCCTGACCCTGATTTTGTATGCCTTCAATCATCCTGCAGCTTAACCCGTTTTATTCAGACCGGAAAATTCACTTGGTTTCAGTACAGGAGGGATTGTTGCCGTCTGAGGCGTAACGCACGCCTGCTCAATGGTTGGCCCGGGGAAGGGATTTCAGGGCTTATAAAAAAAGCGCTCGACAACATCGCGGACCGATGGAAAAGTGTTTTTCAAAGCCTGTTTCAGATTCTCCTCGTTCATCCATTTGGCCTCCGTAATTCCTTCTTCTGTCTGGGGGGTCAGTTTGTCCTGAGCTTTTATACGCATTTCGAACCAATGCGTTATTTTTAATATGCGTTCGGCACGCTGGGTATACGTGTGATAGGTGGGAGAGAGTGGTTTGATAATTGTCAAACCTGAAACTCCGCACTCTTCGGATACTTCACGGAGGGCAGCTTTTTCTACCGACTCGCCTTTCTCAATTTTGCCTTTGGGAAGATCCCACTTGCCAAGTCTGAAAATAAAAAGCACCTGCTCTTCGGGACTGAAAACGAGTCCGCCGGCAGCTTCAATGACTTTGAAAAGAGAGCGGAAGTCCCGAAAGGCTGTTTCAGGATCGGCATGACGAATCAGAACCTGCTTGATTTCACGGCTTTTCTCCACCATGGTAACCAGCTGCAACATGATTTCGGCAGAATCGGAGGACGAATACAAAACCCCTTCGCCATGGGGGATGGGATATGTTTGATCAACAAAACAAATTGGGGTTGTTCCGATATATACTTTGAGCATACTATTTTTATTCTTCACTAAGAGAAATCAATATCTTTGCGCATCGCTTCAATGATTGACTAAACCGTTGTGGATTTAATCCCTTCATGATGGTGTTGGAATCCAGGCCTGCCCCAATACCGGAATATTCATTGAGAAGCAATTGCATCAATGTTCGAAACGAACATTGTAAAAATACAAAATATTTCTGCCCGTTTTGGGCTTAATAAAGGACCTAACCCTATGAAGTCATTCAATACCGAGACCGCTTCCAAAATAGCAGAGTTTCTTCTGCAGATCAAGTCCGTAAAACTGCAGCCCGATAAACCGTTTACCTGGGCGTCGGGATGGAAATCGCCCATATACTGCGACAACCGGAAGACTTTGTCTTATCCCAGCGTGCGTACATTTATCCGGCAGCAATTCATCCTTGCAATCACCGAAAAATTTGGCAGCCCGGATGTGATTGCCGGCGTGGCCACCGGTGGTATTGCCCACGGAGCCCTCGTTGCCCAGGATATGGGCCTGCCATTTGTGTATGTGAGAGCGGAAGCGAAAAAGCATGGACTCAGCAACCTGATCGAAGGTGTTCTGGAGCGGGGCCAGTCGGTGGTTGTTATAGAAGACCTGATTTCTACCGGAGGAAGCAGCCTGAAGGCGGTGGATGCACTTCGTGAAGCAGGTGCCGAAGTGAAAGGAATGGCTGCCATATTCACATACGGATTTAAAGTGGCAACAGACAATTTTAAAAAATCCAAATGCAACCTCACGACCTTGTGCGACTACAGCACCCTTGTTAAACAGGCTCTGAAATCAAGTTACATCACCGAAAACGACGTCAAATCTCTGGAAGCCTGGAGGGAAGACCCGGAGAACTGGAAAAAATAAACAGGCCCTGTCCTGTACTTTGTAAAGAGGATATTGCAGCAAACCAACGAAATTTAAATTCTCAAAATATGCTTAAAATTGAAAGTGATATCTCCGAAATCAATGTGTCTTCTGAGAAAGCATTTGTTTTTCTGTGCAACCTGAACAACTGGCAGGAGTTGATGCCCACGCAGGTCACAAAATGGGAATCAACAGAAAATACATGCGCTTTCGTTCTGGGCGGCATGGCAACCATCGGACTTCGGGTGAGTGAAACCATACCACACACCTCTGTAAAATTAATATCCGAAGGCAAATCCCCCTTCACTTTCGATCTACATGTTCAACTTCTTGAAAAAGGAAGCGATTCCTGTACCGTTCAATTGATCTTTAACGGCGACATGAACCCCATGATGCGCATGATGGCAGAGAAACCCTTGACCAATTTCTTCACTTACCTTTCGCATAAAATGCGGGGAATTCACTAGTTCTTCGGATTTAGGAAGCGGCTTTCAGTCAGAGTTGTCCTGGTCTCAGGGAAACACCTGGAGCCATTCTTTATTAAATGACAAAGGCAATTTGCTTGAGGTCGTATTGCACTTCATTTCCCCCAGACCTATTGATTTTAAGCTTTCCCTGATCCGAAACGCCGGTTATTTTGGCCTGGAATAGTTCTCCTTCTGAGATGAACCCGTGCAGTTCATTGAGCCGGTAAAGTTTGTTGTGGTAATCGGTCTCGATGGTTTGTTGTTTGCCCGCCCTGAGTTTCAGATAAAAAGCTTCCAGATACCCGCAGAGCATCTCTTCACAATAAGTCAGATCAAATTCTTTTCCTGCAAGTGTGGCAAGGGAAATGGCCTGTGGGGCCGATTGAAATGACAGCTGATTGATATTCAGACCGATTCCAACAACGGTGGCGCCAATTGTATGATCGCGCAATACATTTTCAATAAGAATACCGGCTATTTTTTTGTTTCCTGCATAAATGTCATTGGGCCATTTGATCTTGATCTGAATACCGGAATCTTTCAGAAGCTCTTCGGCCATGGCTGCAACGGCAAGCGAAGTTATCCGGGCCAGTGCAAACTGATCGGAAACGGCCAGAAAAGCCGGAAAAAGTACAATGCTGAGTGTCAGATTTTTTCCAGGTTCGGATTCCCATGAATTTTTTTGTTGGCCTCTTCCCTGGGTCTGCTTGTGTGTGACAACAAGGGCACCCTCCTTTAATTTTCCGTTGTGCAATAAATCAAGGGCAAAAGTGTTGGTCGATGCTGTCTCGTCAAGTGTAAATCTTTGCCTGCCTATAAATAAAGTTTCCATCCGCTGTTGTTGCAAATTAATTGCTTAATTTTGCGTAAAGTTAATAAGAGTTAAACAATTTAGAATCAATGCCCTTAGAAAGGCTGAAGGAATATCTGAATGGCAAAAACGATCAAGAAAGCGGCGGTAAAAAAAACGAGTTCAAAAAAAACCGTTTCTCCCGCAGTAAAGAAAACAGCTAAAAAAAAAGCCGCTAAACCGGTAGCTAAGAAAGTTGCAGCGAAGACTTTGGTCAAGGCCGCTCCTTTAAAAATTGTGAAAAAGGTTGCTCTCAAAAAGGCCGCTGCAGTCAAAACAAAAGCCAAGCCGGTTGTTGTCAAGCTTCCTGTGAAGAAAGCGGCAGTAAAAGCGGCGGTTAAAAAGCCTGCAAAACAAGCCAGCACTGTTCCTGTCATAAAAAGCCCTGCCCAGATTCTAGCCGATGCAGCCATCTTTGGTATCCTGGAGAAGAAAGGCCGGAATGTCATCTGTCTGGACCTGAAAAACGTACCCAACGCTGTTTGCGACTTTTTCATTATCTGCGAAGCCGAATCCACCCGTCAGGTTTCGGCCATTGCCGATTCGGTTGACTATGAAGTAAAAAAGGCGACGGGCGAAAACCCTTTCCACACCGAAGGCTGGGAAAACTCCCTTTGGATCCTGTTGGATTACGTAAACGTGGTTATTCACGTTTTTGAGGCCGAAACACGTCAGTTCTACCGACTTGAATCGCTTTGGGCAGACGGAGAAATAAAGGAATTTGGGGTTGAGTACGCTTAATCACCCATTTTAAACAATACTTTCAATTCAGAAACGTCTTCCATCAATAACAGGTTTTTATATTCTCATTGAGCATTCTTGCAGTCAAATAAAGAATTTAACCTGTTTATCATATTTTATATCAATTCGTTATTCGCCTTTTCATGTCAGAGAACCAGCAAAACAGAACACCGGAAGACAAAAAGCAGTTCGATAAGATGAAAGAACGTCTTTCGAAAAAGCCCAGTCCAAAGAGCCCTTTCAATTATTATTGGATTTACATCATCGTTGTCATTACCCTGATCGTGATGTTCTTCCCGGGAATGGGTCCCAAGCTACAGGAAGTCACATTTGCCGAATTCAATCAGAACATGTTGCAAAAGCACCATGTAGAGAAAATTGTTTTGGTCAATGACAAGACGGTTCAGATTTTTATCAAAAAGGATAGCCTGAAATCGCCTTATTATTCGAAGTTTCCCTTTGTCAAAAACAACCCGAATCCAACCAAAATAGAGGGCCCTCAGTTTACTTTGGGTGATGTTGAAAAAGACAATTTCAACAGCGATTTTACGGCTGCCCAGAAAGACTTTCCGCCGGCTGAACGGATTTCGGTGAAAGCGGAAACCCAAACCAATTGGATCGATTTTTCATGGCTTCTGCCCATTGGCTTAATGGTTGTGCTTTGGATTTTCCTCATGCGCAGAATGGGCGGCGGCGGCGGCGGTCAGATCTTCAATATCGGCAAATCACGCGCCCAGTTGTTTGACAAAGACACCCATGTAAATATTACTTTTAATGATGTTGCAGGCCTGGAAGGTGCCAAAATCGAGATCAAAGAAATTGTGGACTTCCTGAAAAGCCCCAAAAAGTATACCGATCTGGGAGCGAAGATTCCCAAAGGCGCACTTCTGGTGGGCCCTCCCGGTACAGGTAAAACATTGCTGGCCAAGGCTGTTGCCGGCGAAGCCAAAGTTCCATTCTTCTCCCTTTCCGGTTCGGATTTTGTAGAAATGTTTGTCGGCGTCGGAGCTTCGCGTGTTCGTGATCTGTTCCGTCAGGCCAAAGAAAAGGCTCCCTGTATCATATTCATCGATGAGATTGACGCCATCGGAAGAGCCCGCGGAAGAAGCATTTCGCAGGGATCCAACGACGAGCGCGAAAATACCCTCAATCAGCTGCTTACAGAAATGGACGGCTTCGGTACAAACAGCGGAGTCATCATTCTTGCCGCTACCAACCGTGCCGATATTTTGGACAGAGCCCTGCTCCGTGCAGGCCGTTTCGACCGCCAGATCTATGTCGATCTTCCGGATCTGAACGAACGCAAAGACATTTTCAAGGTGCATCTCCGTCCGCTGAAACTCGACGCTACTGTCGATGTGGATTTCTTGGCCAAACAAACTCCCGGTTTCTCGGGTGCCGATATTGCCAACATTTGC
>PLXK01000229.1 GCA_003151415.1 Bacteroidota bacterium
CATGATGAGTGAAATCCGGTAACAGGCCCCGTAAATGCCCACCTGGGCTTCAGCGATGTTTTTGGGAAGCAGATATTTCAGCAATAAGCGGTCGCCGGTTTCATTGGTCATTCCGGCCAGCCCGGCCAGAAGCAAGGGAAGCGAATAAAGCATCATGCGTTTCCAGAGGGCGGCATCGAAATGAAGCTTTACGCGAAAAATTTCCGGAGTCAGCAGCAGCAAGGCAACAGCGCTGGCAAGAAGATTGGAGATGAAGATATAGCCGATCCCGATTTCGGGTTTGTATATCTGCAGGGCCATGCTGTGAAATGCGGAATCGGTGTTTTCATAAGCCGGTTTGCAAAAAGCAATGAAAAACAGGTTCAGACCGATATTCACCCCGATATTGATCATTTTGATGCCGGCGAATTTGGCGGCCTTGTTTTGCTGCCTGAGTCTTGCAAATGGAATGGAGGTAAAGGCATCCAAAGAAATAATCAGCGCAATCCAGGTGATGAATTCCGGATTGCCCGGATGCCGGATAATGTTGGCCAGGGGTTGGGCAAAAAAGAAGATGGGCAGCAGAAAGATCAGCGTGCTGCCAAACAGCGAAATAAGGGCGGTGGTATATACCGTGTCTGAGTTTTTTTCTTTGACACTAAAATTGAAAAGCGCCGTTTCCATGCCGTAGGTCAGGATAACCAGCAGAAAAGAAACGTATGCATAGAATTCGGTGACAACCCCGAACTCCGACGGCGAAAACATGCGGGTATAGAGAGGTATCAGGAAATAATTCAGCAGGCGGCCGATAATTGTGCTGAGTCCGTATACAGCCGTTTGCCCGGCCAGCTTTTTAAGCGGGTTTGCCACTGAAGTTCAGGAAGTTTGGGTACGAATGTACGAATTCGTCGCGAGGGTGAAAGGAATAAGTAATACATTTGCCGCACTCAAAAACCCCAAACCCTATTCTCATGAAAAACATTCAGAAACTCATGGCCGTGCTGGTCGTTGCAATCGCATTTATGGGCTGCCCATATGGTACCGATATCGCGATAGACGAAAAACCCGTGGTCAAAATCATTCCCTCGCTCATTGGAAAATGGGAACAACGTTCTTCAGCCGACTATTCCTACAAGGTCACGAAAACAGATGAATTCAACTACAAGATCGTGAAAGCGAAGGTGCCTTCGGCTGATAAGAAAGAGGAAACTTCAGCCAGCGACCGGACAGTTTATTTTGGATTTATTTCTGACGTTGCGGGTGATAAATTTTTCAATATTTATGACTCTTCTTCAAGCCCCCAAACCTGGTATCTCTATAAAGTGGATATGACCGAGGGCGACAACATGCTGAAAATGGCTTCCGTGACGCCGAACATAACCGAAAAATTCAGCACATCGGCCGAACTCAGAAAGTTCATTGAAAAATACAAAGGATTGAGCTTCTTTTTTGAAAAGGATCAGGACTCCTATATCAAGACCGGAAAGTAAACACCATCATTTCAGATCGGGGTTTTCATGCATTCGGTGTATGAAAACCCCTTTTTTATTACCTGCCGGAAAAAGATGCTTTTCGTTTTTCAAGAAAGGCGGATGTGCCCTCCTTAAAATCTTCGGTACCAAAACATTTTCCGAATTCTTCCACTTCCTTTTTAAAACCATCTGTGCCATCTTCGTAGAAGGCGTTCACCGAGCGGATCACGCCGGCCAGAGCCAAAGGTGATTTTGTTTTTATTTTTTCAAGGATCTCGCCGCATTTGGCCAATAGCTGGTCGGGTGTGGTTACATAATTGACCAGGCCCAGCAGAAGCGCTTCGGGAGCGCCGATCAGATCTGCCGTCATGAGCAATTCGGTGGCTTTTGTTTTTCCGATATACTGAATCAGCCGTTGTGTTCCGCCATAACCGGGTATCAGGCCCAGGTTCACTTCGGGTTGTCCGAACTTTGCATTGTCAGAGGCAACGCGGATGTGACAGGACATGGCAAGTTCGCATCCGCCGCCAAGCGCAAACCCGTTTACCGCAGCAAGAACAGGTTTAACCGAGTGCTCAATGCTTTTAAAGATATCCTGGCCATCCTGTGCCATGGCTGTTCCTTCTTCGGCACTGAGACCCAGAAATTCGCTGATGTCGGCTCCGGCGACAAAGGCTTTGGGTCCGGCCCCGGTGATTATTATGCCTTTGACCAGAGGATCGGATTGGGCCATTTTCACTGATTTGCCAATCTCCAGAATCGTGCTCCGGTTCAGCGCATTGAGCTTGTCGGGTCGGTTGATGGTAATTGTGCAGATGCCATTTTCGGCTTTGTAGAGAATGTTTTCGAATGTTGCCATGTTCAGTTATAAATGTGAGAATTTGATGATGTAAAATTAAGCGAAAACTGGGTGCCGTTTTGGTTCTTGAACGCATATTTACCCCCCAGTTGATCCACAAGAGATTGAATCAGAATCAGGCCCAGGGTTTCGGCCTTTTCGGGTTTCAGTTCCACCGGCATTCCTGCCCCATTGTCCGATACCCGGATCTCGAGGTCCTGTCCTTCCCTGCTGATGGAGATCTTTATTTCAGGATTTATTTGATCTGCAAAGGCATGTTTGAACGAGTTGGTGATGAGTTCGTTCAGAATCAGTCCGCAAGGGATGGCTTCAGAAACCGTCATGAAGATATGCGGCACGGTGATTTCAACTTTGATCCGCTCCCCGGAATCCAGAAAGGCATTTCTGATCTCGTTGATGAGATCGGGCAGGTAAGAGTGCAAATCGATTTCAGCCAGGGAATGACTCCGGTATAATTTTTCGTGAACAAGGGCCATGGATGCCACCCGGCTTTTGCAGTCAAGCAAAACGTCCCGGGTATAGTCGTTTGTTACCGAATGCATTTGCAGGTTCAGCAATCCTGAAATTACGGCCAAATTGTTTTTTACGCGGTGATGGACCTCTGCAAGCAGGGTTTCCTTTTCACGCAGAGATGCTTTTGTTGCTTCCTCTGCCAGCCGCCTGTCTTCGATATACCGAAGCAGTTCCTTTTGCCGCTTGTCGTTTGTTTTTGTAACCAGGTATATAAAGTACAGAATCAGAAGCACGCAGATAAACAGATCGAAGGCGAAGATCTGTTCGATATTTGAGGCTGAAAATCCCGGCCCGTAAAAAGGCCTGAAGTTGAATAAAAGCAGGGTTGCGATCTGCAGAAGAAGAAAAATGAAATGGCAGACAAAATAGAGCCTTTGCTTCATGAAATCGAAGAGGTAGGCAATGCACAGGGCCGCCGGAAAATAGAAAAAGTAAATGCCCGAACCGGCTCCGAAATAAGAACCGTAATAAAAGATCAGCAGATTGGTGGAGATCAGCAGGCAGGTGGCGGAAGCATCAGAACGGGCCCGGAGATTGAGCCATATGCCCCAAAGAAGGATGGCCATGCCGCCAAGCAGAACAGGTATTGAATGAAAATCTTTCAGCATGAAAAGATTCAGCATTCCGCCAAACATGATAAAAAGGGTTATGAAATTGAATTGATTGAGAAGCATGATCCGGATGCGGACTGTTTCTGTCTGATCGGGAAGAATGCCCGCATGCAAAATATATTTCCGCAGAAGATTCATAGAAAGCGCAAGTTCAACAAATATACCGATGGGCGACCGGTTCAATCCGTTTTTTTTAGGAACCAAATGGATCCTGAGCCTGACATACGGAACTCCAATGATCTTTTGTAAGGCAAGAGAAACAAGGCGGGGCGCATAAGCGGGGTTGCCATTTATTTTTTTTCTTTCAAAAAGGAATCTATAAACAAAGGAAAACAACGGTGTTCGAGGAGCCTGATTTTTTGTGCCAGCGAATACGGTGTGTCATCGGGTTCGATGCAGCATTTTTCCTGAAACAGGATGGCACCCTCGTCGTAATGCTCGTTGACAAGATGTATCGTGATGCCGCTCTCACTTTCACCGGCTTCGAGTACGGCCTTGTGTACATGCATCCCATACATTCCTTTTCCTCCAAAACGGGGCAAAAGAGCCGGGTGGATGTTCAGGATTCTGTCCGGATAGGCCTCTATGACACGGGGGGGCATCATCCAGAGAAAGCCTGCAAGGATGATCAGGTCAATTCCTGCATCCTGAAGTGTATGGATAAGCAAGTCCGGGTTGCCGTAAAACTCTTCTCTTGTCACAACCAAAACTTTTATGCCCAGTTTCCGGACCTTGGGAATGACCCCGGCATCCGCCCGGTTTGTAACAACCATAGTCACTTCAGCGGTTCCTTTTTCCCGGAAATAGCGGATTATGTTCAACGTATTGGTTCCTTCTCCGGATGCAAAAACACATAAATGCTTCATTCCGTAAAAATAGTTTTTATATTCGTTGACTCAAATCGGCCGGATTGAGGTTTTAAGAAAGCCACCGGAAAGAGAAACCGTGCAGATTTGGAATCCAGACAGACAAAATAATTATTTCAATAATGACTAATGCGCCTGATCCTCAGCATACAAATCGCCGGGTGTGAAGAGAGAAAAAGGGAAAACGGGTAATTTTTTGTCATTTCTACAATAAATCTATCTTTGCACCAAATTTATATAACTAAAACCAAAATCAAATGTCAGACATCGCAGCAAAAGTTAAGTCAATTATCGTTGACAAACTTGGAGTTGATGAAAAAGAAGTAACTCCTCAAGCCAGCTTTACCAATGATTTGGGAGCAGACTCTTTGGACACAGTAGAGCTGATCATGGAGTTTGAAAAGGAATTCAATATTGCCATTCCAGACGACCAGGCTGAAAAAATCAATACTGTAGGCGAAGCAATTACCTACATCGAAGCAAACGCGAAGTAATTTAATCTAACGGTTTATTATGCAATTCAAACGGGTAGTAGTTACCGGTCTTGGAGCTATAACACCACTTGGTAATACGGTTACAGACTACTGGAACAACCTTATCAATGGAGTTAGCGGGTCGGCGCCTATTACCCGTTTTGATGCGTCCAAGTATAAAACCCGTTTTGCCTGTGAGGTTAAAAACTTTAACCCCGAGGATTTCATGGATAGGAAAGAGGCGCGCAAGCTTGACCCTTTCTGCCATTACGGTATAGTCGCTTCCATGCAGGCCGTTGCTGATGCAGGTATCACCAAAGAAAACGCCAACCTGGACAGGGTGGGGGTGATCTGGGGATCCGGAATCGGTGGCCTCAAGACCTTCCAGGAAGAAGTGCTGAACTTAGGAAGAGGCGATGGAACTCCCCGTTTCAATCCCTTCTTTATTCCCAAAATGATTGCCGACATTTGTTCGGGCCACATTTCCATCATGTTTGGATTCCGCGGTCCGAATTATACAACCGTTTCAGCCTGCGCTTCTTCTACAAATGCCCTCATCGACGCACTGACTTACATCAAGCTGGGCAAAGCCGATATCATTGTTTCGGGAGGATCCGAAGCTGCCGTGAATGAATCCGGTGTGGGTGGTTTCAATGCCATGCACGCACTTTCAACACGCAACGACTCGCCCCAGACGGCTTCCCGTCCTTTTGACGTGGACCGCGATGGTTTTGTTTTGGGCGAAGGCGGATGTTGCATCATTCTGGAAGAACTGGAACACGCTAAAAAAAGGGGTGCCAAAATATATGCTGAACTCGTTGGTGGCGGCATGACTGCTGACGCCAATCACATTACCGCACCACATCCCGAAGGATTGGGAGCGATGAATGTCATGCGCCTTTCTCTGGAAGATGCCGGAATGAAACCTTCTGACATCGATTATATCAATGTACACGGTACATCCACACCTCTTGGCGATGTCGCCGAATCAAAAGCCATTCTTGGCGTTTTTGGTGAAGACGCGTATCGTTTGAATATCAGTTCGACAAAATCAATGACCGGCCATTTGCTGGGTGCCGCCGGCGCCATTGAAGCCACGGCCTGTATCCTGGCGATACAAAACGATATCGTGCCTCCGACAATCAATCACTTCAATGATGATCCGGCTCTTGATCCCCGCCTGAATTTTACTTTTCACAAAGCTCAAAAGCGTATCGTGAGGGCGGCCCTGAGCAATACATTTGGTTTTGGCGGGCACAATGCATCTGTTATTTTTAAGAAATACACAGACTAATAATTCCCCGATCTTGCTAAACAGGCTCAAGGCATATTTCTCCAAAGACAGAAAGTTCTGCGAGAGCCTGAGAAACGTACTTGGATTTTATCCCGGTAACATTTCTCTGTACCGAAAAGCATTTACCCACAGTTCTGCGGCCCCGGAAATAAAAACGGGCGTGAAAGACAGTTATGAACGCCTCGAATTTTTAGGCGATGCTGTTCTGAGCCTTGTCATTGCAGATTATCTGTTTAAGAAATTCCCTTTTAGAGACGAAGGCTTTCTCACCAAAATGCGTTCCAGAATCGTGAGCAGGACCCAACTCAATAAATTGTCGGTTCGCTTCGGACTGCAGAAATTTATCGAAGCCGATTTCGGTTTTTCAAAAAGCAATCACAGTGTCAATGGCGATGTCTTTGAAGCCCTGATTGGCGCCATTTACCTGGACAAAGGTTATGTGTTTGCACATGATTTTCTTCAGAATAAAGTCATCCCCGAACATCTCGACATGGAAGAAATCGAGCAAACCGAGACCGATTTCAAAAGCAAACTCATCGAATGGGCGCAGAAAGAAAAAAAAACCTTTGCTTTTGTCGTTGTCGAGGAAATTATGAACGGCCACGAAAAACAGTACATCATCGAAGCCAGAATCGATCAGCAGGCATTTGGGAAAGGCCAGAGTATTTCAAAGAAAAAGGCCGAACAGATTGCATCCGAGCAGGCCATTGCCCAACTGCTGAAATAAGGCGGGTTTCAATGTTCTGCATACCTTTGTTTACTCAATAAAAACCCGTGAGCAAATTTACCCTCGAAGTAGACTATGATTTCGACTTTATCCTGATCGGTATTTCCTGTCATGAAAAGGATTACCGGATTTCCTGGGCCATACGCGAAAAGCTCGGTATCGATTTATGCAGGGGCGAAGACATTGTTATCTCTTCTAAAAAGGGAAGCAAATCGGATGCCTATGCTGTTTTTGAACAAATCAGCGAGGAGAACGAATCCGGCATTTTTCTTGTCTCGAACCGCAGCGGATCTTCCCTTTTGGTACCCGAGCACCGTTCGGCCGATTATTTCATCATTGCCCGCGGAGGTTATGATGAGGAGAATAAAGAAGAAATGTTACTCGGACTCAGAGGGATCTCTTTTGTACTCACGGCATTTGCAATTGATCCGGTTTCCCTGAAATCAAAACAGAATCTGATCTTTTGAACACAACGGACAATTGAATTTTTTTCATCAAAGGAGGAATTCCCAAATCCATTCGTAAATTAGTGGAAATTACCTGCGGCGGGATCTTTGACAATTCCGCTTTGCTTTTTCCTTACAAGATTTCCGAATGAATGATCTGTTTTAATTAGTGTATTTGCAGGCTATGAGAGAAAATAAAACCAAAATTGTGGCCACCATGGGCCCCGCCACGGCTTCCTATGAAGTGCTGAAGGAAATGATCATTGCAGGGGTGAATATTTGCCGCCTTAATTTTTCGCACGGCGACTACGGAGCCGTCAAAGAAACGATCGACCATGTGCGCGCAATCAACAAAGAACTGAGCTGCAACGTGGGACTTCTTGCCGACCTGCAAGGACCTAAACTCCGTATCGGGACAGTGAAAGACAACAGTGTTGAGCTGGTCACAGGACGGAAAGTAATCATTACAACCGTTGAGTCGGAAGGCACCGCAGAACGGATCTATATCACTTACCCCCAGTTTCCCCTGGATGTGGCCGTGGGTGACCGTGTCCTGATTGATGACGGAAAAATCATGCTCCAGGTCCTCACGACCAACAAAAAAGATGAGGTTGAAGCAACTGTCGTTTATGGGGGAATGCTCTCTTCAAAAAAAGGAGTGAATTTGCCCAACACCAAAATTTCACTTCCCTGTCTGACTCCCAAGGATAAAAGGGATCTGGATTTTGCACTGGAACAAAATGTCGACTGGGTAGCACTTTCGTTTGTCCGTTCGGTTACCGATATCGTCGAGCTCAAAGAGATTATCCGGAAAAACGGAGGAAAGGCCCGGGTCATCGCTAAAATAGAAAAGCCCGAAGCCATTCTGGAAATAGACAACATCATCGACATGACGGATGGCATCATGGTGGCCCGGGGCGNNAGATGATGGAGAGCATGATCACCAATTTTGCCCCGACGCGGGCCGAGGTTAACGATGTGGCGAATGCCGTCATGGATGGAGCCGATGCCGTTATGCTGAGCGGCGAAACTTCCGTCGGAAAGTATCCCGTAAAAGTGATCGAGGCCATGCAGCGTATCATCGCCCGGGTGGAAGAAGAAGAGGTCATTTACCACCGCGAACATGCTCCTGTTCTTAAAACACAAACATTCGTTTCCGATTCCATTTGCTATACAGCCTGCGTCATGGCCCATCAGGCCGATGTAAAGGCCATTGTTTCAATGACCAATTCGGGCGCAACTGCCTTCAAGTTGTCGAGCCACCGTCCGAAAGCCAGTATTTTTATTTTTACCGACAATCCCCTGCTCCTGACATCTTTGAGCCTGGTATGGGGTGTTCGCGGATTTTATTACGATAAATATGAAAGCACCGATCAGACCATCACCGATCTCAGCATCTTTCTGAAAAAAGCCGGACTCGTGGAAGTGGACGATATGGTCATCAATATCGCCAGCATGCCCATGAAGGAAAGAGGCCGTACCAATATGCTGAAACTGTCTGTCATCCATTGACTAAATTCGATCCGAAGGAGCCCCTTCCGGGCAATTCACAGTCTCCAATCGGGCACTGCCCATTTACTAAAACCCCAATGAAAAGATGGCTATAAACATCAAATTGCTCAAACAAATTTGTGAAGTTGCCGGAGCTCCCGGACACGAACAGCGTGTACGCGAAATTGTCATGAAAGAAGTGAAACCCTTTGCAGATTCGGTCACGGTCGATAATATGGGTAATCTCACCGCCTTTAAAAAAGGAAAGAAGAACAAAAAAGTGATGATTGCCGCACACATGGATGAAATCTCTTTTATCGTTACGCATATTGACGAAAAAGGATTTCTGCGCTTCAACCCCCTGGGAGGTTTCGACCCGAAAACCCTCACTGCCCAGCGGGTTATTGTTCACGGAAAAAAAGATGTGATTGGAGTGATGGGCTGCAAACCCATCCATGTGATGAGTGCAGAGGAAAGAACAAAGATTGTTCCCATAACGGATTATTTTATTGATCTGGGCCTTTCCAGGAAAGAAGCGGAAAAAGTGGTCAGGGTAGGCGATGTGGTGACCCGCGAGCGCGAACTGATCGAAATGGGGAATTGCGTGAACTGCAAATCGATCGACAACAGGGTGTCTGTCTTCGTGCTTATAGAAATGCTCCGTGAACTGAAAACTCCGCCCTATGATGTGTATGCGGTGTTTACTGTCCAGGAAGAAGTGGGAATGCGGGGCGCCCATGCCAGCGCGCTGAAAATCCAACCTGATTTCGGTTTCGGCCTGGATACAACAATTGCCTTTGACGTGCCGGGCGCAAAAGAGTATGAGGTCGTGACCCGGCTTGGCGAGGGAACAGCCATAAAAATAATGGATTCGTCAACAATCTGCGATTACCGGATGGTGGACTACATGAGAGATACTGCCCGCAAATACAAAATCAAGCACCAGGAAGAAATTCTTTCGGCAGGCGGTACAGATACGGCGGGGATTCAACGGATGACACCGGGAGGGGCCATTTCAGGGGCCGTTTCGATTCCTACGCGTCACATCCATCAGGTTATTGAAATGGCAGACAAAAGCGATATCCGGGCCAGCATCGATTTGTTGAAACAATGTATCATGAATCTGGATACGTACGACTGGAGTTTCAAATAAAACAAGAAACACTTCTATATACCCAAAACCAAAAAACAAATGGACAAGACATGCATCACCACGGCCTTCACGCTTGACGGCACAAAAATCACCAAAAACCTGGGCGTTGTCAGGGGGGTAACTGTCCGCTCACGAAGTGTATTCGGAAACATCGGGGCCAGTTTCCAGACCCTGTTCGGCGGCAATATTTCTATCTATACACAGCTTTGTGAAAAGGCCAGGGAAGAAGCTTTTCAGATCATGTGCGATCATGCCGATCAGATGGGAGCCAATGCCATTATTGGTATGCGCTATGATGCCAATGAAGTCATGGCAGGGGTTACCGAGGTACTGGCTTATGGCACCGCTGTGCATATCGAAAAGATTTAAAAGAAACAGGCAGGATGGGTCGTGTCAGGCCCATTCCTGTCAGTCTTCCAGATTTTGAAGGGCCTCATTCAGCTCTCCGAATGCTTTGCTTTCTTTCTGCCTTTTTGAAACGTCCATGCCTTTGCGGTAGATTTCTATGGCTCTCTGCTTCTGGCCGTTCTGTTCGTACAGATTTCCCAGTTTGTAATAGCCCCCGGTATAATTTTCATTCTTCAGGAGAATACTTTCGATAGTGCGGATTGCTTCAGACACCAGACCTTCTTTCTCGAGCTCAAGGGCAAGCGCATAATTTAAAAACTCATCTTCCGGTTCGGAAACAAGCATTTGTCTGATTTGCTGCATGCGTTTGGATTCCATCTATACAAAACTAAACATTCTGTCTTGTATCACATCCAATGAAAAATCCCCGGATAATTACGATCTTTACAATTGTGCCTTTGTCCGAAAGGGGTTTCCGGGCGGTTTTTGTAGCATGGCGTAACGCATGACTGAAGAAAAGAAAAAACGTAAATTACTGGACCGTCTCAAGGTAAAGTACCGCATGGTGCTCCTGAATGACGACTCTTTTGCCGAAAAGTTTTCCTTTCGCCTCAATGCACTGAATGTATTCATTGCCGTGGGAGTGATTTCCATCGTCATGGTTGCACTGGTTACAAGTATCATTGCCTTCACGCCGCTTCGTGAATTTATTCCGGGTTACGCTTCAGAAATTGCCACGAAAAGGGATCTGATTGCCCTTTCAATGAAGACCGACTCTCTTGCCCTTGCCGCAAATGCGCGTGAACTTTATATCCGGAATCTGAACGATCTGCTCAATGGCAAGACTGAACCCAAACCACAAAAAAACCGGACCGACTCAACAAAAAAATACAAGAAAATAAGCATCAAAAGTTCCAGGGAAGATTCTGTTTTTCGGTCGGGGTATGAAAATCAGGATAAATATACCCTGACCATCAACGCCTCAGCCCGAAGCAAAAACAGCATAGCCGGATTCTTTTTCTTTTCGCCGGTCCGGGGCAGAATCACCTCTTCGTTCAGTCCTGTTACCGAACATTACGGTGTTGACATTGCCGCCGCCGAAAACGAACCCATCAAGGCCACGCTGGACGGAACAGTCATTTTTTCGGGGTGGACCAGCGAAACCGGTTATGTCATACAAATCCAGCACTCAAACAACCTTGTTTCCGTATACAAACACAATTCGGATCTCTTGAAAAAAACAGGCGAATACGTCAAAGCCGGAGAACCCATTGCCATAGTTGGAAATACCGGAGAGCAGACGACCGGACCGCACCTTCATTTTGAACTTTGGTACAACGGAAGTGCAATCGATCCACAGGATTACATGGTTTTTCAGTAGTCCCTTAAACAGTTTTTTTATTATGAGAGTTTTCCTCTTTCTCTTGCTTTGTTTGATGCTGGCCGACTGCGGAACCAATACCCCGCCCGTTTCTCAACAGGCAGTGTTAAAAAGCGCCGGCGATAAAATGAGGACTTCCGATACGCTTCACCATTACGATACGCTCTTCTTCGGAACCCGGAAACTTGTCTTTACGCCCCTGGAGGCAAAAGGATTTGATTCGATTACCGATATGGGATTTGTTCCCGATATTCTCGATAACGATTGTGAACTTATTCAACAGGATGCAAAGTTCATCAGCCAGAAAGACAGCACCATTTCGATTCGCTGTACCAACGGGCAGAAAGTAGTTCTTACCGAACACCTCAATTGCGATGGAGATGAATACATCGATTATACCTATGGCGGTCAACTCGACAAAACCCCATTTGTCGTATTTAAAGTGGGGTATGATGAGAGGCTGGACTATCTGATCATCAATCTGAATACAGGTAAGCAGGTAAAGACATGGGGAACGCCTTCCCTGTCTTCAGACGACCGGTTTCTGGTCAGTTCTTCTTACGATCTGGATGTGGGGTTTTTACACAATGGAATACAAGTTTTCAGTATGGGAAAGGACAGTCTCAAACTTCTCTGGCAGCAGGAGTTTACCCGTTGGGGCCCCGAAGAATTGAAATGGCTCGACAAACAGACAGTCGTCATCAAACAAGCCACTCCTGACCAAAAGACCGGGAAGGAAATTGTGGCTTTTTCGAAAATGAAACTGAATGAGTAATAAAGTTGGCAATTGACATCAGGCAAAAAAATAGAGATGGAAATACGAAATCGATGTTTCTTCCGGATTCAAAGAAAGGCTTCCAGCAAAGCATTTCCTATCTTTGCCCCGCTTTAAGCCTAAAAATCATTTGAACATTCCCCATTGAGCACAAACCCTACCAAGCACATAGCCATTCTTGGCTCAACCGGATCTATCGGAACCCAGGCACTCGAAGTTGTCCGGGCCAACAAGGAGCATTTCACAATCGAAGTGTTGACAGGAAATGGAAATGCCGATCTGCTGATCCAACAGGCCAAAGAGTTTATGCCCAATGCAGTTGTCATTGCCGATGAAGAGAAATACCTCTATGTAAAGGAAGCCCTTGCCAAAGACGATATCAAGGTATTTTCCGGCACGGATGCCATCAGTCAGGTCGTGCAAATGGAAAGTATTGACATGGTGCTTACCGCCATAGTGGGTTATGCCGGTCTGGAATCGACCATTGCAGCCATTAAGGCCGGTAAACAGATTGCCCTTGCCAATAAAGAGACCCTTGTTGTTGCAGGGGAGCTGGTTACCTCTCTGGCCCAAGCCCACGCGGTAAATATTTATCCCGTTGATTCGGAACATTCAGCCATATTTCAATGCCTGGCCGGGGAGTTTCACAACAAGATCGAAAAAATATATCTGACGGCCTCCGGAGGACCGTTTCGCGGGAAGACAAAGGAGTTTCTTTCGCTGGTGAAGAAAGAACAGGCCCTGAAACACCCGAATTGGGAAATGGGCGCTAAGATCACCATCGATTCTTCCACCCTTATGAATAAAGGACTGGAAGTCATTGAAGCCAAATGGCTGTTCCACCTCAAGCCCGAGCAGATTGATGTGGTCATTCATCCCCAAAGCATTATCCATTCCATTGTTCAGTTTGAAGACGGCTCGATGAAAGCCCAAATGGGATTGCCGGACATGAAACTTCCGATACAATATGCCCTGGCCTATCCGCATCGTCTTCCGTCCTCCTTTCCACGTTTCGATTTTATGAAATACCCCTCGCTTACTTTTGAAAAACCCGATAATGGCACATTCCGGTGTCTGCCCCTGGCATTTGAAGCCTTGCGCAAAGGCGGCAATATGTCCTGTATTCTCAATGCCGCCAATGAAGTGGTTGTGAAGGCTTTCCTGCAGGACAGAATAGGGTTCAATGCGATTCCCGAAATCATCGAGAAGGCGATGAGCCGCGTGGCGTTTATAGGCAATCCGGCCTATCTCGACTATGTTGAAAGTGACAAAGAAACCCGTGCCCTTACACGAGACTTTATTGGGGTCTGAAAAACCATTCCGGCTAAATTGATTAACTTTGCAGCTAATTAAATAATCATCAATGAACGTTCTCATTCAGGGTGGTCAGTTAATTCTGAGCCTATCTATACTGATCATTCTCCACGAAGCGGGTCACTTCATTCCTGCACGGCTGTTTAAGATACGTGTCGAAAAATTCTATCTGTTCTTCGATCCCTGGTTTTCTCTTTTCAAGCATAAAAAAGGCGATACCGAATATGGTATCGGCTGGCTGCCTTTGGGTGGCTATGTAAAGATTTCGGGTATGGTCGATGAGTCCATGGACAAAGAACAGATGAAGCTTCCTCCGCAGGATTGGGAGTTCCGTTCGAAGCCGGCCTGGCAACGACTGATCGTTATGCTTGGAGGGGTTACTGTAAATATTCTTTTGGGTTTCCTTATTTATATGATGATTGCATTTACCTGGGGCGAGACAACCTTGCCCATGGCCAATGCAAAATACGGTATCATGTGCGATTCGGTTGCTCTGAATATAGGATTGAAAAACGGTGATAAAATCGTTGCGCTTGAAGGAAAAAAAGTGGAAGAGTTCAATGATGTCAGGAGGTCCATTCTTCTGGACAAGCCAAAGACCATTGAAGTTGACCGCAATGGCGAAACAAAAATCATTGCCATTCCCGATACTTTTGTCAAAACCCTGATGTCAAAAGAAGTCAGGTCCTTTCTCAGTCCGCGTTCACTTTTTGTTGCCGGAGATTTTGATGCCACCTCCAATGCAAAAAAGGCCGGCATGAAAAAAGGTGATATTCTGGTTTCGCTTAATGGCAAAAAGCTGGTGTTCTTTGATGAGTATTTGCCGGTGCTCAGTCAGTTGAAAAGTCAGCATGTCAAGGTGGGATTTGTCAGGGACGGCCAGGCAAAAGAACTGGATGTTCAGGTAGATGCCAATGGCAAATTGGGAATTTTTGCTGTATCCCCTTACCAACTTTTGAATCTCACAACAACGCATTATGGTTTCTTTGAATCCATTCCTAAAGGAGTGGAACTCGGAATCAATACCCTGAGCAATTATGTCAAACAGTTCAAGCTTATTTTCACAAAAGAAGGTGCCAAGCAAATTGGCGGTTTTGGTGCCTTTGCAAGCATGTTCGGCACCACCTGGGAGTGGGAATCTTTTTGGAGGCTCACAGCCTTTATTTCGATCATTCTCGCCTTTATGAACATTCTGCCCATTCCGGCTCTGGACGGCGGACATGTGATGTTCCTGTTGTATGAGATGATTACAAGACGCAAACCGAACCAGAAAGCAATGGAATATGCCCAGCTTGCCGGTATGGTTTTGCTTCTGGCACTTTTCTTGTATGCCAATGGCAACGATGTTTTCAGACATTTCAGAAATTAGTCAAACCCGGGCTGAACCATGAGTTTAAGAAGAAACAAAAGCGCCTTCAGGTTCATGTCTGTTCTGGTCTGTCTGTTTCTGACGGGATCTCTCAATAACTCGCTTTTCGCTCAAAATACCACTCTCGAGGAAACGAAATCTCCCGAAAGACCCAAATCGGAACTTGGCAGACAAAAAGTGCTTTTGATTCCTTTTGACCCCAAGATGTATATGTCTGACATCGACCGCAGCATCAACAGGGAAACAAAAATGGATTTTCGGCAGATCAGAGAAGCCTTTCGTTCAGGCATAGACAATCAGTTAAGCGCCCAGTTTAAAACAAACTTTTCGGTTGTTTCTTTGCTCAAAGATACGGTCCGGACAAAAGGGGATTTGCAATACATCTACCGCTCAACGGGATATAAGTATACCGTTACCCAAGGCAAGGACAAGACGGCCGATCAGAAAAAAATTACAAACGGGCAGCTCACAGTGCCGATCAAGGGGGATGAAGAACGGTATATGCGTACTGTGATTAATCAACCTGGTTTATTGGAAGCCATGAACAAAAAATACGGCGCCGAACTTTTCGTTTTTGTCAGCGAGGTAGATCTCAAAGCCATCGTTGCTGATGACGGGAGCAAAGACAGGGAAGCTTCAGTACACTATACCGTATACAATCTCGAAGGCAAACAGGTGGGTGGCGGGCTTGCCAAATCAAAATTTGACACCGATACCAATGATCCGAAACGGATTGTTAGCAAAAGCTTCTCCCTGGCGGCAAAGACAATCTACTCCCGTTCTGTTCCCCAGGTCAATGGAGCAGCAGCCCCATCAAAAGGCCATTGAGTCTCCGCCTTTTCAGAAGAGCCCCCTTCCCTTATCTGATCCCTGTCTGATAGGATTATTTATCACCGTGTCCAGTGTTTTCAGGGCCTAAAGCAGGAGGGTTACGATATATTTTCGTAATTTTGCACGATCATATTTAATCCTTGAATCATGTCGACAGCAACCCTCACAAAGAACACTTTCGGAATCGAAGAAGCCCTGAAGCAATTGGGAATTGGTACTCAGAATTACGGTGCATCCACCGGTCTGAAACATGTCCATTCAAAAGGCCCCAAAATTGATTCCTTTTCCCCGGTAAACGGACAGTTGATAGGCAGTGTGAATACCGCCACAGCCGAAGACTATGAACATACATTAAAGACAGCAGAAGCCGCTTTTAAAATCTGGCGCCAGACTCCGGCTCCCAAACGCGGAGAAATTGTACGTCAGATGGGCGAACAGTTCCGTAAGTACAAAGAGCCTTTGGGCAAACTTGTTTCTTATGAAATGGGAAAAAGCCTTCAGGAAGGACTCGGAGAGGTTCAGGAAATGATTGATATCTGTGATTTTGCAGTAGGGCTTTCCCGTCAGTTGTATGGTCTGACCATGCACAGTGAACGTCCTCAGCACCGCATGTATGAACAATGGCATCCGCTGGGTATTGTGGGCATTATCTCCGCATTCAACTTCCCGGTTGCCGTATGGAGCTGGAACGCAGCCCTTGCCTGGGTTTGCGGTGACGTATGCGTATGGAAACCAAGTTCCAAAACGCCGCTTTGTGCCATTGCCTGTCAGAATATTATCGCCGACGTGCTGAAGAAAAACGATGTTCCCGAAGGAGTCAGTTGCCTGCTCATCGGAAATCCGGTTGGTGATCTGATGAACAACGACAAGCGTGTTCCGATGATCTCTTTCACAGGCTCAACGCGTATTGGCAGAATCGTTTCCGGCGCTGTGGCTCAGCGTTTCGGTCGCTCCATCCTTGAATTGGGCGGGAACAATGCGATCATCGTATCCGAACACGCCGATCTGAGCATGGTTCTGGTAGGTTCTGTATTTGGCGCTGTGGGTACTGCCGGTCAGCGTTGTACATCCACGCGTCGTCTGATTATTCACGAAAGCATTTATGACAAAACACTGAACGTTCTTAAAAATGCATACGGCCAGTTGAAAATTGGAAATCCTTTGGATGCCCACAATCACGTGGGTCCGCTTATTGATAAAAAGGCAGTGGATGATTACCTCACTGCAATTGAAAGAGCAAAAGAAGAAGGAGGCAAAATGGTGGTTGAAGGCGGAATCGTGGCTGGCGATGGCTTTGAAAGCTGTTGTTATGTAAAACCTTGCATCATTGAGGCAAAAAATGAATACCACATTGTTCAGGAAGAAACCTTTGCGCCGATTCTGTATGTCATGAAGTACAAGACAATTGAAGAGGCCATTGCCATGCAAAATGGAGTTCCTCAGGGATTGTCTTCTTCGATCTTCACCAATAACATGCGTGAGATGGAAGCATTTCTGGCACCTTCGGGCTCAGACTGCGGCATTGCAAATGTGAACATCGGAACTTCAGGTGCCGAGATCGGTGGCGCATTTGGCGGGGAAAAAGAAACCGGTGGAGGTCGCGAATCGGGTTCTGATGCCTGGAAAGCCTATATGCGCCGTCAGACAAATACAATCAATTACGGCACTTCACTTCCTTTGGCTCAGGGGATCAATTTCAATATTTAAGAGAGCATTTAAGAGAAGAATTCATTTGTTCCTCTTTTGCAAAATCAATTCAAGTTTTTCAGCATCATCGCGGTCTTTGGGTCGCGATGATTTTTTTTTCTCTTCAATGAGCCGATTCAGATGAATGATTTTTAAAGGAATGTTGTTTTCAATCAGGAAGACTTCTGCTTTTTCATAGGATTCGTCAAAATGTTCTTTCTTGAAAAATTGCAGTTCGCACATCATATCTATGTACACGCCACTTTCAAGAAGGATTTCTGAATAGCCTGCCAACATGGGGTGTGTTAGGAATGTTTCCGCCCCTGTGATGCCATATTCCCGCAGAGCCAGAACAAGATTTTGCCTGTTTACGGCAGAGTCTTCAACCCAAATGTCAATGTCTCCGGTGCTCCTCGAATGTCCATAATAGTTTACTGCAATCCCCCCGACAAGCATAAACCTCACATTGTGCTTGTGCATGACAAGGAAAAAGTCGCGGCCTTCTTCATCAATGAAACTCATGGTTTGATTCGCTTTAAAACAACGCCTAAGCCCTGTGGAGTTTTAAGGGGTCCTTTTTTCAACATCAATGAAAGTTGCATCAGTTTGAACATTTTTTGAATCCTTTCCTGTGGGCTCAAAGCCAGATTTTCGTCAAGACGCCTTTCTTCTATTTCCTCTCTGGTAAGTGGAACCTGATGAACAATCAATTTGGCCATAAATCAAAGATACGAAAAGCCTTTCTTCATTCAATGACGATTCCTTTGCCGGAAAAAGGCTTAAATTCGCAGCATGAAAACAAAGGCTTTGCTCTTCGGTTTGTTGCTTACCTTCATTGTTATGCCTTCCTTTTGCCAGAATAATGAATTGTTGCAGGCCGGAAATTGGAAAGCGTTTTTACGCTTAAATGATTCCATTCAGCTTCCCTTTAATTTTCTGGTTAAAACAGTGAACGACAAAAATGTTTTGATCATTACCAACGGGATGGAAGAAATCATCATTGACGAGTTAATTTCCACCAAAGATTCCGTGTTTTTCAAAATGCCCGTGTTCGATTCGGAATTCCGCTGCAAGAACAACGGCACCTTTTGGACCGGCGTGTGGATCAATCATGCCCGCAAAGACAAAAACAAGATTCCTTTTCATGCAAACCGGATATTTACAAATGAAGAACCAATAAAAGCACAGGCCTTGATTTCGGGTAAATGGGAGGTTGACTTCAGCCCGGGTCTTGCCGACAGTTCAAAGGCAATCGGCGAATTCAGGCAGGAGGGATCTGGCCTTTCCGGTACCTTTCTTACCGAAACAGGAGATTACCGATATCTTGCCGGAAGAGTTAAAGGCACCACGATGTATTTGTCCTGTTTTGATGGCGCACATGCATACTTTTTCTGTTCAAAGCTTTTGCCGGATCACACGCTTTCAGGAGATTTTTACTCGGGCGCTCATGGTCATGAGAAATGGACCGCAAAACGGAATGAGAAGTTTGAGCTTCGAAATCCGGATTCGCTCACCTACCTGAAAAAAGGCTTTGACAAGATCGATTTCAAATTTAAAAACACGGAAGGAAAAGAGGTTTCCCTGAGCGACGATAAATTCAAAAACAAAGTGGTCATCGTTCAGATTATGGGTTCGTGGTGCCCGAATTGTATGGACGAAACAAAATACCTGACCGATGTGTATGAGAAAGACAAAGTAAAGGGGCTGGAAATAGTAGCTCTTGCCTTCGAAAAACCTGTTGACCCGGAAAGGGCAAAACAAAATGTGCTGCGTCTGAAAAAGCGGTTCAATGCGAACTATGAATTTCTGCTCACAGGCAAAAGCGGGAATATTGAGGCTTCCGAAGCCTTGCCCATGCTGAATGCCGTGATGGCTTTTCCGACAACCATTTATATCGATAAAAAAGGACGGATCAGAAAGATTTATACCGGATTCAACGGACCGGGCACCTTGTCGCATTACGAAACATTCAAGGAACAAAACGAACTTTTTCTTCAAAAACTTCTTGCAGAATAGGACTTCCGGGACAACCCCTTATTTCCTCCGTTTTCCCTTGTTTTTAACCTGGTTTTCGCTTACCGTTTCCGGAAGCAGATGCTCGGTATGTCCCGTTCCAAGATACTTTTGCGCAGGGAAAATCCTTAAAGCGACTAAGAATAAGTCTATATTTGCACAAATCATTTTTCTATGTCCCAGGAATTATCAGAACAGGAAGTCATCCGTCGCCAGAAATCAGAAGATCTGAGGGCCATGGGTATTGATCCATACCCCGCAGCTTCTTATGAAATAAATGTCAGTGCAAAGGATATCAAGGAAAACTACGAACGCGACAAAACGAGCTATAAAAATATAAGTATCGCCGGCCGGATCATGAGTGTTCGTGATATGGGCAAAGCTTGTTTTGCTGTGCTTCAGGATAGCAGCGGCCGGGTTCAATTGTACGTGCGCCGCGATGATATTTGCCCCGGTGAAGACAAATCGCTTTACGACGTTGTTTTCAAAAAAATGCTGGACATTGGCGATATCATCGGTGTAAAAGGATTTGTTTTCACTACCAAGACCGGCGAAATTTCCATTCACGTAACCACTCTGTCCATCCTCAGCAAAGCAATCAAGCCTCTTCCTGTTGTAAAAACGGATGAAACGGGCAAGGCATTTGATGAAGTGACGGACCCGGAATTGTTGTATCGCCAGCGTTATGTCGATCTGATCATCAATCCGGAGGTCAGAGAGCGTTTCCGCAAGCGTTCACAGATTGTTCAGTCGCTTCGTGAAACGTTCAATTCCAAAGGATATCTTGAAGTAGAAACCCCGATCCTTCAACCCATTCCGGGTGGTGCCACTGCACGTCCTTTTACGACACATCACAACGCCCTGGATATTCCGCTTTATTTGCGAATTGCCAATGAATTGTATTTGAAAAGACTCATTGTCGGGGGATATGAGGGCGTATATGAATTTGCCAAAGATTTTCGCAATGAGGGCATGGACCGTACTCACAATCCGGAATTTACGGTTCTTGAGATTTACGTTGCCTACAAAGACTACAACTGGATGATGGATTTTACCGAGGAAATGCTGGAAAAGGTGGCGCACGATCTGCATGGCGATTCCAAAGTTCCCCTTGGAGACAAGATCATTGATTTTCAGAGACCCTTCAAACGCATCACCATGTATGATTCCATTAAGGAACATACAGGTATCGACATTTCAGCCATGGACGAAGCCGGATTGCGGGAAACCTGTAAACAACTGGGTATTCATACCGAAGCTTCCATGGGGAAAGGCAAACTGATAGACGAAATTTTCGGTGAAAAATGTGAAGCTCATTATATCCAGCCGACATTTATTACGGATTACCCGATAGAAATGTCTCCCCTCTGTAAAAAGCACAGAAGCAAGGAAGGACTGGTTGAACGTTTTGAACTGATGGTTAATGGAAAAGAAATGGCCAATGCCTATTCTGAACTGAACGATCCGATCGATCAGCGCGCCCGTTTTGAAGAACAGGTAAAACTCATGGAGCGTGGAGATAAAGAAGCGATGTATATTGATTATGATTTCCTCCGTGCTCTGGAATACGGCATGCCCCCAACTTCCGGTATGGGAATAGGCATTGACCGCCTGGCCATGATCATGACCAATGTACCAAGTATTCAGGATGTTCTTTTCTTTCCCCAGATGAGACCCGAAGTTTTATAGCAAACAACAGGCATGACCAAAATCCCCAAAATAGCCGTCATCGGCGGAGGAAGCTGGCCCACAGCCATTGTGAAAATGCTGTGCAACAATATGGACGCGGTCAATTGGTGGCTGAGGAGTCAGGAGACAATCGACTATATCCGAAAATACCACCACAATCCGAATTACATCAGCTCTGTTGAATTCGATATCAGCAAGCTTCATCTGAATGCCAGCCTAGAAGAAATTATCCGGGATTCTGATATACTCATTCTGGCCATCCCATCGGCTTTTCTTCATCAGTCGATGAAAGGACTGAAGAAAGACGCCTTGCAAGACAAAATCATTTTTTCTGCAATCAAAGGTATCGTACCTGAATACAATCTCATTGTCGGAGAGTATGTGAATCAGGAATTTGGTGTTCCGTTTTCAAACATTGGCGTCATCACCGGCCCCTGTCATGCAGAAGAAGTTGCCCTCGAAAAACTTTCTTACCTGACCATTGCTTCCCAAAATTCAGAGAAAGCTTTATTCGTAGCCTCAAAACTGGCCTGCCGGTATATCAAAACGACAGTTTCGGATGATATTTATGGAACCGAATTTTCTGCTGTTCTTAAAAATGTTTTTGCCATTGCAAGCGGCATTTATCATGGTCTTGGGTATGGCGATAATTTCCAGGCGGTGCTGATTTCAAATGCACTTCAGGAAATCAAACGCTTCGTTGATAAGGTACATCCCATAGACCGCGACATCAAAGATTCGGCATATCTTGGCGATCTCCTTGTAACTGCTTATTCTCAGTTCAGCCGTAACCGCACATTTGGAGCTATGATTGGCAAAGGATACTCAGTAAAAAATGCTCAACTTGAGATGAGTATGATTGCCGAAGGTTATTACGGTGCCAAATGCATTTTTGAGATCAATAAGAAATATGCGGTAAGCATGCCCATCACCGAAGCCGTTTACAGGGTTCTCTATGAAAAAAAGTCTCCTGCTATTGAAATGCGCCTTTTGACAGACAAGCTTTCCTGATCCGGCAACAGCAAACCGTCCCATGCAAATCATCGAAACCAAAGAATGAAATTCTTTCTCAAACGTATTTGTACGATCCTTTTCATTCTGGCGGTAGTTCTTTTTGTTTCATTCACAACTTACAGGAGAATCAAAATCAGACGGATCATTAATGAAACGTTGACTTCCGAACACTGGACAGAAAGAATGAAGGCGTTTCAGGAAGAACCCAGTACAACGGGTCACATTGTGTTTCTGGGGAACAGTCTAACCGAAGGATTTGATCTGAAGATACTGGGCGATTCAACAATCATCAACCGTGGTATTTCCGGGGATTTCAGCGAGGGTCTTTTGAAACGGCTGGATGAGGTTATTGCTTTGAAACCATCCAAACTTTTTATCGACATCGGAATCAACGATCTGATCGAACATGTTTCTGTAAAGGAAATTTGCCGCAATTATCAGAAAATTATTGAACGTGTTCAGAAAGAGAGCCCATCGACAAGTATCTATATGCAAAGTCTTTTGCCCGTTCATCTCAACGGCAGCTTTCTGACCTCAAACGAGGATGTAAATGAGGTTGTCAAAGAACAGAATGCCGAACTAAAGGCACTTGCCGATAAGATGAAAATTCCTTTCATTGATTTGTACAGTCACTTCGTTGTCAATAACGAAATGAATCCGCGTCTGACTTATGATGGAATTCACCTGGTGAAGGAAGGGTATGAAATCTGGAAGGGTGTTTTGACTCCTTATCTGGCAGATGCACGTGGTCAGATTTTTACGGGGAGTAACGTAAGCAAAGCAAATCCTCTTTATGATTTCGCGTTGAAAATAAATACTGACAGTTCTATAGTTTTTACTTTTTGCACCAAGGAAAACTCAACGTATGCTGAATACCTTGGCAGAATAAAAAAACGAAATGATACTTTATTTCACATCTCGGCTTCTATGGCTCTGGGTAAATTTGATTGTATGCGACTTGAGTGGGTGGATCCGAAAACCCATGTTGTCAATGATACAATTTATTTTGGCCTGGATTCTGCTGCCAGGAAATTGATTCATGTTACCGGAGGAAAGTATGCAAACGGGAGGTCGATTCCATACAACGACAAAGCCTCAAACGGTAGCACATATACTGCACTTGACAGAAAGTATTTGAATGGAATCCCCGGGCTTAATTATTATACCATTATTACCAGCACAAATGACAAAATTACGGGCAAACCATTGACGTTCAAAGTCAGTTTTAATTCTCAACCGGGATTTTATTCAGGAGACAAAGCAGAGGAATTGGACCTGGTCATTAAAGGAAGCAATATCTACACAATAGGAAGACCATTGATGCAGACGGGACATTTTAAACTGACCCAAAAGAGCAGGACAGAATAATACTAGTGTTTGTCTTATTTAGTTGCTGCAACTTGCCAACTGCCCATTGCAAACTGTTCTTCACTTACACGGATAAACCGTAATCTTCACATCATCAATCCAGGCGGTTCCTTTTCCGGTGTAATACATGTAAAAGAAAAGTGTTTTTTCCGGGTAGTTGTCCGGAATCTTGGTTCTGCACTGGATTTGCTGCCAGTCTCCGGGAGCATTATTGATGATTGCTTCTCCGCCGGTATAAAACAATGCATTGTTTTTTGCTGATAAAATGATGGTTCCGGTATTGTCAGTGGATCTTCTCCAGACCGTAGCGTCCACAAAATCTCCAGGCTGAACGGGGAACTCGCAATCCAAACCGTACTGCGTTTTCTCATTCAGTTTCACGCAGGTGTTTCCCGAAAAATACTGGTCGTGATTCAATTCCTCCGCTTTTTTGAAATGGGTATGGCCATCTTCCGCAATAAAGTCGGTCTTGTCATCTGTCCTTTTTTCAAGATTGCAGAATATGGTGGTGCTTCCGCTGGCAATTCTGGCTGAAAGGGCGGTGTCGGCATCAATGAGATAAATCGATTCGTCAGAAAGAGGGTTGGTAAATATTTTTTTAAAATCACCCAGTTTTACTTTTCCATTCAGCATGCTGATATCAGTCATGGCAGCGATCTCGGTTTCCAGGGTTTCATTTTTGAAATAAACCAGAACCTTACTTTGCTTTCTAAGTATTTCCGGGGCAAACATGTCCACATCCCAGAACATGAGGCGCTTCGTTCCTATTTCATAATGATAGGAATGGGGAAACAAGGTTTTTATGAACTGAAAATAGGGATGGTTCATTGTTCCAGAATAAACTGTTCCGAAATAAATGGCGGTTTCAATGCAGGAAGATTCATTCCCTGGAGTGATGATCATGGGCGTGTCTTTCCAGGAGGAGAGAAACTGCTGTGTGCTTAGCATGGGGTTGCGGTGATCCGGAAAAAGAAACGCAGCCGATACATTTTGCCGGGCAAGCAGAAGCGCAAGCGCACAGGCGATGATTGTTTTTACAGCCCGTGTGTTTCTGGAATACAGGCCCAGATCCAGAAAAGGCGAAAAGATCATGTAGGAAACAATCAGGCCAAGAGGGAAAAAGGTTTCGGCAGGAATGAGATAATGAAACGAATAGTGCTTGGCAACCAGAAGGATGAGCAAGGTTATAGATACCCAGATTCCGCTGATAAAACGCAGCTGAAAACGATCCGCAGATTTTTTCCGGATCAGGCGGTAAAGACAAACCCCAAAAGCAAAGGTGATCACCGCATAGATTGCAGTGAATGCGGCGTTTGTTGCGAAAAGGGTATGCAGATTCTGTTTAAATTCTGCTGTATTGAGTATTTGTTCTTTGCCATGTCCATAGTGGCCGTCGTGATTCAAGAGCCCCTTTATCCAGGTATACATTTCACGAAACTTGGAGATTGCCGGAAGGATGAAAATGAGGAATGAAACAACAAAGCCTCCGGTAAACAGCAGGCGCTGCTTGTTGCTCCTGATCAGAAAATAGACCAGAACAATCAGAGGAAGACAGGTTATTTTGCAGGCAACAATCAAGGCCGAGAAAACGGCCGCTGTTACAAGGGCCCGCAAGCTCCAGTTCGGATTGCCGGAACGATTCACATGAACCGCCGTGACATACAGCCATGCCGTAAAAAAGGTGTTGGCAATGATGATCATCGCTTCGGGTGTGAGCAGGAAGGCGTGGTGAAGTATTCCTGTATTGAACAGCGGAGTCGCCTGGAAAAGCAAAGCCATATAAATATTGCCGGTTTTTGTATAGACGTATCTTCCCGTCAGATAAAGTGTTGCCATGAACAGCATCAGTAAAGTCATGCTGCAGGCATACAGATAACTTTCAGGATTTGAAAGCACATCCTGGTAAAGCGGAAGAGAACCGCTGATCATGTATTTGGCAAAAACAACCGCGGCGCCAAAACACTGTACCGGAGTGCCTGGATGGTCGATGTGACCGATTTCCAAATGTCCGCCGGCCAGATTGGTGGCATTCATCAAATAGGCATAAACCGGGTCGGGCCCGTTGATGTAAAAAGTGGTGATGTTTTTAAGAATGACCAGAGAAAGGAAAACATAAAAAACCGGCAACAGAAGGAGAATGAAACGTCTTCTGATGGTATTGGTGAAAAGAGGATTCATAAACTGAAATTTGTCCGTGCCCTTGCTGAAAAGAATTACGGTTTTAAACATTCAAAAATAAAGACAATATATCAATTGGGTTTCGCATTAAATTTCAAATCCCCATTCATCACTGAACGAATCGCCTTTAGAGATTTTTTTTTCTTTTCCTTCCTTTCCTTCCTTTGTCGGCTTCTCCGCTTGTTTTGGTTTGGCCGGTTCCTTTTTTTCTTCGGTTCGTTTTACAAGAACAAAATCAAGCTGTTTCTTTACAAGATCCGCACTTTTCACCTGAATGCGAACCGTATCGCCGAGAGTGAAAACATTGCCCGGTTTCCTTCCGCGCAGACAGTAGTTGTCTTCGTCGAAGAAATAAGCATCATCCTTCATGTCACGGATACGAACCATTCCTTCGCAATGGTTTTCCGTGATTTCAACAAACAGTCCCCATTCTGTAACGCCGGAAATGATTCCGTCAAAATCCTGCCCGATTTTATCCTGCAGGTATTGTACCTGTTTGTATTTGATGGAGGCTCTTTCTGCATCGGCGGCAAGTTTTTCTCTTTCCGAAGAATGTTTGCACTCGAGTTCAAGTTCTTCCTCATCCAGATAAGCTTTCGAGTTGATGCCATGATCCAGGTCAAGGTAGTGCTGCAGAAGCCGGTGTGCAAGAACATCCGGATAACGACGGATAGGGGAGGTGAAGTGAGAGTAATACTCAAAACCCAATCCGTAGTGGCCGATATTGTTTGTTGTATAAATGGCTTTCGACATGCACCTGACAGCCAGGGTTTCGATCATGCCCGATTCCGGTTTTCCGTGCACCTCCTTGAGCATGCTGTTCATGCTTTCGGCTACAGCTTTGTCGGAATTTGTACGGAGACGGTAACCGAAACGGGTTACAAACACGCTCAGGGCTTCCAGCTTGTCTTCGTTGGGCGTGTCGTGTACGCGGTATACGAAAAAGCGGTTGCTTTGTTTTTGGGGATTCTTCTCGGTGGCTTTTTCTTTTCCTTTATCGTTTCGGGGTTTGCCCACGTATTCGGCCACTTTGCGATTGGCCAGCAGCATGAAATCTTCGATGAGTTTGTTTGAATCTTTCATTTCCTTGAAATAGACGCCTGTCGGATTCGCATTTTCGTCGAGATGGAATTTCACTTCCAGTTTATCAAAGGCAATGGATCCTTTTTTGAATCTTTCGGCACGCAATTTTTTTGCAAGGGAATCGAGTTTGAAAATTTCATCTTTGTATTCTCCTTTACCTGTTTCAATAATTTCCTGCACTTCCTCGTAACTGAATCGGTGGTCGGAATAAATAATTGTTCGTCCGAACCATTCGTTCAGTACACTGGCATTTTCGTCCATTTCAAACACTGCGGAAAAACAAAGTTTTTCTTCTTTAGGGCGAAGCGAGCAGATGTTGTTGGAAAGAATTTCGGGAAGCATGGGAACCACGCGGTCAACAAGGTATACGGAAGTTGCACGATCAAGCGCTTCCTTGTCAAGAATATTTCCCGGTTTTACATAATGCGATACATCGGCAATGTGCACTCCTATTTCCCAGTTGCCATTGGGCAGCTTTTGAATGGACAGGGCATCGTCAAAATCCTTTGCATCAAAGGGGTCGATGGTGAATGTGGTGATCTTCCTGAAATCCCTTCGCTTGGCGATTTCGGTCTCTGAAATCGTTGTGGGCAGGAGGTCTGCGAATTTCTCAACATCTTTTGGGAATTCATAAGGCAGGCCAAACTCGGCCAGGATGGCGTGAATCTCCGTTTCGTGTTCGCCCGCATTACCGAGAACACGCGTTACTTCACCAATCGGATTATGTCCCCGCGTCGCCCAGTCAGTAACACGGGCAATTACTTTTTGTCCGTTCTTGGCTGTACCGATCTTGTCGAGCGGGATATAAATATCCGTTCCTGTTTTCGCGTTGTCGGGTACCAGAAAGGCAAAATTTGCGGAGACCTGAAGCGTGCCGACAAACTGATCTTTAACACGACTCACAATTTCAACGATTTCTCCTTCAGGTCGCCGGCCTCCGTTTTGGGGATAGACCAATACCTTTACGGTATCTCCGTTGTATGCATTGAGTGTTTTTCGGTTTGATATAAACACATCCTTTTCGGATTCGGGGGAAATGATAAATGCCGAGCCAGACTGTGTCATGTCCACTCTGCCGATAATCGTGGCCCCTGTTTTTGTGGCTTGAAATTTCCCGCGTTCAACTTCTCTAACAAGCCCTTGTTCTGTGAGTTTAACCAGGATGGCATTGAGCAGGAGCTTCTGCGCATGGTCTTCAATGTGGAGCAATCCGGCAATCTGCTTGTAGTT
>PLXK01000008.1 GCA_003151415.1 Bacteroidota bacterium
ACCAGCTTCCGGTTGACTTGATGACAGTGGCTTGCATGGCGGCAAAGATACAGGTTTAGGGCTAAACAACCGGAAGATTCGTGTTCGGCCTGCACTTCTTTTTTCTGCATCTTTGCTGAGCAAAGGTCGAATGCTGAAGACTTTATTTTTCCGCATACCTTTCAGTGGCGACACAATCGAATCAGAACAAATGGATAAGACGACCATTTCAAAAGCAGTTTCCATAGCCGGCTACGCACTGGCCGTTTGTGGAATGATCTATCTCCTTGAAAACAAATTTTTGTTGTCAGACAACTATGCCGGAATAGCCGTTCAGATTTTAGCGTTTGCCCTGATGATCTGGTCACGACTCACTTTTGGAACACGCAGCTTCCATGCTGTAGCAAACACAACCGAAGGAGGTCTGGTCACCACCGGACCTTACAAATTTTTCAGGCATCCGATCTATGCCTCGCTCATTTATTTTGTCTGGGCCGGGGTCTTGTCTTTTCCCCGTATCGATACCCTGGCGGCAGGTATTTTGGTAAGCGCCGGTTTATTCACCAGGATGTTGCTGGAAGAATCTTTTCTGAAACAAAGGTATCCGGATTACAAAGAGTATTCCGTTCGTACCAAGCGAATAATTCCCTTTATCTTCTGAACAAACAAAGAGGAATCTTTTATGCCTTTAACCGTTCTGAAACAATTCCGCTCCCAATTTTGTATCTTTGTCTTTCAGTAAAACCTATCAACTCAAGCACACATGTCGATCATCGTCAAAGAGGTTACTAAACTGTATGGAAAACAAAAGGCACTGGATACTGTTTCTTTTGAAATCCGAACCGGCGAAGTGGTCGGTTTTTTGGGACCCAATGGCGCCGGAAAATCCACGATGATGAAAATTCTGACCTGTTTTCTGCCGCAAAGTTCGGGTTCTGCATCGGTGTACGGTTTTGATGTGGAAGAACAGGGTCTTGAAGTGAGAAGAAATGTGGGCTATCTTCCCGAACACAACCCCCTTTACCACGATATGTATGTGAAGGAATATCTGGAATTTATCTGCGGGCTGCACAAACTTGACAATATCCCTTCGCGCATCTCCAAAATGATCGAGATGACCGGATTGGGTGTTGAACAGAAAAAAAAGATCGGCGCCCTCTCCAAAGGATACCGTCAGCGGGTGGGACTTGCCCAGGCGCTTATTCATGATCCCAAGGTGCTTATTCTGGATGAGCCGACAACCGGTCTTGATCCCAATCAATTGGTTGAAATCCGGAATCTGATCATCGAAATCGGCCGTGAAAAGACCGTCATGCTCAGCACACACATCATGCAGGAAGTGGAAGCTGTTTGCAACCGGGTGATTATTGTCAACAAGGGAAAGATTGTGGCCGATGACATTACCGAAAACATACAAAAGGGCAGCAGCAACAGACAGATTATCAGTGTGGAATTTGACAAGGAAACAACGGCAGATAAACTGAGAGTAATTGCTGAAGTGGAAGAGGTCCACCAGGCAGCGGCCGCATTTGCATGGAAGCTTGAAACTACCTCCGAAAATGATATCCGTCCGGCTATTTTTCGTTTTGCCGTTGAAAATGGTTTGGCAGTACTCTCCATGCACCGCGAAGAACAAAAGCTGGAAGATGTCTTTAAGTACCTCACGAAATGACGGCCATTCAGAAAACAATATAAAAGCAAACAAAGGCAATCTCCAATTCATTCAAAATCAGCAAAAAGGGCATTATTCGGGTTCTTTAAGCTCAATATTTTACAAGATTTTGCTCATTTCAATCAATAATTGCTATTTTAGCACTCCAAATTAAAATCAACCCAAATGTCATACTTGTTTACTTCAGAATCGGTGTCCGAAGGACATCCGGATAAGGTAGCCGATCAGATTTCGGACGCGATTATCGATGCATTTTTAACCTACGATTCAAACGCCAAGGTAGCTTGTGAGACTTTTGTCACAACAGGATTGGTTGTTATCGGCGGAGAAATCAAATGCAACGATGTTGCAAAAGCCAAGGTCGATCCCCAAAGAATTGCCCGCGAAGTCATCAGCCGTATCGGATACAACAAATCTGAATATCAGTTTGATGCCGTTTCCTGTGGTATCCTCAATGCTCTCCATGAACAAAGTTCGGATATCAACCAGGGTGTTGAACGTACCAAAGATGAAGATCAGGGTGCAGGCGACCAGGGTATGATGTTTGGTTTCGCCTGCCGCGAGACAGACAATTTCATGCCGCTTCCGCTTGAACTTTCTCACATGCTTTTGAAAGAGCTCGCCGTTATCCGCCGCGAAGGAAAGAAAATGAAATATCTTCGCCCCGATGCCAAATCGCAGGTGACCATTCAATACAGCGACAAAGGAAAACCTGAAAAGGTGGAAACCATCGTTCTCTCGACCCAACACGATGATTTTGATACGGAAAAAAACATGCAGGATAAGATTCGTGAAGATGTCATCAACATCCTCATCCCCCGCATCAAAAAACAATTGCCTTTGCGCATCCGCAAACTCTTCGGCGAAGACATCAAATACCACGTTAACCCAACCGGTAAATTCGTAATCGGTGGTCCACACGGCGATACCGGTCTGACCGGCCGCAAAATCATTGTGGATACCTACGGCGGACGCGGCGCTCACGGCGGAGGTGCTTTCTCCGGAAAGGATTCTTCGAAAGTTGACCGTTCTGCAGCTTATGCGACCCGCCACATTGCCAAGAACCTGGTTGCCGCCGGCGTTTGCGACGAGTGTCTGGTACAGGTTGCTTATGCAATCGGTGTGGCACAACCCGTTGGTCTGTATGTTTCTACCTACGGTACCTGCAAAGCAAAAAATTCGGAAGGTAAAAAACTGACCGATGGCGAAATTGCCTCCCGTGTCAGCAAAATGGTTGACATGCGTCCAAGTGCAATCGTGAAACGTTTCGGATTGAAAAACCCGATCTATAGCGCTACGGCTGCTTACGGACACATGGGCCGCACACCCGGCACCATCGAAGTGAACGGAAAAACCTACGAAACTTTCGGATGGGAAAAACTGGATATGGTGGATTCCTTCCGCAAAGAATTTCACATTGTCGGAAAAGAAGAAGAAGTTGAAGCTTAATTTTTAGCTGAGCAATACTTTATTTCAAAAGCCCCGTTCCAAACATGGAACGGGGCTTTTTGTTACGAATGCCCATATCCAAATCTGAATTCCAAACATGAACGATCGGGATTGCCGGTATGTAAATCGCGAACCCGACAGCAACGATCGGAATGCCGGTGATATATATCGCTAACCCAACACCAACGATCGGAAACCCGGTGATATATATCGCTAACCCAACACCAACGATCGGAAACCCGGTGATATANNCAACGACCGGGAACCGACGATATACATCGCTAACCTGACAGCAACGATCGGAAACCCGATGATATACATCGCGAACCCGATAGCAACGATCGGAAATCCGAAGATATAAGTCGTGATCCCGATAGTATATACCGGGCACCCGATTAATAAAAAATTGAAATAAAAAAGAGGATTTCAGGATGTCGTCAGCACTCCGGCAACCTGAAGTCAATCAGCAAACGAAACGGAATTCGTTTATTTTTTCTTGAATACAAGTTCAATGGGAACACCCGTAAAATTGAAGTGTATGCGCATCTGGTTTTCAATAAAGCGCTTGTATGGCTCATTGATGTACTGAGGCATATTGCACCAGAAAGCAAAGTTTGGATTTTTGGTTGGGAGTTGGGAGATGAATTTAATCAGGACAAATTTACCCTTGATATTCGGAGGCGGTGTACCCTCGATGATTGGAAGCAGAATATCGTTCAGTTTACGGGTAGGTATCTTTCTGGTTTTGTTTTCATACACTTCCTGAGCAGCTTCAAGCGCTTTGAGCACGCGCTGTTTGGTGAGTGCCGACATAAACACAATCGGAACAT
>PLXK01000181.1:0-6878 GCA_003151415.1 Bacteroidota bacterium
GCTGATAACAGTATTTTATTTGTTGATTTTGGAAGTACAAGTTCAGAAAGATATATTCCATCTTTAAATCAGTGGGTGGTAGATGCTACCGTACCCGTTATGCTTTACGATCCATATTGGTACGAAACTGGTGCAGGTTTTCTTTTACCTGATGGACGTGCATTCTTTTTAGGATCTACTGGGCATACAGCTTATTATACACCAACCGGTACTGCAAGCCCCGGTACTTGGGCCGCAGGGCCGGATATACCTATGGTTAATGATACCATGTACGGAACCGTAGATGCAGCAGCAGCTATGATGGTTAATGGTAAAATACTTTGTTCGGCATCACCTGTAAATTTCACTCAATCTATAGATAGTTCTTTTTTAGCACCCACAGCTTTTTTTGAGTTTGATTACACAAGTAATTCTTTTACACAAATTAATACACCAAGTATAACAACAGATTCTTTAGACCATAGCATTGCTTGTTTTGAAACTAACATGTTAGATTTACCTGATGGAACAGTGCTTTATGTTAGTCAGTATACACAACAATATTATGTTTACACACCTGATGGAACACCATTAGTGGCAGGTAAACCTACCATTAACAGCATTCATCAATTAAATTGCGATACATTTAAAATAACAGGTACACTTTTTAATGGAATATCAGAAGGAGCTGCTTATGGCGATGATTGGCAAATGGCTACTAATTATCCTGTTATACGATTAACAAACGGAACAAAAGTTTGGTACGCGCGAACTTTTAATTGGAGTAGTACTAATGTGCAAACAGGCACCGCACTAGATAGCACTTTATTTACCTTACCTACGGGTTTGCCTTATGGAACATACTCATTGGTTGTAACAGCCAATGGCATTGCTTCAGATCCTATTTCGTTTGTTAATGGTGCTTGTACTATTGGAATTAAGAAAAACGAAACAATTGCAAATGATTTATCAGTATACCCAAACCCTGCCGATGAGCAGGTTACCATAGCTTTTACAGCTAAAGAAGGCGGTAATTATTCACTACAGTTATTGGATGTTTTTGGAAGAATAATTAAACAGGAGGCAGCACAATCAACAACAGGAGATAATAATTATATGCTTAATATAAATGGAATAGCAGCAGGAGCATATGTAATTGTTTTTCAAAAGGGAGAAGAGCTTATAAAAACACGAATTATTATTAAATAAAATAGTTGAAACCATTTAAAACAAAATACTTATTTTTGAGTGATATTTAGATATACAATTATGATTAAAAAAATTATTTTAACATCACTTTTAATTACATCAGCAACATTTGCTTTTTCTCAAGATGATAAGGAAGACGAAAGCAAAATGCTTCGCGAGGTTATACCTGTACAGGTAGATAAAGCCAAATTTGCTGCGCCTGCAACACCTACACCACCACCAACTGAGACAACCGGTAAAAACGGAAAGAAAAAAACAGTTGAAGCACCTCCGGCAGAAGCTGTTCCTGATACTACTAGCCCTCTTATTCCGGCTCCTGTTTCTGAATTAGTAAAAAGAGCTCAAATTTGGTCAAACGACAATAAATCAAAACAGTATGTTAAAAGCAATTGTAGCGGTGGTAGTAGTACAGTTTGTCAGGTTTCATTTCCATATAAAATAAAAGAACTTAATCCTACTGATAAAGTTGAAGGAGAAATTACTATGACTGTTACAATTGAAGCCAAAGAAGGCAAATATCGCTATACGGTAAATAATCTTAAACATAANNGTGGTTCTATGAAACTGAGCGATTTAAGTTGGAAACATATAAAATCGGCTGCATTTGCTGATGCTAAAATGGTTGCTGATGATTTAAAAGCAAAAATGGCTATACCAAGAGGTGATGCTCCTAAAAAAGATGATTGGTAGTTTACTAATTTACACTTTCAAAAAATAAATAAAAACATATAGTATGAAAAAAGCAATATGCCTAGTTTGGTTTTTAGGATTAATGAGCACTTTTTGTTTTGCACAAAAGGATAAAATGTATTACAAAGATATAAAAGTAGAAACGGCAGATTATGACCTAACTGTAGTTGGAGCTATTTCTATTCCAACCGAAACAAAATTTAAACTTAAAATTACAAACAAAACAGGCGCTTATCTTAGTTATAACCCTACCGAGAGTAAATTTATTATTAACGGTACCGAATTTGCTGTTAAAGAAAAATCATTTATTATAGAGCCATATAAAACGGAATCTAAGGTTATAAACTTGGTTGGTACAGGGTACAATGCGATTAAAAGCTACACATATATAGTTAGTGGTATTTATAAACTTAGTGCTAACCTTACACCTTTTGCGGGCGATGATTATAAATTACCCCCTTCTACCAACATGATTAATATAGGCCCATATACGGTTGTTATTGATAAATTTGAAAAAGCCAGCGATAAGGCTACAGCAAAATTTGTTTGTACGTATAACGGAGATAAAACAGGTTTAGTTTACCCTATGAATGTATCGGTTAAAATGCCTGATGGGAAAGAATATGCTACTGTAAAAAAAGAAAAAAATATTCTACTTTTTAAAGGGCAAAGCGAAGATTTTACTGTAGGCTGGGAAAAAATGCCGGGTGGAAGACTAAATGATATGCAATTAGTAGATATGATTATTAGATGGAATAAAACCTTTAACGAAACTGACAAAGATAAAACACCCGATGCAACTCTTATGTTTGAGATGGCTCCGCCAAAATAGTCTTCACGTTATTTTTTCTAATTTATTAGTGATCGTTTAGGGGCAAGCCTCTTTTCTGAAATTCAATCCAGTTAAGATACTCAGGTCCTTTACGATGTTCTTCCATAGTTATGCAATCGTTTACAGGGCAAATAATTTTACATAAGTTACAGCCTACACATTCTTCTTCTTTAATCGTGTATTTGTTGTAAGGGTTTCCTCTTTCAATATCAATTGATTGATGCGAAGTATCTTCACATGCTATATAACACAATCCACAATGAATACATTTATCCTGGTCTATTTTAGCAGTGATGTGGAAGTTGATGTCCAACTCTTCCCAACGTGTAACGTTTTGAACTGATAAACCAACAAACTCATCAATTGATTTGTAACCTTTTTCATCCATCCAGTTACTCATACCATCGCACATATCGCGCACAATTCGGAAACCATAATGCATAGCAGCTGTACAAACCTGCACGTTGCTTGCACCTAATAACATAAACTCAACGGCATCTCTCCAGGTGCCTACACCTCCAATGCCGGAGATGGGGACTTTAGACGCAATCTCATCCTGCGCAAGTGTGGTCAGCATTTTTAATGCAATGGGTTTGACTGCCGGTCCGCAATAGCCGCCAAACACCGATTTGCCTCCCACATTGGGGTTTGGCACAAGCGAATCTAGATCAATGCCGGTAACCGACTGGATCGTATTGATCAAAGAAAGTGCATTTGTACCAGCTTGAATAACGGCTCTTCCAGCTGGCACAACCGAATGTACGTTAGGTGTTAGCTTGGTGATGACCGGAATGGTGGCTACTTCCATAACCCACTCAACAACCATTTTGGCGATTTCAGGATCCTGTCCAACAGAAGCACCCATGCCACGTTCCACCATACCGTGCGGGCAGCCGAAATTAAGTTCCAGTCCGTGCGCGCCTGTATCCTGAGCCTTCTTTACCATTTCATGCCAGCTTTCGCGGTCGTTGTCAGCCATCAGGGAAACAATCATGGCACGATCCGGAAATTCACGAACAACTTCATATATCTCTTTTAAGTTGATTGCCAGCGGACGGTCGGATATCAATTCAATATTGTTGAAGCCCATCATTTTCTGGCCGTTGTAATCCAGTGAAGAATAGCGGGAGGAAACATTTTTTACCTGCGACCCGAGTGTCTTCCAGACAACACCGCCCCAGCCGGCTTCGAAGGCGCGGAGTACATTGATTTTTTTATCGGTAGGTGGGGCCGAGGCCAACCAAAAAGGGTTCGGGGATTTTATGCCTAGAAAATTGGATTGTAAGTTTGCCATGAAAAGGTGTATGGGTTGAATAAAATGAATTTGATTTACAATTTCAGATAGCTCAGGATTCCTGCTGCTCCTTCTTTACCAGCCTGTACGGCATCCACAACTTCCTTGCCTCCGTTGACAGAATCGCCACCAGCAAAAACGCCGGGCAAATTCGTGCTGCCTTTTTTGTCAATTGTGATTTTTCCGTTATTGTTTGCGAGGGAAGACTTGGTGACCAATTCCTGAAAGGGAATTTGTCCTGCTGCTTTGATAACCATGTCAACTTCCAGAGTCAATGTCTCGCCGGTATCTACAGGAGCTCTTCGTCCGGAAGCGTCGGGCTCTCCCAGTTTCATCTTGCTGCAAACGAGTTGTTTGGCTTTTCCGTTTTCGCCGATAATTTCTTTCGGGCTGGCCAGCCAGATGAAAGCACAGCCGTCGAGTTTGGCCAGATCCAGCTCCACATCGGTACAGGGTTTTTCTGTTTCTGTTCTTCGGTAAATCATCGTCACCTCCTTGGCACCCAGTCTTTTTGATTGCGTGGCGGCATCGATGGCCGTCATACCCATTCCGATAACCGCCACCTTGTCGCCGACGGCCACTTTCGAATAAGGCGATGTGCGGAGCTTGTAAATAAATGAAATGGCATCCACCACACCTTCCAGCTCTTCTCCGGGGATGTCCAGTTCGCGGGCAATGCCAACGCCGATACCAAGAAATACGGCATCGTAATTTTTCTGAAGATTGCTCAACTGCACATCCTTGCCCAGTTCTTTTTTGTACTGAATCTGAATTCCGCCAATGGATGTGATGTAATCGAGTTCCTCCTGACAAAAATCGGGAGTTACTTTATAGGCAGCAACACCGTAGGTCATCAAGCCTCCGCCTTTTTCTTCTTTCTCGAAAATGGTTACGTCCACACCTTCCAGGGAGAGTGCATGGGCACAGGCCAGGCCGGCCGGGCCGGCACCGACGATGGCCACCTTTTTTCCGTTTGACGGTTTGCGCTCAAAAAGTTTCCATTTGTTTTTGATGGCTTCTTCTGTAGAGAAGCGCTGAAGCTTGGCAATCGAGATCGGCGTATCTTCCAATAAATTATACACACAGGCTCCTTCACAAAGTTTTTCCACCGGGCACACTTTCGAGCACCCTCCGCCCATAATGTTCGAGGAGAGAATGGTGCGTGCCGATCCTTTTATATTACCGGAAGCAATCTGTTTGATAAACAAGGGCACATCAATGCTGGTCGGGCACAGTTTGGTGCAAGGCGCATCGTAACAGAAAATACAACGATTTGCTTCAATGACAGCCGGTTCGGCATGATCAAAAGGAGGGTGGACGTCAGAGAAGTTTGTTTCCAGTTCCTTTTCGGTGAGTCGGTTATTTTGGATAGACATCTTTCTTTATATTGGGCTAGTACAAGTATTAATCGATGCGTTAAGATCAAGATTATTGGTCAGCCGATTTCTTTTGCCACGGAGCCACGGAAAACATGGAGTTGCATGGAGGATTTTCTCTATGGCTCTCTGTGTTCTCCATGTCTCTGTGGTTAATTTGTTTTTTTCAGATCTCCACAAGCTTTCCGTAAGTCTCGGGTCTGCGATCCCTGAAAAACTGCCAGGTGCTTCTCACTTCTTCAATCATGTCCAGATCGAAATCGGCAATGAGCAGTTCGTCTTTGTCTTCCGAAGCGGATGCAAAAATTTGTCCGCGGGGGTCAACGAAATAAGAGCTTCCGTAAAATTTGCCCAGGTTCCAGGGTTTTTCAATGCCTACACGATTGATGCAGCCCATGAAATAGCCATTGGCAGCAGCGTGGGCCGGTTGCTCCAGTTTCCAGAGGTACTGCGACAAGCCGGCCACGGTTGCAGACGGATTGTAAACAATTTCAGCGCCATTGAGACCCAGACATCTGGCGCCGTCAGGGAAATGACGGTCGTAGCAAATGTATACACCCACTTTGGCGTATTTGGTCTGGAAAACAGGGTAACCCAGATTGCCCGGTTTGAAGAAGAATTTTTCCCAGAACCCGGAAGTGTGCGGGATGTGGTTCTTTCTGTATTTGCCCAGATAGGTTCCGTCGGCATCAATCACAGCCGCTGTATTGTATAAAACACCGGCCTGCTCTTTTTCATAGATCGGCACGATGATCACCATGTTGTATTTTTTCGCGTACGTGGCCATGAGCTCTGTGGTGGGGCCCGGAACAGTTTCGGCAGACGCATACCATTTCGGATCCTGACCCGGACAGAAATAGGGGGTATTGAAAATTTCCTGAAGACAAAGGATTTGTACGCCCTTCTTTCCGGCTTCCTCGATAAATGGAATGTGTTTTTGCACCATTGCATCACAGATTTCCTTGATCGTTCCTTCTCCTTCTGTTTTGGGAAGACTCATCTGGATGAGCCCCGATTTAATCATTCTGGCCATAATTTATTTTTTTTAGGTGTTTAAAGCGCGTTGAGCTGTCTGGTTTTAAAATTGCATAAAATAATCAAATGATCCCCGATGTTTTTCCTCTCTTGATGAATTTGCCGTCACCCTTTTTGAGCATTAATTTATTTTCTTCAACAGCCACTTTTCCTCTAAGCAAAACGGTTTCGCACTTGCCTGTAACTTCCCAGCCTTCATACCCGGAATAGTCGCAGTTCATGTGGTGTGTCCTGGCTGAAATAATATGTTTTTCGTTGGGGTCGAAAATCACGAGGTCGGCATCCGATCCCGGTGCGATTGTCCCCTTTCTTGGATACATTCCGAATATTTTTGCGGCATTGGTCGAACTCACTTCCACAAATTTATTGAGACTGATTTTTCCTTTGGCCACACCTTCAGAAAACAACAATTCCATGCGGTGTTCAATAGCAGGATGTCCGTTGGGGATTTTTGAAAAATCAT
>PLXK01000181.1:6908-28213 GCA_003151415.1 Bacteroidota bacterium
GATTTCTTTTTCCCGCATCACGGATGTGGTTCAGGGCCCCTTCGCAGGTCATGTGTACGATATAAGCGGGTACTCCGGTATGGTAAGCCATGTCGGAAAAACGTCCGCTGGCTTCCGACTCGGTTATTTCGGGCTGGCTGATGTAATGGTAGAGCGGACTTAATTTTCCTTCTGCTTTGTGTTTGGCCACCAGATAGTCAATCATGTCTCCGTTGGTGGCGTGTGTGGTGACCATCCCGCCTTGTTTTTTGACTTCATTCATCAGACCCACCATTTGTCTGTCGTCGATCATCAGGGCACCTTTGTAGGCCATGAATGTTTTGAAGGATGTGATGCCTTCTTTTTCGATGAGGTCTTTTATTTCGGTTTTTGTGCTTTCATTGAAATCGGTTACGGCCATGTGAAAGGAGTAGTCGCCAACAGCATTTCCGTCTGACCGTCCTTTCCATTCTGCAAGAGCAGCATGAAGGGATTTGCCTTGTGTCTGAAGGATAAAGTCAATGACCATGGTGGTGCCGCCAAAAAGTGCGGCGCTGGTTCCGGTTTCATAGTTGTCGCTCGAATAGGTGCCCATAAAAGGCATGTCCAGGTGAACGTGAGGGTCTATTCCACCGGGAAAAATGAGTTTGTTGCCCGCATCAATCACCCGATCGGCTTTTGCATCCAGGTTTTTGCCGATGGCGCTGATGGTTTCGTTTTCGATAAAAATATCCGCAATGTAATTGTCAGCGGCGGTGATGATTCTTCCGTTTTTGATTAATAGTGACATACTCTTTCTTGATTTCTCTTGATTGTTTGTTAAAGATCAGGATTTGCGAAGATGGGTTATCGGAATACTGAGCTACGAAGGATTGAAAATAAATAAAAATATTCATTCCGCAGTACAATTCGCCAATATCTTCCTGGCACAATTTGGGGTTCTTTGAAATGCCTCAATCCTTCACGCAGGCAAACGTATATCCATTGGATTCATAACTCTCCAATATCTTCATTCCAGAGTTCAGGATTCTTTTCAATGAAATCGGTCATCATGTTTTTGCATTCATCCAGGTTCAGGTCAATGACTTCGACTCCGTGCGATTGCATGAATTCTTTTGCCCCGGGAAATGTGGCCGATTCGCCGGCATAGACTTTCTTGATTCCAAACTGAACAATGGCTCCTGCGCAGAGATAACAGGGCATAAGTGTGGAGTAGAGTACGGTGCCTTTGTAATTGCCCACCCGGCCGGCATTGCGCAGGCAATCGATTTCTGCGTGTGTGATGGAGTCGTTGTCCTGTACCCTTTTGTTGTGCCCACGCCCCACAATTTTACCCTCTTTAACCAATACGGAACCGATCGGAATTCCTTTTTGACTTAATCCGAGTTTCGCTTCTTCGATGGCGGCGGTGATGAATTTGTCCATGGTTTTTACAATTGATTGGATGCAAGTTGAATGTCTTCCTTCGTTTCCGTTGCCTCTGCCGTTCCGACTTTCGCATTCCTCATAAACAGCAAATAAGTTAATCCCGAAACAAGGAACCCCACAAACCAGGCATAATGGTAAATGCCCGATAGCCAGGGCCAGACCGAATTTTCGCTGATTATTTTTGTCGTGGTGAGAAAACCCGGAACATTGGGTAAAATACCGAGGATCAGCGCCAGAATCGCATAGTTGTTCACACCTTTCGAGAATGTATAGCGTCCCCTGACTTTATACATGTCTTTGATGTCGAGTTGTTGTTTGCGGATAAAGAAATAATCGGCAATCATAATGCCCCCGATTGGACCCAGCAGACTGGAGTAGGCAATGAGCCAGGTAAAGATATATCCGTTGGCGTCGGCAATGAGTTTCCAGGGGAAGATCAAAATGCCGATGAGCCCGGTGATATAACCGCCTTTTCTGAAGTTGATTTTGGATGGAGCCAGGTTGGCAAAATCATTGGCGGGACTGATGATGTTCGCGGCAATGTTCGTTGCCAGGGTGGATATCGTTACGGCAATCATGGCGATGCTCACCAATAATTTGCTGCTGAATTTGCCCGCAAGCACAAGGGGATCCCAAATGGTATGTCCGTAAATGATAACTGTTGCCGAGGTAACCACAACGCCGATAAACGAAAACAAGGTCATGGAACTGGGCAAGCCGATTGCCTGGCCCCTCATCTGTGCACTCTGGCTTTTTGCATAACGGGTAAAGTCCGGAATATTCAAAGACAGTGTAGCCCAGAAACCAACCATGCCTGTGAGGGCAGGAAAGAAGAATGTCCAGAAGTCGCCGCTTGCATGAAATTTGGAAGGCTGGTTGAGAATCGGGCCCAGGCCTTTTCCTTCGAGTATGGCCCAGCACAGCAAGGCAAGAGCGGCAATGGGAAGAAAGAACGCTTTGAAAACAAGGAGTTTTTTTATGCTGTCAACACCCAGGTAGACAACAAACATATTGAGCGCCCAAAAAGCGAAGAAGGTAATGGCCGGCCCGGTTTCCAGTCCGAAAGAATCCGGAAATATTCTTGGAAGGGTTTCCAGAGAAGGGATCCAGAGTTTGAGCATGAGGTAAAGGGCAAAGCCTCCGATCCAGGTTTGTATGCCAAACCATCCGCAGGCCACAATGGCACGCAGCACCGCGGGTACGTTGGCTCCTTTTACCCCAAAACTGGCTCGGGCCAGCACCGGAAAGGGTATGCCGTATTTGGCGCCGGCATGGCCATTGAGCAGCATGGGAATAAGCACAATGGTATTGCCCAGGAAAATAGTCAGGATGGCCTGCCACCAGTTCATGCCGCCTTCGATGAGTGAACTGGCCAGCATATAGGTTGGAATACACAAACTCATGCTGATCCAGAGCGCTGCATAATTCCAGGTGTTCCAGCTGCGTTTGGATAGCGGGATGGGTGCGAGATCTTCAGAGTAAAGAGAGGAATCGGAATTTACTTGAAGAACCTCTAATGAATCATCGGTCATAGTTCGATGTGTTTATCTTTTTCAGAAGCATGTGGATTTGGACGATTTGGGCATGTCCCCGTGAAAAACGGGGTCAGGCTTTCGGCACTCGCTCTTTGCAGGGATCTAACCTATAAGCTTTATGAAAATCCGGGCATTACGTTTTTCAACTCACGACAAGCTGCAAAGGAGCTCAGACAAAAATGCCTCAATCCTTCATGCAAAAAAAACAAGAATTTGATATTTGAAATATTTTCATGCGTATCCCCTTAGTGAGTCTGCTTTAGGTCACTGTCCCTGAAGTGACTCGCCTTTCGCGAGTCTACTTTAGAGGTTGCAATGTTCATCAGCAATAGCAATGGCCTTCGAAATGATCTCCAGACCTTCATCCACTTCATCTTTTGTCACACACAAAGGAGGTGCCGTGAAAATGAAGTTCCAGCGCACAAAGGTGAACATACCCAGTTCGTTGATCTTGGCCGCAACCTTATTCATGATTTCCATTTCATTGGGAGCCGCGTTCCAGGGAGCCATGGGTTCCTTGGTCTTTCTGTTTTTGACAAGTTCGATACAACCCAGAAGTCCGGTGTTTCTGAAATCGCCGATGCTTGCATGTTTGAGTTTCATGCCCTCCACCTGCTTGTCCATGTAGGCGCCCATAGTGGCCGCATTTTCGATCAGGTTCTCTTTTTCATAAATGTCAAGTACCGCATTGGCTGCAGCACAGGCAACTGCATGAGCCGAGTAGGTGAGGCCGATAGGAAGCGGTTTGTTGTCGAAATGTTTCACGATTTCTTCTTTGACGATAAGTCCGCCCAGGGGAATGTAGCCGCTGGTAATGCCTTTGGCCATGCACATCATGTCGGGTTCAACACCGTGGTGGTCGACACCGAACCATTTTCCGGTACGGCCAAAACCACTCATCACTTCATCGGCGATGGTGAGGATGCCGTATTTTTTTGCAATGGCTTCAATTTTTTTCCAATACCCTTTCGGATATTTGATGCACCCCGAAGATCCGCTTTCGCCTTCCATGAGAATGGCGGCAACGTGTCCTGGGCCTTCATATTTGATCACCCTTTCCATGTGTGCGGCCGCATTTTCGGCACATTCGGCTTCTGTTTTGCTGTTCCAGGGGCAGCGGTAGAGGTAAGGATTCTCGACATGAATAATATTGGGTACACCCTGGCTGTCGTGCGCATGTCCGCGCGGATCGCCTCCGGCGCAAAGAGCACCGTAAGTGGCTCCATGGTAACTTTGGAAAAGTGTAATGATTTTGTGGCGGCCGGTATACAAACGGGCCAGTTTGATGGCATGTTCAACGGCTTCGGTTCCTCCATTGGTGAAAAAGGTGCGGTTCAATGTGCCCGGGCTGATCTCAGAAAGCTTTTTTCCGAGTTTGCCTCTGGCTTCGGTGATCATGCCGGGATGTACGTAACTGACCTCATTCATTTGCTTGACAACAGCTTCGGTCACCTCCGGATGTCCGTGGCCGATATTGACGTTCATGAGCTGCGAAGAAAAATCCAGATACTTTTTTCCGCTTCGGTCATAGAGATAGACTCCTTTTGCGCGTTGTATGTTTAAAGGATTCAACCCACTTTGTTTGGACCAGGAGAAAATCGAATGTTCAAGATTGTCTTTCAGGATTTCTTCCTTGCTTGTTTTGCTCGTTTTAACTTCCATAGTTTATTTCTTTATAGTGATTTTTAAGAGAGTTAACAAATTTGCCATGGAGACATAGAAAGCATGGAGTTGCACAGAGAAATAACGCGAATAACTCCATGTCCCTCTATGGTCTCTATGCTTCCATGGTAAAAGTGTTTTTAGTATTCACAATTTTAACTCATCCAGTTGGTCTTCGCTTCCGCGTTCCACTTGGTGGTTGTCTTTTTCAGTTTGGTCCAGAATTCAATGGAGCTTTTGCCCGTCAGGTCGCCCACACCGAATTTGGAATCGTTCCAGCCTCCGAAAGAGAAAGGCTCACGGGGCACAGGAACGCCGATGTTGACACCGATCATCCCGGCACTTGCCCTTTCGATGATATACCTGGCCGCACCGCCGCTCTGAGTGAAGACCGCTGCTGCGTTGCCATACGGGTTTGCATTTTCAATCGAAAGCGCCTCGTCAATGTCTTTGGCCCGGATGATGGAAATAACAGGACCGAAGATTTCTTCTGTGGCTACACTCATTGTGGGTGTGACATGATCGATGACCGTCGGCCCTACATAAAAGCCGTTTTCTTTTCCTTTTACAACCGTATTTCTTCCGTCTACAAGAATGGTAGCTCCCTGTTTTTCGGCTTCTGTAATGTATTTTTCAATGCGTTCTTTGGCGGCTTTGGAAATAACCGGGCCCAGATTTACTCCGGGAATCACTTTTTTGGCTTCCACGCAAATCTGTTCGATGATGTGATCCACAGCTCCCACGGCAACCATGGCAGAGGCGGCCATACAGCGTTGTCCGGCACAGCCCGACATGGATGCGGCTACATTGCTTGCAGTCATGGCCGTATGTGCATCGGGCAACACGATGAGGTGATTTTTGGCTCCGCCCAGTGCCAGCACGCGTTTGAAATGCGAAGAAGCGCGGGCGTAAACGATTTTGGCCACTTTGGTGGAACCGACAAAAGAAACGGCTTCGATACCGGGATGATCGCAGAGGGCTTCCACAATTTCCCGGTCGCCGTTGACGATATTCAAAACGCCATCAGGCAATCCGGCTTCCTTGAGGAGTTCTGCAATGCGGATCGAACTTAAAGGAACCGATTCGGACGGTTTGAGAATCATGGTGTTTCCAAGAGCCAGCGCATTGGGAATGGTCCAGTTCGGAACCATGCTTGGGAAATTGAAAGGAACGATACAGGCAACAACGCCAATGGGGTAATGATCGGTGCGGCATTCCACCCCACGGCTCACTTCGAGTATTTCTCCGGCAATGAGCTGTGGCAATGAACAGGCAAACTCGGTGAGTTCAATACTCTTTTCCACTTCGGCTTTGGCTTCTTCGAATGTTTTGCCATTTTCTTCATGAACAAGTTCTGCCAGTTCGGTCATGTGTTTTTCGAGCAATGTTTTGTACCGGAAGAAAATCTGGACACGCTCTTTGACATTGGTTTTGGACCAGGTTTCAAACGCTTTTTTTGCAACAAGTACCGCATCGTTTAAATCTTCTTTGGAAGAAAGCGGTACACGCGATAATACGCTTCCGTCTATGGGAGAAAGAACATCCAGGAACTTGGTTGTTTTGTTGGAGATGAATTTTCCTCCTACGTAATTCCGGATTTCCGGGTATTTCATTGTCAGTGTTGCCATCTTTATTGTTTGGTTTAAGGGTATTCACAGCAAATTTAAAATATTTTATGAGTTTTCGGCGAATTGGCGGAAATCGGGCATTGCTCATGTTTGCGGCAGATAAGGAAGGATTTATTTGGATTTATATCGAAAAGCTGTAATAAAATGACTCCTGAATAAATCATGGGGACCATTCCTGATTCCGAGGGAGCATCCGGAGTGGGTACCTCTCCTTCCATAGTTCAATTGACCATAGAGGCTTCAAACGCTTTCGATTGTAGAGCTCCTGTTCTCTTAGCGCACTTAAAAGCGAAGCCGTTTTGGTCAACCCCCAAAAGAGGTAATTAATCGGTTAACAATGCTAAATTGTTTAATTTCACATCCTGAAAAAGCAATAAACCCAATAAAAATATACCTATGAGCAAAGTTATCGTAATCGGAGCCGGAATGGTTGGAAGTGCCATGGCGCTTGATCTTGCAAAGAAACACCAGGTTACCCTGGCTGATTTAAGCGAAAATACTTTGGCAAAAACCAAGGCAAAGAACAAGGATATTCAAACCCTGCAGCTGGATGCTAAAAACAAGACACTTTTGACAAACACCCTGGCCCCCTTTGATATGGTGGTTTGCGCTGTTCCGGGCTTTATGGGTTTTGAAACACTACGCACGATTATCGAAGCCGGCAAAAACGTGATTGACATTTCTTTCTTCCCCGAAAATGTGTTCGAGCTGAATGAACTGGCCAAACAAAAAGGAGTTACAGCCATTGTGGATTGCGGTGTTGCACCGGGTATGGACAATATCATCCTGGGTTATTACAACGAAAAAATGAAGCTGACTGATTTCGAATGTCTGGTAGGGGGATTGCCCAAGGTGAAGAAGTGGCCGTTCAATTACAAGGCGCCCTTTTCGCCCGTGGATGTGATTGAGGAATACACCCGGCCGGCGCGTTATGTGGAAAACAGCCAGGTTGTTATAAAACCAGCCATGTCGGATATCGAACACATCGAAATGGCCGGAGTGGGAACTCTGGAATCATTCAATTCGGATGGTTTGCGTTCGATCATTCACACCATGCCGCATATTCCCAACATGAAAGAAAAAACACTGAGATATCCCGGCCACATCGAAAAGGTGCTTGCCCTGCGGGNNAGGTGAATGGGGTGGATGTCATTCCGCTTGATTTTACTTCGAAGGTGCTCTTCAGCGAATGGAAGCTTGGCGAAACCGAGGAAGAAATCACCGTGATGCGTGTGACTGTGCAGGGAACAGAAAACGGGATCGAAAAGAAAATCGTTTACCGTTTGCACGATGAGTATTCAACGGCTACGCAGACCTCTTCCATGGCCCGTACAACAGGGTATACGGCCACTGCCGCTGTCAATATGGTTTTAGAAGGACTGTTTAAAGAAAAGGGCGTATTTCCACCGGAGCTTGTGGGCAAACACGAAGCCTGTTTCAACTATTTCATCAATTACCTGAAAGAAAGAGGTGTTGTCTACACCAAGGAAGAAGTGATTCTGAAAAAGACGCATAAAACAGCTGAAAAAGTAGGATAGAAGCATATCCGATAAAAATAAAAGGCAAAAGGCCGCGACATCAAATCCGAATCCTTCCGGGGACTCTGAATTTTTTGTCTGCGGCCTTTGCCGTTCAGGATATTGCTTCTGTTTCAATCCCGATGAAACATCGCCATTGGCTTACATGACCACGGTATTGATCACTGTGCTCCAGGGACCCACAGCTTTTGTGATCGCTGCCACACGAAAGTAATACCGCTGGCCGCTGGTGAGTCCGGTAACAAGAATATGGGCGATGCTGGCTTCGGCATAGGTCACCCAGGTGGTCGGATCAGCCGGGTTAGTGGTATACTGCCACTTGTACACGGCCGATTTCACTGCTGTCGTGAACAGTTTGACTTCTCCCGGCAAACCCGGAAGCTGCAGCCGGAAACCCGAAGGCCTTGGCTTGGGATCGTTTTTGATGCCCGCTCCCGAGCTTTTGGCAATGGTGGCCGCATTGGCCGGGTCCAGATTGGCTACACCTTCGATGTAGGCACCGAGGAGTTTGAGCAGATCATGCAGCACTTTCTTTTTTGCGTGCATGTCTGAAGTGCTGGCGGTATCGCCGCGTTTTGCAACGGAGATGGCTGCTTCCAGACTGGCAATTGCCGTATTGATGGCTGCCAGGGTGGGCGAAGGCGTTGTGAAATAGACATTGCCTGTCATCGAGCTGACCACGTGTTTTCCGAAAGCGGCCAGCAGCAGAGGTGTCAATGTGTTCATGCGCATTGCAACAGTTACTTTTTTTACTTTTTGTTTGACCATTTTGTTTTTGTTTTTGTGCCGGTACTCCTGCATTTGGAGCCGGCCGGTTAATTGATTGTTGATTCATTTACTCATTTAATCGTTTTTACATTTTACCTCCTTTCTTTTTTTATCGGTTTTATTTGATTCTTAATTATTCNNAGTCACTGCATCATCCCACGGAGTCATTTCTTCATCTCACACAGTCACTACATCATCTCACAAAGTCATTTCTTCATCTCACACAGTCACTGCATCATCCCACGGAGTCATTTCTTCATCTCACGCAGTCCCTTCATCATCTCACAAAGTCATTTCTTCATCTCACGCAGTCACTGCATCATTTCACGCAGTCACTTCATCATCTCAAGCAGTCACTGCATCTTCTCATTCAGTCATTTCTTCATCTCACACAGTCACTTCATCATCTCACGGAGTCATTTCTTCATTTCATACAGTGACTCTCTCGCCTCATACATTCACTTTGTCATCTCACGAAACCATTTCTACTTCCCGCCTTAAAACATCACTTGACTCAACGCACATTTTCATTCCTCCTTTCGATGGCCTTTCTGTTCTTCTTTGAGCTACGAATCGGTGAAGAACTCTTTCCTATGCATAGAATCCTCGAACGTGGTGTTTTGTTCCACTTGAGAGAATAATTACTGGTAAAGCCGTAAATGAGAAAAGCGTTTTTAGGTATAAAACCCTAGGAATACCTTGCAAAAGGCAAAATGGGAGAAGGATCTGGAAAGCTTGAAAAAGGGGTTTCTACGTATAAGACCTTATTTTTTCTAAGCAGAATGAAAAATAAAATGTGCATTTACATAAATTCTAGAAGAGGTTTTTAGACAAAAAAAACAAAGGAAAATGATATTTGGTTTTTTGATCAGCTAACAGTTTTTTATTTGTCTGGGGGAAGGAAGCGTTTTCAACAAACGAAATGCCCGGGAGGCATCTTGTGTATATAAATGAATTTCCTGACATAAAGGAAATGCCAGAAATCAAGAAAACGCTGAGCTGGAAAAAAGGAAAGAGAGGGAAAGTTTAAAAAAGCCTGGTGAAATGAGCCAATCAAACATGTAAAACGGAAAGTTTTGCTGTCCCGGGTTCATTTCCGCGAAAAAGATATCAGCTGGCGCAACTTCTATATAATATACACTAATATACTGAAAGTCAATATGAATGCTGTTTTTTTCAGACAGCAGGAGTACCAAACCCGGACCCGCTGACAATTATTGTTGAAAGAAATAGCTGGACTTGACATTGAAATCAGATATCAATCATTATCTTAGATAACTAGAAATCACCCAACTACTCGGAATACCACATTTGTCGCATTCTTTTTATTGGCTGGATGAATCTGGCAAATCAGCCGGAGGATTCATTTTTTCTGAAGAATTTCATTTTTGGATTTTCATTTATAAAAAAAATACAGGGATGATCCAAAGCAGAAATAAAAAAAGGATTCACTGGAAACATGTTTTTGCAGTGTGTCTTTTGTTTTTTGTCTTATCCGATGGTTTTGCTCAGGCAGGTCAGAAGGGCAGGCCTTTGCCTTTGGGGTCGAAAACAAAAACAGCGTTTTACTATACGTTTACCGGTGCCGCTTCCCAGACTGAAGTGGATAGCCTCACACAACAGTTTTTAAATCTTTCGGGTGTCAGCGAATGCAAAATCAGATTCAAACCCGAAAGCAAACTCACCGAAGTGCTGTTTATTGTCACAATCAGAGAGGCGGTGAAGGAATCGGACAAACAACTGGCATTCGACGGAACCGGTTTTAAAAAAATTATGGAGACTCACAATTACGCCATCTTCAGCGAGTTTATAACAAAAGTCTACTCGGGTAACGGAAGCGATTAGTGAATTGACACCATTTGCTTTTTTGGAAGCACTGAACATTTTTGAAAATTGAAAAAGAGCAAACACATGAGAAGTAGGGTATTCACCTTGTTGGTGTTTCTGATTGCCTTCAGGTGCTTCTCGGTGTCGGGTCAGGTAACCTACACCCAGTCATTCGATGGTGGATTTCCTCCTGCAGGCTGGACGAACACCGCCGGTACCGGAGGGTATAGCTGGGCGCAATTCACTACCGGTCCTCACACCGGAGCAGGCGGTGCTTATTTTGATTCCTACGACGCGGCTTCCGGAGATTATGCCGCTCTGATTACCCCGAAATTTGATCTGAGTTGCAGAGGTGCCGGGGTATCGGCAGTCAGTTTCTGGTTATACCGTAGCAACACCTACGCCGGTGTGCTGGATTACGTCCAGGTCTATGTCAATACCTCTGCAAGTCTTGCCGGTGCCACTTCCCTGGGTACCATTTACCGCGATAACGGTCAGGCTCCTGTTGCCGTTGCCAATACCTGGAACCAGTATTCCTTCAATATTCCTGCAGGCGCCCCCTGGAACGGACCAAGCACCTACGTCATTTTTAAGGCCGTGAGTGCCTATGGAGATGATATTTTCTTTGATGATGCGCAGTGGGTGGGTTATCCCTGTGCAGGCGGTGCCGCCAATGATTTGTGTTCAGGAGCGATAGCCGTCACCTGCGGCAATTCGTATCCAGGCACAACGGCTACAGCCACAACCGGTGGCGATCCAACGGCCTACTGCGGAACCACACCCGGTGCAGCGGGCGTTTTTTATGTCCTTGCGGGAACGGGAAACAACGTAACGGCGGATGTCTGTGGTTCGGCCTACGATACCAAAATGAATATCTACAGCGGAAGCTGTTCCACCCTGAATTGCCTGAACGGGAATGACGATTTTTGCGGATTTTCTTCTGAAGTGACCTTTCCAACAACAGTGGGGGTCAATTATTATATTTTCATCAATGGATATACGGCCACCGACATTGGCACATTCACTTTAAACATTAGCTGCGCGGCTCCGGCTGTGGCTAACGATGACTGTACCAATGCCATCGCACTTTCCGTTACGGCGAATTGTGCCGCTCCCGTTGCTGGCAATACCACCGGCGCCACGGCCGATATTGCAGGTTGTTCGGGAAATGCCGACGATGATGTCTGGTATAAATTTGTTGCCACCGGAACGTCTCACCAGATTACCGTGGTTCCTATCGCTGCAATGGATGCCGTTATTCAATTGTTTTCAGGAACCTGCTCCACACTTACGTCCTTGTATTGTACAGATGTAGGTGCAGCAGGTGTAACAGAAACGATGAATGCTTCAGGGCTTACCATCGGGGTAACCTATTATGTGAGGGTTTACCACTATGGTGTCGGGGCTGGCGGAACGGGAGGGTTTACCATTTGTCTGACTCTTCCTCCGGCTGCACCGGCCNNATTTTACTGACTGAAGCCGTGGGCTGTGTGAATACGGCCGGCACTACGGTGAATGCGACACAATCATTAGCCGGTTGTTCGGGAACAGCAACTGCCGATGTCTGGTTTAAATTTGTGCCGACCAATACGACCTGTTCGATTACTGTCGCACCGAATGGAACAATGGATGCCGTTGCCCAGCTTTTTTCGGGTGCCTGTGGCGCCCTGACCTCAATTCAATGTCAGGATGTCAACGGTTCGGCGGGCAGCGAAACAATCAGTGCCATTGGCTTGGTTGTGGGGAATACCTACTTTGTGCGGGTTTACAATTATACCGGAGCCACAGGTACATTCAACATCTGTGTTTCTGGTCCTGCAGCCAATGTTGTTCCGTCGAACAATGACCCCTGCGGTGCTATAGCTTTACCAACGATCACGCCTGCGTGTAATTATCTTGAATTTACAACGGCCAATGCAACCCCAACGACCATTGCCAATTTTCCCGGCATTCCGATTCCTTCCGGATGTATCGGGGGAAGCGGAGGTGCTGCGGGATGGACAGCTGCGAGTACTCCCGATGTCTGGTTTTCGCTGGTGTGTCCCCCTTCCGGAAATATTACATATACTTCAGAATGGGGCTACGGCATGTCAGATCCTTCCATGGCGCTTTATCATTATATAAGCGGACCTTGTACGAATCCGGTCATGACCCTTGTCGGCTGTTCAAGCGACAACGCATTTCCTTCGGGCGACTGCTGCAAAAATTACCTGAACTACACCGGAACACCGGGAGCCACATATTATATACGGGTTTGGCCTTTTAATCCGGTAACGGCCACCCAGACTTTTGGTTTTTGTGTATCCACCACATCGAATGATGCCTGTGCCAATGCACTTTATATTTGTGATCTGAATGGATACAGCGCCTCCACAAGCCTTGCCTATACAAAAGATTATCCGGATAACATGCGCGGGAACAATGAGGTTGCCGTGACTCACGCCACTAACGGAGGAGTAAACAGCGGCGGTGTTTTTGGGAAAGTGGATCCTGCCGGCGATGCACAGCTTCCGGCAACAGAAGGGATCAGTCTTTTTGACGTACAGATCGACAACAACTCCTGGGTGCGCTTTACTGCGGCTTCCACCAAAGTTGTTTTGAATGTGACAGTCAGCAATTGCATGAAAAACCAGGGATTGCAGATGCAGATTTTCTCGGCAACTGCCTGTACGGCCTTTGCTCCGGTATCGGGTTTTGCCGAGAGCGCCAATGGCTCGTTCACTCTTACAGCCACGAACGTAAACATAGGCAGCGATTATCTGCTCATGATCGACGGTTTCAACGGAGACATCTGCAAGTACACCATCGGAGCCCAATCCGGAGTGTTGTTTCCGGATATTGTCGGTAATCCGACCTCGGTGTGCATCGGTGGCAGCAGCGTCCTGACCGGCCCTGCGGGTGCAAGCGCCTGGGATTGGCCAACACCCGGAACCCCGGATTCCATGCAACAGACCATCATCGTTTCTCCGGCTACCGTCACCACCTACACCTGCATTGTCAGCGGGGTTTGCGGATACAAACAAACGCTCACCACCACCGTCAGTGTGGACAATTCCTGTACAATCCTGCCGATTGAACTCTTGTCTTTCGATGCTGCATACAACGGAAAATCGGCTGACCTGAGATGGTCTACCGCCACCGAAACAAACAACAGCTTTTTTACCATAACCCGTTCAACCGATGGGAAAAATTACGCTTTCATTGCCAATGTTCCGTCGAAAGCGATGAATGGCACAAGCACGTCTGAACTTTCCTATTTACTGAATGATCCCTCGGTAAAAAACGGCACCTATTATTACAATCTGAAACAGACGGATCTCAATGGAGAAAGCAAATATTCGGCCACAGCCACGATACATGTGGATGATTTGAAAGATGTTTTTTCTTTAAAACCCAACCCGACAGAAAATGCAGTTGACATTTTTTACAAATGTTACTCCGATGAAAGTGCCTCGCTGAAAGTATACGACTTCAGCGGACAGCTCATCGTGGCCACAGAAGTGCAATGCTCGACAGGCAACAATTCCACCCGGCTTGATTTAAGCAAGCTTCCCGATGGCATCTATTTCATTGCCCTGGGTGCCGATGGCAGGCTTTATCAGACCAAGCTCGTCAAGAAAGGAAATTGATTTCTTTTTCTCTTCCCGATGCTTTCATTTCCCCCGGAACAAACCACTCCTGAGTGGCAGATTTCGTTTAGCATCTATCCTTTCAGACCATCCAGCTCTTATGAATCGGATTCGCTTGATCGAAAGGTTCAGGGATTTTGTAGTTTTGAAGAAAGAATGGAATCAACAGGAACTGTAAAAAAACAAAGAAGATGATGCGAGAATCCTTAATTGAATTTTTTGAAAGAGATCTGCAAAGGCTGGAGGAGGAAATCAGTTTGTATGAGCGCGAAGAGGATATCTGGAAGGTAAGAAAAGAAATCATGAATTCTGCCGGCACGCTGTGCCTGCATCTGCTGGGTAACCTGAACCATTTTATCGGAGCCGTTCTTGGCGGAACGGCTTATATCCGAAACAGGGACCAGGAATTTGCATCGGTGCAGATTCCAAGGGCTATGTTCCTGAATGAACTTGAAAAAACAAGAGAAGTTGTGAGGAAAACCCTTGGCACATTGTCTTCCTCTGATTTTGAGGAAACGTATCCCTTAGAAAAGCACGGCCGGATTGTTTCCACCGGGCATATGCTGCTCCATCTGCTGAGCCATCTGAATTATCATCTGGGGCAAATCAACTATCACCGGCGGCTGATTTCGTGAGCCCCGTTTATAAAAAAAAACACTTCGGCAAGGTCTGCCCTTGTTTGCCGCCGGTCAAAAATGCCGGATAAAACGGAATGCATCGTCAAAAGAGATATTCAAAGAGGGGTCCTCAAACCCTTTAATCTATAAAGCGAGCGGCTTAACCACCCCTTTCTGCAGTTCACTCAAATCCGCCCCGATTCGCTGGGAATGGATGTAATATTGCCGTGTTCTAAACTATTAACAACCTAAAAGAAAATCACATGAACATCTTCGGTAAAAGTGAAGTGAAATCAGGTTCTGCGAAAATTGAAAAACTGGGCAAGCACCAGCTTTCAAGCATCATCGGTGGCGGAGCTCCATTGAAAGGAATTGACGTTAAATTAGGCAGAAACCCGGGTGGGGGATGTGCAGCAGATACCGGCAATACTTCTGGCGACAGCACTGTTGGAACAGGCGTTGGCGGATAAAATCCGGTAAACCCATAAAAAGAGCAAAATGCAGAAACTCCGGTTAAACCGTTCGGTCAGAAAATCGTACGGTTCAACCGCGGGTTTCTGCATTTCACTCAAATTGCCCCGGATTCTATAGAAATGGTGGTATCATTGCCCCGTTAAAATATATTAACAAACTAAAAGAAAACACATGAACATCTTCGGTAAAAATGAAGTGAAATCAGGCTCGGCAAAAATTGAAAAATTGGGTAAACACCAGCTTTCAAGCATCATCGGTGGCGGAGCTCCACTGAAAGGAATCGACGTTAAACTGGGTAAAAATCCAGGTGGCGGATGCGCAGCCGATACGCTTCCAGGTTCTGGTGATGGCACCAGCACCGACAGCACAGGAGTTGGAGGGTAATTTTCGCCCAATCCATCTGCCGGTCTTAGTCAGTTTAAGGGGTTTTCATCCTTTAAACTGGCTTAGAACGGTATGTGCCGAAGGACATGGTTCTTGCCCTATTTGATTCTAATCACATTAAAAATAAAAAAATGAATAAACAGGAAATCGAAAAAATATCAATGGTTGTCAATGCCGGACCACTTGAAGCATTAAACATTAAAATCGACAAGACGGGCAACGTTTACAGACAAGGTTGCGGAGGTTTGCCCGAAATGGCCACTTCTGCCACTGCAGTGCTTGACAAAAGCATTTTTGACAAATTGATGGAAAGCGTTCCACAGGGTATTCTGGATGCTCCCCTGAATTACGAAGAAAGCGATATCAAAAATCACCTGGAGTACATCATCACCTTTTACGGCGGAGGCCAAACCAAACCCAATGATGATTCAACCTGGACCAAAACAACGGTTGTTCGCTTTCTTTTAGACAACAATACGTCCTTCCGGGATCCGCAGCTTAGTTTTGCCGACAAACTGGCCCTGGATGCGGCGGAACTGACAAATGCCTGGTATTTTGATGTGATGATCGATGTGCGTTATGGCAATAAATCGACAAGACTTGGCGCCAAAACAAACATTTCCGCGCCTTCATCCGAATCCGACCGCAAAGAGGATTTCGACAATTATGCCAGTCAGATTCGCTCCGGTGTAAGGGGCTGGGATCTGGCGGCTCTTGCCAAAGACACCGTATACACCATGCCCGATAAAACAAAAGCCGTTCTGGAAGTGAAAATCGCACCGGACATGACTTACTTTACTTTTGATGCCACCACCGAACCTCAGCATGCAGAACTTGCAGGAGCACCGGCTGAGAAAAAGAAATGGTGGAAATAATAAGAAAGAATACCGTTTTCATTTCGAAGGGCTCGCCACTGGCGAGTCCTTTCTATGTTCGTCCCATACTCAACAATCCACTAGTTCAGCCGATCTGACCCATGTTTTCCAAACCATTTCCTAATGTAAGACAGTTGGGTGCCATGGACTGCGGACCTACCTGTATCAAAATGGTGGCCAAGTATTACGGCCGCGATTTTTCGGTTACTTTTTTGCGTGAAAAATGCTTCATCACGAAAATGGGCGTTACCCTATTGGGTATATCCGAAGCCGCAGAAACCATCGGTCTGCGGACTACAGGGGTTAAAATCAATTTTGACGGTTTGGTGGAAAACAAACCCTTTCCATGCATTATCCATTGGAAGAACAACCACTTTGTGGTGCTTCACAAAATTCGCGGCAAAAAGATCTACATCTCAGATCCGGCCATGGGGCTGGTTGTATACAACAAAGCCGAATTTTTAGATGGCTGGGCCCACAAAGCGGATACCGGTTTTGCCCTGTTTGTGGAACCCTCCACAGAGTTTCATGAAAATCTGTTTGACACCGTTGAAGAGAAACAGATAAGCGGCACCCGTTTTTTGCTGGATTACATGCGGGGATATTCGGCCTATTTTGTGCAGATATTCATTGGAATGCTCGTGGGCAGCTTCATCATGCTGTTTACACCTTTTCTTACCCAGTCTATCGTGGATAAAGGCATTAACGGGCTGGACATCGGGTTCATCAACCTGATTCTGATCGGACAGATCATCCTCTTTTTGGGCGGGGCCTTTGTGGAAGTAATACGCAGCTGGATATTGCTTCACATCGGCAGCCGCATCAATGTGTCCCTGGTGTCCGATTTTATCCGCAAACTGCTCAGCTTGCGGATTCAGTTTTTTGAAACCCACCTGATCGGCGATATTTTAAGACGAATCGAGGATCACAAAAGCATCGAACGGATACTGACCGTGAACTCGCTCTCCACCTTGTTTTCGCTGATTAACCTCATTCTGTTCAGCATTGTGCTGGTTACTTTTGATGTGAAGATCTTTGCCATTTTTATTTTCGGAAGCGCACTGAGTATTTTTTGGGTGACCCTCTTTTTAAAGCAGCGAAAAAAACTGGACTTCAAATATTTTGAATCCTATTCAAAAAACTACAACAAGCTGATCGAGCTTGTCAAAGGAGTTGAAGAAATCAAACTCAGCAACAGCAACAAGCAAATGCGCTGGGAGTGGGAGGAAAATCAGGCCCGGATCTTCAAGATCAATATCAAAGCCCTGTCTGTTCAGCAATTGCAGCACAACGGCTCCACAGTCATCAATCAGCTGACAACCATTTTTATCACCTATTTTACGGCTGTGGCCGTTGTAAAAGGAGAATATTCCCTGGGCTCGATGTTTGCCATCAACATGATCGTGGGACAGCTGCGCGGGCCGATCAATCAGATTATCGATTTCATCCCGCTGATGCAGGAAGCCAAACTGGGACTGAACCGGATACTGGAAGTGCATCAGCAGGAGCCTGAAGAAAATCACTTCAACAAAACCATTTCGCAGATCGACAACCCCGAAGACCTCGTTTTGGAAAACCTCAGTTTTTCATACACGGGCGATCCCGAGAACCTGGTTCTGGACAATATCAATCTGGTTATACCCAAAGGGAAAACCACGGCTATCGTGGGTTCCAGCGGAAGCGGAAAGAGCACGCTCATGAAATTGCTTCTGCGTTTTCATGAGCCGAGCGGCGGTAAAATTTTGTTTGGCAAAGACAACATCAGTACGGTGCATTACAGTGTGTGGCGAAACAACATCGGGGTGGTGATGCAGGAAGGGAAATTGTTTTCCGACACCATCGCCAATAACATTGCATTGGGTCTGAATGTGGATTTGCAGCGTGTCACCGACAGCGGGAAAGATGCCTGCATTGACGAATTTATTACAGAAAACCTGGCCCTGAACTATCAAACCATTATCGGCGACGAAGGCCTTCCCATGAGCCTGGGGCAAAAACAACGGATTCTTCTGGCCAGGGCTTTTTACAAGAACCCGAATTTCATGTTTTTGGATGAAGCCACCAGTGCGCTCGATGCCAAAAATGAAAGAATGGTGGTGCAGAACCTGGAGAAATTCTGTAAAAACAAAACGGTTGTGGTTATCGCGCACCGGTTAAGTACAGTGGTCAATGCCGATCAGATCGTTGTTTTAAACAAGGGACAAATCGGCGAAGTGGGAACCCACAAAGAGCTTGTTGCCTTGCAGGGGATATATTACAATCTGGTCAAGAACCAATTGGATTTAGGTTCATAAAATGGAAGAAGAAGGATTAAATAACAGCGAAAGCATCCAGGATATCATTGGCACCAATCCGCCGTTTATAGCACGCTGGGGCAATACCTTCATGCTCTGTATCTGCGTGGTGCTTGTTTCGCTTTGCTGGCTCATCAAATATCCCGATGTGATACCCTGCTCGGTGACCATCAAAACCAATGTCTCCCCAAAACCGGCGACAGTACGGATCGACAGCAAAATCGTGAAACTGCTTTGCAGCGACGGGAAAACGGTAAAGAAAGGGCAGGCCCTGGCTTACCTGGAAAGCATGGCCGACATCAAGGATGTGTTCTCGCTCGAAAACCAGCTGGACGAAATAGACAGCTTTGTCAATACGAACAACTGGGACACGCTGCGGAACATAAACTTTGTGCGTTTCAATAAGTTCGGAGAACTTCAAAATTCATTTGAATCCTTTTATATTTCTTTGCAAACATTAAGAGCTTATTGGGCTGGTAGCATTTCCACAGGCAAAAAGCAGATTATACAAAGCGAGTTGAATACATTGAATTATCTGGGTAAGAATTTGGTCGATCAAAAAAAGGAACTGCAGGCCGATTTGAAACTGGCCGAAGATGAATACAAAGTGGATCTGAAATTGTTCCGCGACAGCGTTATTTCAAGGAAAGAACTGCGGGCCACTGAATCGAAATACATCGCCAAAAAAATAATCTGCAAACAGCAGGAAACGAATGTGCTGAACAATACCAATTCCAGCCTCAGCTCTTCGCGGCAAATGATCGACATCAATGATCAGATTGAAAGAGAGAAAATAAATTTCATCCGGACCCTCGGCATACTGCGTAACGAGGTCAACACCTGGAAGCACGACTTTATTTTATCCGCTCCCGAATCAGGCAAGCTATCCTTCGCATCTGCTGTTTTGGAGTATCAGACAGTCACCAAGGGACAGGAGCTCTTCTTCATCATGCCCGAAAACATAATTTATGAAGGAGGTATTTCTTTGGGCCAGTACAACCTTGGAAAGGTAGAATGCGGACAGACCGTAATCATCAAACTGAAAAGCTATCCATTTGAAGAATTTGGGGTGGTGAAAGGAACAGTAGATAATATTTCGGAAATTGATGTCAATAAAGAGTATCTGGTTCGTGTTAAGTTATCTGATGGTATCACCACCAATTTGAATAAAAAATTGAAGTTCCGTTTCGGCATGCTGGGCGATGCAGAAATAATCACAAAAAACACCAGGATCATCGACAAGGTTGTTTATAAACTGAAAAGAGGCAATGAGTAATTTTCGAGAATTGAAAGGATTCATTTAAGCACCGGTTCCTTAAAAAAACCCGGAAAGAATGAATGATCAAATCTTCGAATCGCCCTTTTATCCCATCCTTATTCCCCTGAGCAGGATGAAAACCAGCCTTTCCTCTCCCTAACAACCCGTCATATAAGGAGGCAAAGGCCCTTCTCTGTAAAGAAACAGCCCCTGAAATCAGGCCTTCCCGACGAATTCAGGTATTCTTTTTCATTTTCTTTGCTGGTTTAAAAAAATCAATTACTTTTACGCCTCGTTCAAAGAATGGATCGGTAGTTCAGCTGGTTAGAATGCCGCCCTGTCACGGCGGAGGTCGCGGGTTCGAGTCCCGTCCGGTCCGCAAAAACCCCGCAATAGCGGGGTTTTTCGTTTTATATGCCTTGCTATATATATCCTAAAGAGCCTGAAAGACGGCACTTATTACAAAGGGTTTTCAGAAAACTATCTGGAGCGTTTCAACACCCATAATTCGGGAGTTCGCCTAGCCTATTTTTTTGCATTTCATTCCGTTTCGAAAGACCACCAGATGGAATAAAATCCTCTGCCTCCCTACACCTCTTGAAATCCGAAATTGCCGTGCTGATCTCTTCACGAAACCAGCCTCCGGTGATAATTGATCTGCCCCAAATGGTAGCTCAGATGACTCAGCAAATGAAGCAACATGTGATCTGTTGTGACCAGGCGACCATTCTTTTCGAGCGGATAGGTTTTCTCAAAATCAGTTTGTTTAAGCTTTGACAAAACAGACTTAACAACTTCCCTAGTTTTTTCAATATCGTTGAGCAATGTCTCTCTGGGGATCTCTTTCAGAGCAAACTCCTGATCCCGATTTCGGATATAACTGGTGCTGCCAAGCACCGAGCCGATAAAGTGATTCATGTTACCGATCAGATGCAGGCAAAGCGTTCCGGCAGAATTCATGACTTCCGACCTGACTGCCCAAATGGCCTTTTGATCGGTATATAAACTAATCTCTTCTTCAAGTCTTGACAGGTCCCTGTCAAAAAATTCGATCAATGGTTCTTTTATCATTTGTGTTGCTTGAAATTCTGTTTCCTTTTCCCGATTAAAATTACTGTTTATATCAGGAGAAAGAAAACGTGGAATTGCAATTCATAAACAGTGGACAAAACCATCAAAAATCAGGAAGGAGGCTGGAGTGTATGCAGAAGCAAAAACAGAAACGAAAAAGGTGCTGCAAAAGCTCAGCGGAAAGGTGCTTATTTAATGTTTCTGTATAACGAGCTTGGTCTTATAGAGCTTGCCATTGGCCCCCAGGGAGACGAAATACATTCCATCGGGCAATAGGCTCAGATCCAGTTTGGATGTATTATTGCCCGCACTGCATTGCACTTCGGTGGCTACGATCT
>PLXK01000151.1 GCA_003151415.1 Bacteroidota bacterium
GCCTGGGCAAAAATGATCGGCATAACTCCGGCTGCATTGACTTTCAGCGGAATGTACTGACGCTGACCGCCGTATTGCTTGTTACCGACGATGCGTTTGGCAAACTGAACAGGAATTCTCCTTGTACCCTGAACAAGCAGGATACTGAAAACAATAACGAGCATAAGGAACACGATTTCGACAAGGAACATAATCAATCCGCCACCTTCAGCGGCAAGTCTGTGAGAAAATTCCGAAGCGAAAGCAAAAGGAAGACGGGCAATGATACCGACCATGATAATCAAAGAAATACCGTTGCCAATCCCTTTATCTGTGATCTTTTCACCGATCCACATCACAAAGATGGTACCGGTTACAAGTACGAGTACGGATTGGGCCCAGAAGAATGTGGAGGGTGCTCCGTTCAACTTGGGGACGATCTGTGAAGCGATGTATCCGATGGCCTGAAATGCAGTAATAACGACAGTCAGGTAACGGGTATACTGGTTGATTTTCTTTCTTCCGCTTTCACCTTCACGCTGCAAACGCTGGAAATAAGGCAATGCCATTCCAAGCAACTGGACGATGATTGAAGCAGAGATGTAAGGCATAATACCCAAAGCAAAAATGGAAGCTCTGGAGAATGCACCGCCTGCAAAAATATTGATGAGGTTGATCAGGTCATTATCCGATTTGTGGTCTGAATTGAACACAGCAGGATCGACACCTGGAATCACCACATACGATCCAAAACGGTAAATCAGGAGGAAACCAAGCGTATAGAGAATACGTGATCTCAACTCCTCAATTTTCCAGATATTGGATATGGTGTTGAATAAATTCTTCATAATCAGATCGTTGTGGCGGTTCCGCCCTTTGATTCAATCGCTGCCTTAGCTGTAGCAGAGAATGCGTGAACTTTAATATCTACTTTGGCTTTCAATTCGCCACGTCCAAGAATTTTAATCTTGTCTTTTTTGTGGGCAAGACCATTGTTAATGAGTGCTTCGCTGTCGATGGTCGAAAGTTTGGTTTTTTCCACCAGTTTCTGAATGGCATCGAGGTTGATTCCCAGGAATACAATTCTGTTGATGTTTTTGAAACCGAATTTCGGAACACGTCTCTGAAGGGGCATCTGACCGCCTTCAAAACCGAATTTCTGAGAATAACCGGATCTGGACTGGGCGCCTTTGTGTCCTTTTGTAGAGGTACCACCCTTACCGGAACCTTGTCCGCGACCTTTTCTTTTTCCGTTGTTCTTTAAAGAACCTTCTGCAGGCTTAAGTGTACTTAGTTTCATTTGCTTAATTTTTTAATGTTGCCCTTCCAACACAATCAGCATCATGCCGATTCATTTTCCGGGACGAGTATGTTTAGGCTACAACCGCAACCAGATGTTTTACTTTTTCGATCATTCCCTTTATCTGGGGAGTTGCCTCCACCTCGAGTACCTGATTGAGTTTTGAGAAACCCAATGCTTCGAGTGTTCTTTTTTGACGCAGGGTGGTGTGAATTCCACTTTTTTCCTGTTTGATCCTGATCTTAGCCATTTCCTTCTTGTTTAAATTCGATTCGTTTGGGTTTTTTCCTGTCGTGCGGTGAAACCGTTCTTATCCGTTAAATACTTTTTCCATGGTAATTCCACGCTGCTGTGCGACAGTTGCCGCATCACGCATTTTGGTCAGAGCGTCGAAAGTTGCTTTCACCACGTTGTGCGGATTGGAAGAACCTTTAGACTTGGCAAGTACGTCTGTCACACCAACACTTTCGAGCACCGCGCGCATGGCACCACCGGCAATAACACCAGTACCGTGAGCAGCCGGTTTGAGAAGAACAAGTGAACCTCCGAATTTACCATACTGATCGTGCGGAACGGTTCCTTTCACCAGACTAACCTTCATGAGGTTTTTCTTTGCATCGTCAATTGCTTTGGCGATGGCGTCAGAAACTTCTTTCGCTTTACCAAGACCATATCCGACAACACCTTTTTCATTTCCAACCACTACGATTGCAGAAAATGTGAATGCACGACCGCCTTTTGTAACCTTAGTCACACGCTGGATAGAAACCAGCTTGTCTTTCAGTTCGATATCGCTTGACTTAACTCTTTTTACGTTTACGTTTGCCATTTTCTTTGTACTAATGATGGTTCAATTAAAATTTAAGGCCTGCTTCTCTTGCTCCGTCAGCCAGTGATTTGACACGACCGTGATAGAGATAGCCGTTTCTGTCGAAACAAACGGCCTGGATACCTGCCTGGATGGCCTTTTCGCCAACTGCTTTACCCACGAGTTTTGCCTGTTCAACCTTGTTTCCTTTATGAGAAGCGATCTCCTTGATTTTGGATGATGCGGAAACAAGTGTCTTTCCTGCAACGTCGTCGATGATCTGAGCATAGATATCCGAATTACTTCTGAATACCGACAAACGTGGAGCCTTCGCTGTGCCATTCACAACGCCTCTGATCCGTTTCTTGATTTTCGCTCTTCTTGATTCCTTTGTAACTGCCATTTGATTTTATTTTATAATGTGTTCAGCTCTTCTTTTTAATTATTTCCCGGCTGATTTACCTGCTTTTCTTCTCAGCACTTCATTGACAAACTTGATACCTTTTCCTTTGTATGGCTCAGGTTTACGCATGCTGCGGATTTTCGCGGCAACCATTCCGATGAGTTGTTTATCCGAACACTCCAGGATGATTGTAGGGTTCTTACCCTTTTCAGCTGTGGTGGCCAGTTTGATCTCTTTGGGAAGTTCAAAAACAATATTGTGCGAGTAACCCAGCGTAAGTTCAAGGATTTGTCCTTTTACCACAGCCCTGTAACCCACACCGACGAGTTCCTGTTCGGTCCGGTAGCCTGTAGAAACGCCTTTCACCATATTGCTGATCAGCGAACGGTAGAGTCCATGCAGGGCTTTATGTCTTTTTTGTTCCGTTGGTCTGGCCAGGGTAACAACTCCATCCTTTACTTCAACGCTGATGGCTGAATCGAGAACCTGGGTGAGGGTGCCTTTGGCCCCTTTTACTGTTACCGTTGATTTGGCAACAGAAACGTCAACTCCTTTCGGTAGTGTGATCGGTAATTTTCCTATTCGTGACATGTTTTTTTCCTCCCTGGTTTAGTATACAAAGCATAAAACTTCTCCACCCACATTCTCTTTCTTGGCTTCCTTATCGGTCATGATGCCTTTGGAAGTGGAAAGAATGGCAATACCCAATCCGTTCAGGACGCGTGGCAGGTTGTCAGAACCGGTGTATTTTCTCAAACCCGGACGGCTGATTCTGTCAAGACCTCTGATGGCAGGCTGTTTGGTAACAGGATGGTACTTCAATGCGATTTTGATTGTTCCCTGAACACTCGCAGTCTCAAATTTGTAATTGAGAATATACCCTTTGTCAAATAAGATCTTGGTGATCTCTTTCTTCAGGTTGGAAGCAGGAACTTCAACTACCCGGTGGTTTGCCCTGATGG
>PLXK01000022.1 GCA_003151415.1 Bacteroidota bacterium
CGGGGCTTTGATTGAACAGACCGCCTGATCTGAGCTGCAGATGGCAAAATCCGGGCGAAAATGATGGATACAGGCACATCTCTTTTTTACAGAAGCAATTTGGCTCAAACAGGGCAACCAAGCCACCGCAATCACCTGATTGTTCATTATATACGAATTTATCCCGGTCTGTTATTTTCAAAAAAAGCAGATCAGAATGGCACGGAAACAGAAATGTTTCGGCAAAATAAAATATCCGTCTTTCTCATTCGTCAACTCGTTTGTAGACCGGGTGCAGACAATAATCAGGAAACTTTGGAGATGTAAATAGTTTCCGTAGTTTTGTCGCCCACAACAAATCATGGATCCAAAAGAGCGCATATTAAAAGGAGCCGAAGAACTCTTTTTCCGTTACGGAATAAGGAGCGTGACGATGGATGACATTGCCAGGCATCTGGGCATTTCCAAAAAAACCATTTACCAGAGTTTTGCCGATAAGGATGAAGTGGTCCATACACTGATTGAATTCAAATTGAATGAAGACAAGGACAAGATCTGCAAGTTGTCCAGTTCATCGAGCCATATCATTGAGGAACTTTTCCAGCTCATGAATCACCTGGCCGCAACACTGGACCAGATCAATCCGAACGTATTTTATGATTTGCAGAAATACCACCCCAAGTCCTGGGATCTGTTTAAAACATTCAAGGAAAACTGTATCCAGCAGGCCATGGAAGATGCTCTGATAAAAGGCATCAGCGATGGCATCGTCAGGCCCGAAATCAATCCGCGCATTCTGGCCAAACTCCGGGTGGAAGAAGTGGAAATGGGCTTTAACCAGACTCTATTTCCAACGGATAAATTCAAAATTCTGGATGTTCAGCTTGCCCTGATTGATCATTTCCTGCATGGCATCTGCACACTGAAAGGCCACAAGCTGATTGACAAACACAAACAACTGAAAGAAACATCCGGCTTTCCGGAAGGAAAACAAGGTAAAATATTATCCGTCTAGCATGAAAAAAATAGGTTTGTTCTTCCTCTGCAGTTTTCTGATCACCGCAGCCCATTCTCAAAGTAAAGACAGCAGCTCTTTCAGCTTGTCACTGCCTCAGGCCCTTGACTACGCCATGAAGAACCAGTTCAGCATCCAAAATGCAGAACTCGATCAGCAGATTGCCGAAGCCAGGCGCAAGGAAATTCTGGGCATGGGCCTTCCGCAGATCACCAGCAGTTTCGACGTTTCCGATTTTTTAGACATCCCCACCTCGCTTATTCCGGTGCAATTTTTCGGAGGACCTGCCGGCACCTATATCGGGGTTCAGTTTGGCACGCAGTACAATGCAACGGCTTCGGTCAATGCAACGCAGCTTGTATTCGACGGCACCTTCTTCCTGGCGGTGAAAGCCATGAAGAGCTTTCAGGAAATAGCCCACAAATCAGCCATCAGAACCCGTATTGAAGTGGTCTCGGCAGTGACAAAAGCCTATTACAATGTACTCATTACCGAAGACCGCCTCCAATTGCTCGACGCCAATATTCTCCGGCTCAATAAACTGCAAAAAGACACCAAGGCCCTTCTGGAAGGCGGTTTTGTTGAAAAAATCGATCTGGACCGCATCACGGTGACCTACAACAATCTGATGACCGAGCAGGACAAGACCAGACGCTTTGCGGTGCTTGCCTACAATATGCTGAAATATCAAATGGGCATGGATCTGAAAAACGGATTGAAACTGACCGATAAACTGGCGGACATCAGGTTTTCATCGGATGCTCTGTCCACAGATAAGTTTGACCCCTCCAAACGGATTGAATATTCGATGCTTCAGACCCAGCAAAACCTCAATCAACTCGAACTGAAAAAGAACCGGGTGGGTTACCTTCCGAGCATCTTTGCCTATGGAAGCGCACAGGAGTCGGCCTACCGTACCAAATTCGATATCCTTGACGCAGGCAACAAATGGTACCCCACCTCTCTGATCGGTTTGAAATTAACGCTTCCGATTTTCGACGGAGGTCAGAAACATTTTCGTGTTCAGCAAAACAAACTGAACATCATGAAAACCGAGAATGACATGAAGTCACTTTCTTTGGGACTGGATCTTGAATTCGAAAACTCCAAAACAATGCTCATCAATGCCTCCAACACTCTTGAAATTCAAAAGAAAAACATGGATCTGGCCACCGAAATTTATGATGTGTCCACAAAAAAATACGATGCGGGTGTAGGCTCCAATCTGGAAGTGATGAATGCCGAAACAGCCCTGAAGGAAGCTCAAACCAATTACTCCAGTGCATTGTACGATGCACTCAATGCAAAAGTTGATTTTGACAAGGCCAGCGGTTCGCTGATTAAACAATAATGAATTAATTTATCTGTCTATGAGAACAAAGCATTTTCTTATTCCTGTATTGGCCATGGGGTTCTTACTTTCCTGCCATTCATCCGCGACTGACCCCAAAACGGAGCTTGCCGCGCTGAAGAAACAACGTGAAGAACTCAATACAAAAATTGCAGCCATCGAAACTGCACTTTCCATGAGCGACACCATTATGAAAACAAAAATTCAGATGGTGTCTGTGGCTCCTGTCAAACCAGGCATTTTCCGCAATTACGTCGAAATTCAGGGAAGGATCGACGCCGACGATAACATTTCCCTTAGCCCGCAAATGCCCGGATCCGTTACACGGATTCTCGTGAAAGTGGGCGATGAAGTGACCCAAGGTCAATTGCTGGCCGAAATTGACAATAAAGTCATCATTCAGGGAATAGCCGAACTTCAGAATGCGCAGGAGTTGGCAAACACCATGTACGAGAAACAAAAAAACCTGTGGGATCAGAAGATAGGAACAGAAGTCCAATACCTGCAGGCCAAGAATCAGAAGGAGAGCGTTGAAAAGAAAATGGCCTCCCTTCAGACCCAGCTTGAGCTCTCCCGGCTCAAATCACCTATCAATGGAACCGTTGATGCAGTGGATATCCGTCTGGGGCAAATGGCCGCTCCCGGAATGCAGGCGATTCGCGTTGTGAATTTCGACAACCTCAAAGTGAAAGGAGAAGTGTCTGAAGCCTTCGCCGGTAAAATCAAACGGGGAGATCCCGTTGACATCGTTTTTCCGGACATGGGTGACTCCATCACCGGAAAGATTGACTTCGCTGCCAAGGTCATCAATCAGCTCAACCGCACCTTCACCGTTCAGGTGAACCTGGATCGCAACAAAGATTACCACCCCAACATGATTGCCATATTAAAGATTGTGGATTATGTCAATCCCAAAGCGATTGTTGTTCCGGTCAACACCATCCAGCATGCCGAAGAAGGCGACTTTGTCGTGATTGCCGAAAACAACAAGGCGAAAAAGGTGAAAGTAAAAACCGGGCACTCCTACAACGGAAATGTTGAAATTACGGAAGGGCTCAAGGAAGGCGACAAAGTTATCCTGAAAGGATTCCAGGAGCTCAATGAAGGAGAAGAAGTTAAGTTTTAGGTCTCCTTGCTACACGAGGAGTTGGCAGCTGGCAGTTGGCAGTTGGCAAAGAAAAAAATTCGCAATGTGCAATTTGCAGTTGGCGATGAAAGAGAAACCGGCAATGTGCAATTGGAAATTAAAATAGCAAATGACAAATGAATAATTTGCTTTGGCAAAAGAAATAAAATCATTAAACTGTTTTTTTTGCAAGCTGCCAATTGCGAATTGCAAACTGTTGAACATTTAGAAGCGAACTAAGAATTACTAATTATCCACTCCTCGGGAGCGGTAACGCATATTCAAATGAAGGATCTCAAGAAAGAATTCAAACCATCCAGCTGGTCGATCGATAACA
>PLXK01000067.1 GCA_003151415.1 Bacteroidota bacterium
ATCGGTGCATTCTGCATCGGTACGAATCATATCGATTTGGAAGCCTGTTCAAACAAAGGCGTAGCTGTTTTCAATGCCCCCTACAGCAATACCCGGTCGGTTGTTGAGCTGGCGCTGGGCGATATGATCATGCTGACCCGGAACACCTATGAGATGAGTACAAAGATGCATGCAGGGGTATGGGACAAGTCGTCTAACCGAAGTGTTGAAATTCGCGGAAAATCGCTTGGTATCGTCGGTTACGGAAGCATCGGTACCCAATTATCGGTCATCGCTGAAGCCATCGGGATGAAGGTCTATTTTTATGATGTGGTGGATAAGCTCGCACTCGGCAATGCGCGGAAATGCGCCACGTTGAAAGAGCTGCTGGCGGTAGCGGATGTCGTGACCATGCACGTGGATGGGCGGAGCAGCAATGCCACCCTGATTGATTCCGAGGCGTTTGATAACATGAAGGAAGGGGTTGTTTTTCTGAATCTTTCCCGCGGTCATGTGGTCGATCTGTCTTCGCTCATTGCCAACCTCAGGAAGGGGAAAGTGAAGGGCGCTGCAGTCGATGTGTTTCCGAATGAACCCAAAACCAACGAAGAACCGTTTGTGTCTGCCCTGCGCCAGCTTCCAAACGTGATTTTAACGCCCCACATCGGCGGAAGTACGGAAGAAGCGCAACTGGATATCGGGAATTACGTTTCCGGAAAAATCATTCAGTACATCAATACCGGCTCCACTTACGGCAGTGTGAATCTTCCCGAAATTCAACTTCCGGAATTGAAAAATGCCCACCGGATCATGCACATTCATGAAAATGTAAAAGGCATCCTGGCCCAGATCAATACCATACTCAGTCAATCCGATAACAATATACTGGGTCAGTATCTGAAAACAAACGACAACACGGGCTATGTCATTACCGACATCGACAAAATGCATGATAAAGTTCTTGAACAGAAGCTGAAAGACATACCCAATACCATCAAATACAGGATATTGTACTGATTCCAAGAAGGATCATGGACTGTTCTGATGCTTATCATACCTTCCCCGGGTTTTGTGTTGTTACTTGCACAAAAAAGACAATGAAAAAGATTTCCTCCAAATTCCTGATAATCGTTCTGGTGTTTGCCTCAATAAGTTCCTGCAAAACGGCGAAAGTGAGAGAAACTTCACAACCGGCAGCGGCCATTTGTCCGGTTTGCAAGATGAGCGTGAATACCTCAGAGGGATACATTTACAAATACAACGGAGCAACCTATTATTTCGACAAGATTGACTGCAAGAACACTTTTAAAATGACACCTGATCAGTTTATCGGGAAGAAATAGAAATTTGATTTGCAGAGGTGTGGTTTGTCCGGAGGCAGGGAAACCTGTTTAGCATGAACCCGTTTCAACCCTCTTGCTGGCCGTTCAGGACGGAATAATGTCCGTTTTGTGGAAAGGTTGCCTGTCCCAAAGGATCAAAAAGCTAGATTTGCAGGGTATGGATCCGGCAATACCGATTAAGAAGCTCTTCCGTCTCGCCCTTTACACTTCCCCGGTCATAGCCGTGCTTGTTATTGGTGCAGTATCCATCGTGCCTTATTTTATTCTGAAGGGATTCGATTTGATCCTTCTTGCTTTTGCCTTGTCCATTGGCTCTGCGGTGATCTTCACTTTCTGGTCGCTGAATATTGGAATTACATCCTTCCTGAGTAAACCCGGCCGCCGTCCTGTTTCCCGGTCATTCCGGTATTTCCTAAGTTATACCCTGATCTCCTCTTTTGTTTTGTGTGTCAGAGGCATCGCCCTGCAATTTGTGGATGAAAAAGCTTTTCTGAAAATAGATGCGCCCGATTATACCATTTACTTTACCTATGTCATGCGCATATCCATCGTTTTTTCGACAAATACCATTATTCTGATTCTTCAGGATCTGGTGCTGATACGCGAAAACAAAGCTGTGGTGGAGATGGAAAATGCCCAGCTGAAAATCAAGAACATCGAGGCCCTGAACCAGCAACTGAAACAACAGATCCATCCGCATTTCCTATTTAACGCATTGAATACCCTCAAGGCGCTGATCAAAATAAACAAGGCCGATGCCGAAGAATACCTGGTCAAACTTGCGGATTACCTAAGGGTTTCCATTTCCCTGGGTCAGGTGGATCTTGTTTCGCTTTCGGAAGAACTGAAATTGTGTGCCGGTTATCTGGATATGCAGAAGATGCGGTTCGGAGAAGCCTTGCTGCATGAAGTGGATATTCCTGCCAATCTCGGCCCTGATTTTTGTGTTCCTGTTTTCTCCCTGCAGGTGCTCATAGAGAATGCAATCAAGCACAATACCTTCACCAGAGAAGCTCCTCTGCATATCCGTATCCGTTATTGTGACGGGCAACTTTGGGTAAGCAACAACTTGCAAAAAAAACAAACCACAGAACCGTCCATTGGTTTTGGGCTGGCCAACCTCAGCGAGCGATACCGCCTGCTTGCCGGAGTGGAACCGTTCATCGAAGCCGGCGATACTGATTTTTCTGTCTCCATTAAAGTCTTGAAGCATGCAAATAGTCATCATTGAAGATGAAAAGCTCACAGCCGATGATCTGAGAGATACCATTTTGGAGGTCTGTCCGGAAGCGCGTATCGTTGCCGTGATCGGTTCTGTAAAGGAGGCCATTGCCTGGTTTCGACTGCATTCGGTTCCTGACCTTGTTTTCAGTGATATCCAGCTGGGGGATGGAACCAGTTTCGAGATTTTCAAATCCATCACGCAGCGCATGCCGGTCATCTTTTGCACGGCTTTTGATGAATTTGCGCTCCATGCTTTCAAAGCAAACGGAATTGAATACATCTTAAAACCATTCACAAATTCAACCATTGCTGCTGCCATTGAAAAATACAAAACACTCAAAGAAACATTCTCGGCAAACGAAGGATCCTACAAAGCGCTTCTTCCCTTGTTTGAAAGCCGTAAAAGCCCTGGCCATGGCTCCCTGCTGATCTATCACAAAGACAAGATTCTGCCGGTGAGGATGAGCGACATTGCCCTGTTTTATATTGAAAACGAAGTGACGCATCTCATCACTTCCGACCAGAAGATATACACAGTGAACAAAACTCTGGAGGAGCTGGAAAAGGTGGCCGGTTCGGGATTTTACAGGGCAAATAGGCAATACCTGGTCAACAGAACATCGGTCAGGGAAGCTTCCCAGCATTTTTCCAGAAAGCTGTCTCTCATTCTGCACATTCCATTCAAAGAAACCATCACCATCAGCAAGGAAAAAACAGCCGATTTCCTGAGCTGGCTCTCATTACTCTGAGCATGAATGCATACTTCAACCCTTTTATTGTCCGTTTCGGCTTTTATTTTCATCACACGATTCATTCTTTGCACATCTTTGCCTATCCTTTTTATCAAGTTTTAAATCTATGAACCGCATTGTCGTTTTATTTGTGCTGACTTTTGGTTTGTCGCTTCAGGCAAATGCCCAGAAAGAACTTCAGTTCAGCAACCTGGATTCTTTGTATGCTTATGCAGAAAAAAGCAGCTCGGTCACTAAAACCGGCGAGCAGCAGACGATTCTGGCCAGATACGAAAAACTGGCTGCCTTGGTGAATGTCATCAATATCAAAAGCCCGCTGGTATTCAACCTGACCAACAATACACAATTGCCAGTCAGTTTCATTCCCGCAGAACTGCTTGGCGGGAAGCCCGGAACCTTCAGGGAAATTACCCTTGGACAGGAGTATGTCGGAAACCTGACCTATACCCCTCAGATTGACATCATCAATGCAGGGGCCTGGTCTCGGGTCAAAAGTGCTTCTCTCAACCAGGATCTGACCGATGAACTGAATCTGCTCAATAAAAAAACCTTGTTCGAATCCATTGCGGCCTGTTATTACAACATCCTCTCTCTGCAGGAACAGATAAAAATAACCGGCGACAACCTCTCTGCCACCGATACCCTTCTGATGATTGTCAACGACAAATATGCACAAGGACTTGTCCGCCGCCAGGATGTGAACGATGCCAGTGTCAATAAAGTGACATTGGCCGATAAACAAAAGCAACTCACATTGAATCTGGAACAGCAGTACAACAGCCTGAAAATACTTTGCGACATCCCTCAATCCCTTGCCTTGTTGCTGACAGGTCAGATGAATTACCAGATTTCGCTGAATGCCTCCATACAGGCCAATTCGCAGCTTCAGTTTAAATCTGCCGTTTTGCAGACCGAGATTGCCAAAGCCGATTGGAGAAGCAACCGTCTGGCCAATTTGCCGGTGATATCGCTTATTTATTCGCACGGGTATTACCAGAATAGCAATAGCCGTTTTTTTGACGATGCCCCGAATAACAAATGGCTGAATTCAACTTATTTCGGTGCCAGAATCACCTTGCCTTTGCCGGATGTCACGCAGCTTGTCCAAGCCAGCAATTCGAAGGTGAATTACCGGATAGCCCAATTGAATCTCGAACACAGCAAACTGCAAAACGATGTTGCCAATACCCAGCTGCAACTTGATTTTGAGAAAGCAGTCTCTCAATTCAATTCAGCCAAACAAGTCTATCAGCTCAAAGAAGAAAATTACAAAATGGCCAATGAACAATACGGACAAAGCATCCTTCCCTTTGATAAACTGCTCGTTTCGTTCAGCGACATGCTCATCAACCGGTTAAATTACAGCAGCGCCCTGGCGAATTTGCTTTTTACCAAATCGAAAATCGATATCAATAACCAGATCAAATGAAGACTTCCATACAGCTGACGGCCCTTGCCACCTTGTTTTTTCTGTTCAGTTCCTGTTCCAAGAAATCGAGCGAGACAAAACCAACGCGCAAGAACATCACCGAAACGGTCTTTGCTTCGGGAGTGCTTGTTCCTGAAGATAATTACAACCTCACTGCCCAGAACGACGGCTATCTGATCCATCTGAATTTTATCGAAGGCGATACGTTCAAGGCAGGAAAGGTGATGGCTGTCATCGAAAACAAACAGAACGCCATCAATGCTTCAAGTGCCGGCGAATTGCTGGATATTGCACACATCAACGCCGCGCCCGATGCCCCCTCTCTCAAACAGGCAGAAGCAAATCTTGTTCTGGCCCAGAAAAAAATGGCCGAGGATGAACTTCAGGCTCAGCGATACAAAAAGCTGTATGAATCGAAAAGTGTGTCGAAGCTGGAATACGAAAACGCCGGCCTTGCCCTTGACAACTCCAAAGCAGCCCTGCAGGTGCAGCAGGAAAATTACCGGGCCATGAAACTGCAGGCCGAGCAGCAACTTATTCTCCAGAAAGCGCAGACCGATGTAAACGGCGTGCTTAAAAATCAAAATGAAATCAGAACGGTGGTCGGGGGGAAGGTGTATAAGAAACTGAAGGAACTGGGTGATTATGTACGCAAAGGAGATGTGATTGCGGTTGTGGGCGATCCTGAAAATTTATATGTCAAGCTGAGCATAGACGAATCCAATATCTCTAAAATCAGTGTTGGCCAAAAGGTGATCATCCAGCTCAATACGAACATGGAAAAGAATTACAACGGAAAAGTCACCGAAATTTATCCGGCTTTTGATGACCAGACCCAATCCTTTTATTGCAAAGTGAAATTTACCGACCCGCTGGATTTTAAAATATCGGGCACACAGCTTCAGGGCAATATTGTTATCCGCGACAAGAACAATGTGCTGGTCATCCCTAAAAATTACCTGGGCTATGGCAATAAGGTGAATGTAAAAGGCAAAGGTCTGATCACTGTTGAAACAGGCTTTATCTCGACGGAATGGGTTGAGATTTTAAGCGGGCTGGATGAAAATTCAATCATTACCCTGGATCATCCCTAACCGGGAAGCAGACCTTAAAATGGCTGATAAAAGGCAGAGAAACCACAAGGGGCAGGCATCAAACATCAGGCAATGAAAAGTGTAAATACTGAAATAGCAGTTACGCATATCCTTACCCGGAAGAAGCAAACGATCGTTGCCTCATTCGGTGTTACAATCGGTATTGCTATCTATATCTGCCTGAATACATTGATTATCGGCACCAACCGCTATTCGGACAATGCCATTTTCAAGACAACGCCGCATGTCAGGGTTTACAAGGAAGATGAAATAAGCAAACCCCTTTCGAAGGATACCATTGGGAAACACAATCCGGTGGTTATTGTGAACCCCAAGATTTCCAATATTTCAAAGAATCTGATCAATCCCATCAAACTGTTGACAGACATCAAAAGACAGCCGGAAGTGACTGCTGCGGCACCGATGGTCATTGCCAATTTGTTTTACAACAACGGGAAATCGCAGATGAACGGAACGGCCTGGGGAATAAATGTTGTGGAAGCCAACGCGATGTTCGATATTCAGTCAACCATGGTCGATGGCGATTTCAAAACCTTGTTGAGCACTCCCAACGGAATCATTCTCGGGGTGGGGATTGCCGACAAGCTGAATATAAAGAGGAATGACAATGTGAGTGTTATTTCATCCATCGGTGTAATCAAACTGATGAAGGTGGTGGGGTTTTTTAAAAGCAGCAATATCGTTACCGATAAAAGCAAATCGTACATGAACCTGGCCGCGGCACAACAGCTTTTGGCACAAGGGCCCAATTATGTGACCGATATCTTTGTCAATATCCGTAATCCGGAACTGGCACCCGAATACGCTTTGACCCTGGGCAAGCTAACGGGGTATACCACCGAGGACTGGAAAGCGGCCAACGAACTTTTTGTGGCCGGCAAAAAGATCAGACAGGTTCTTTTTCTGGTTGTTTCCTGGGCAATTTTGCTGGTAGCGGCATTTGGTATTTACAATATCCTGAACATGACAATTTCTCAAAAACTGAACGATATTGCCATTCTGAAAGCCACGGGTTTCCTGGGCAGGGATGTTGTCCGCATTTTTGTCATGGAAGCCATGGTGATGGGCATTATGGGTACGATCATGGGTTTTTTACTGGCGGCTTTGATTGTGAATCTTTTGAGCCGGATTTATATCGGTGCAGACATTGGGTATTTTCCCATTCAGTTTGAGTTGCCTGTTTCAATGACGGGAGCCGGAGTGGGGATGCTGGTAACCTTTTTGGCAGGATACATCCCGGCACGCAAAGCCGCCAAAGTAGACCCTGTCGCAATTTTCAGAAAATGATGGATCGGAAAGTCATACTCAGTACAAAAGGTGTCGGAAAGTATTTTTACGACCCTGTCAAATTCAAGGCCCTCGATAATATTTCATTCGAGGCCTATCAGGGAGAGTTTCTTTCGCTTGTCGGAAAATCGGGAAGCGGGAAGTCCACTTTGCTTTATATCCTTTCTACCATGGACACCACGTACGAAGGAGAATTGTTTATAGAAGAGAAGAAAGTAACCGGCCTGAGTACGGATAAGCTGGCGGCCATCCGGGGCGAGAACATCGGCTTTGTTTTTCAGTTTCATTATCTCCTTCCCGAATTCAGCTGTCTGAAAAACATCATGATTCCGGCCCTGAAACTGGGTAAGATGTCGAGAGAGGAAATTGAACACGAGGCGTATAAACGCATGGAAATGCTGGATCTCAAAGAACAGGCCTTGAAACCGGCCTCCAAGCTTTCGGGCGGGCAACAGCAGCGTATCGCCATTGCCAGGGCCCTGATCAATAACCCCAAAATCATCATGTGTGATGAACCCACCGGAAATCTGGATACGAAGAACACACAGATTGTCTTTGATATATTCAAACAGATTTCACACGATTTCGGTCAGACCATCATTGCCGTTACACACGATCTGGATTTTGCCAAGGCCTCTGACCGCACCATCGAGCTGGCGGATGGAAAAATTATCAGCCACGGTTTCTAAGGATTGTTGAATCGCCTAAGTCTCAATCACTCTTCAATACATTCCCATTGCTTAAAATGACCTTTCTTCAAATTCAGTGATTAACCGCATTTTCTGAATCCTCGACAATTGCTTGAAGGCATATTCGGCCTTTGTGGCTTCCGATTTGTTGACATAAGACCAGCTGGCTTTCAGGATCACCGGTCTCCTGCTTTTGGTGTATTTGGCACCTTTGCCCGAATTGTGCGCACCGATGCGGGCTTCCACATTGTTTGAAATACCTGTATAAATGGTGCCGTCTGCGCATTCCACTAGGTAGACATACCAGTTTCCGGGCCTGTTTTTATCAGGCGGCACAGTGGACGTCCTTCGCGTTTCTTTGCTTTTTTGAGTCTTCACTGATTTCTTAGCCATCTTCATTTGTTCCCCTTGTCAAATACTGCTTCTGTGCATTTTCATGAAATGATTCAGACTGAACCTTTGAAAAATCCCGGCGAATGCTTCAAAACCAGATAGATTGATACTAAATATTTAAATGGTTTGGAAGGCACGGATTGGATAATTTGGTGAAATTGCGGATAATTATTTAAAACCTGATTTAAAAGATACTTTATGAAAAAATTGATTGTTGTTTCTTTTCTCTTCCATTCTTTTTTAGGCCATGCACAGGATTGTTCGGGCTATTATTTTCTGAAAGCGAAAAATGTCGTTGAAGTGACTACCTACAGCAAAAAAGGCGAAGATAACGGCAAGCATGTTTATACGGTAAACAGTGTTTCCAATACCGGTTCAGGAGCCAGTTCAGAACTTACTTCCGAGATGTTTAACAAAAACGGAAAATCTACCGCCAAAGCCATAGAAAGCATTGAATGCAAGGATGGAGTGATGATGCTGGACATGAAGATGAACATGAACCTGAGCGATGCCCAGCAGAAACAATATGAAAAATCAACCGTTACAGGCGATAAAATCTATATTGAATACCCTTCAGCAATGAAAGTGGGAGACGATCTGAAAGATGCCAACATGGTTCTGAATATGGTGAACAATGGCATGGAGCAAACCGTTGAAGTGAATATCACCAAACGCAAAGTGGTAGGTAAAGAAAGTGTTACCTCACCGGCCGGTACCTGGGATTGTTTCAAGATTACCTTCAATACAAAAACAAAAGTTACGGTCATGAACATCGGTATTCCCATCAGTTTTGATGTCACCGAATGGTATTGCCCCGGTTTTGGCCAGGTAAAGACAGAGAGCAAACATGGAAGCACTTTGGTGACTTCCGTTTCGGTGAAGAGTTAGAACAGGAAAGAGTACCGGGCTTAAAAGAGAAACAGAGCGGAGAAAGAGAACGATAAGGTGTCTTTTCTTCGCTCTGTTTTTGTTTTTTAGAGCGTGCTGAAACCTGTGTGAATGATTTAATTTGTAGAAACAAATTTTTTTAAGCAAAACAACAGCATTTTTTCCATTGAATGCGTGTTTAAAGAAACCGCTTGATCAAAGCCACACTCTGTTCAACAGCTTCCAGGTTCAACGTATGTCCCGCTTTTTGAATAATCTCAAACCGGCTGTTGGCAATGGAACCGGCCAGTGCTTTTCCCATGGCCACGGTAACCAGCGAATCTTTTTCTCCGTGAATGATCAGGGTAGGACTTTTAACAATCTTTAAATAAGGCCGGTAATCTCCGCGTTCCTGGGTGGCGCGCATGAGCTTTTCAATGGATGATGCTTCCAGTCCCATCGATTCGCGGGCCATTTTCAGTGCATGGATGGGAAGCAGGGGGTGGTCGAAATACTCTTCGCTGAGTACATTGGGCAGCATCACATCCAGGAAAAGCGAAAAGCCACCTGTTTGCAGTGCGCGTTGCCACCCCAGATTCATGGCTTCGAAATAAGGGGTTTTATTGGCAAAGGAAGAAAGCAAGACGAGTTTATCCAGTCTTTCGGGATAGTTCACCGCGAAATTCTGCGCGACAAGGCTGCCGTAGGAAATGCCGATGAGTGTTATTTTGGGAATCTTCAAAAAGGTAATCAATCCGAATATGTCCTCGGCATGCTGGTCAAAATCTCTGTATTCTCCTTTCTTTCCGGATTGCCCCTGGAAGATAAAATCACAGAGAATAATCCGGTAATCGTTTTCAAAGGACGGGGTAATCAGGTTCCAGGCGGCCGTATTCTGTACAACTCCATTCAGGAAAAGCAGGGATTTCGCAGATTTTGTGTTGCCGCGAATCTCGTAATACAAATCCTGGTTATCTGTTGTTTTGAAATACATGGATGTTCAAGAATTGCTTTACCGTCCGGAAAAATCATTGGTTGTGGCGGGAATGCCACAACCAACAAGGGATCAGCCAGGATCAGTTCTTTTTATCTGATATTAACGAGACATATACAAGCCTCCGTTGACCGAAATGTCAGATCCTGTAATGTAGGAAGCTTCTTCGGATGCCAGGTAAGAGACGGCAGAAGCGATTTCTTTTGGATCGCCAAGCCTTCCCATGGGTATCTGTTCTATAATTTTGTTCCGGATATCTTCACGGATAGCCATGACCATGGATGTTCCGACATAACCCGGAGAAATGGTATTGATCGTCACTCCTTTTTTGGCTGTTTCCAGTGCAAGGGATTTGGTGAAACCATACATGCCCGCTTTGGCCGTTGCATAGTTCGTCTGACCAAATTGTCCTTTTTGTCCATTGACAGAGGAGATGCTGATGATTCGGCCCCATTTTTTTTCAATCATACCTTCAATCACCAGTCTTGAACAAATGAACACGCTGTTTAAATTGGTGTTGATCACCTCAAACCATTGTTCGGGAGTCATCTTGTGAAGAGGGGTGTCGCGGGTGATTCCGGCATTGTTAACCAGCACCTGTACGGTGCCTATTTCATCCTGAATTTCCTTCATCATGCGTTCGCTGGATTTGTAATCCGCGATATCGCCTTCCACAATTTTAACATCAATGCCCATCTGCAACTGGTTCTCACGCCATTTTTTGGCTTCCTCCCTCCATTTCATTGCTTTGTCGAAATCCTTGTAATTGGCAACCAGGGTGAAGCCGTCTTTGTACAACCGTTCGCAGATTGCGGTTCCTATTCCACCTGTTCCTCCTGTAATGAGAGCTACCTTGTTATTTTTTATCATACATGCTTTACTTTTTCGGGTGTATTTAAGATTGGAGTGGCTTGTGTTTTTTCCTTTACATAACGTCCCGGAGCCGGTTCGATGATGGGGTAGGTTTTGTTTCCGGGAGCTTTGGGGGCTGCCACCTGTTTGCTGGTTTTCTTTGCAATCCAGGCGCTCCAGTTGGGCCACCAGCTGCCTTCTCCTTGTTTGGAGGTATTTTGCCAATGTTCAAAACCCTGACCAAGTACACCGCTGTGTTTGAAATTGTATTTGTGTTTCTTTGAAGGCGCATTGATCGCACCCATGATATGGCCCGAATCGCCCAGCACAAATTCCATTTCGCCGCTGAGCAGTTCTGTGGTTGTAAAGGCCGTACGGCAGGGAGAAATATGATCATCGATGGTTCCGATGACATAAGTCGGTACTTTGATGCGGCCCAGGTCGATGGGTACATTGCATATCCTCAATGCATTTTTGATGCGAAGCTGATTTTCAAAGATCATGTTTCGCAGGTAATAGGTATACATGCGGGCAGGCAAATTGGTATTGTCGCAACTCCAGTAAAGTACCGAGAAAGGAGGGGGTGTTTTGCCCATGAGGTAGTTGTTGGCCACATAGTGCCACACCAGTTCATTGGCGCGGATTGCATTGAATGCTTTGGCCATATCTTCACCCTTCATGACACCGCCGTCTTTCAGTTCTTCTTCGATATCTTCCACCAGTTCCTGATCGATGATGGAGCCCATTGTGCCGACATCCGAAAAATCAAGCATGGCTGCCAGGAAGGTGGCCGAATTGATGGAATCCTTTTCGCGTTCGGCTTCAAGGAATGTGGGTTGTTCGGAAGCGATGATTGACAAGGTAATGCCAAGCAGGGTTCCTCCAAGGCAATAGCCCAGGGTGTCAATTTTTTTCGCGCCGGTGATGGCTTTGGATACTTCGATGGCTTTGAGGGCTCCTTTGACAACGTAATCTTCAAAGGACAAATAACCCATATCGGCTGTCGGGTTTTTCCAGGAAATCATAAATACGGTCTGACCCTGTTTTACACAGTATTCCACCAGAGAGCGGTCGCTGTGAAGATCCAGAATATAGAATTTATTGATCCAGGGAGGAAGGATGAGCAAGGGGAATTCGGATACCTTTTCAGTCACCGGATCGTATTGAATCAGTTGAATCAGTTCGTTTTCATAGACCACAGATCCTTTTGTATGAGCCAGATCGCGGCCGATTTCAAAGGTGCTTTCATCCGACTGGGTGATGCTTCCTTTGGCGATGTCTGCCAGAAGGTTTTCGTACCCTTTTATCAGGCTTTTCCCGTTTGTTTCTTTTGCAATGCGAATGGCCTCGGGGTTGGTGATGAAAAAATTGGCAGGAGAAAGCGCGTCAAGATATTGCTGCGTCTGAAAATTCAGTTTGGATTTGGATTTCTTTTCCAGGTCCAGCGAGTCCACGATGTCGAGCATCATCTTTGACACCAGCAAATAGTTTTGCTTCACATAATCGAAGTAATAGGGTGATTCATTCCACTCCGGGGCTTTAAACCGTTTGTCGCCGGGAGCAGGAGAGATCACAGGTGTTATTTCACTTTCCGGATTTGCCTGTTTTTCAAACATGCGTTTGGATAGCTCAACCTGGTTCTGAAGAAAGTTGAAAAAGGTGTTTTGACCCTTGACCATCGAATCCGGATTTCTCGACACTTTGTTGGCCATGTTCAGATAAGACACGGTGAATTCATTGAATGTTTTCATCTGCGCAGGAAGATTTGCTATGAAATCGGCCCCGATTTTCTGGCTCGCCTTTGTGGCTTCCTGTGCAAGTTCGAGCATGTCAATGTCGCTTTTGTTTTCCATTTATGGGTATATCATGAGCCCCGTAGGGATCTGGTTTGGATGGGATAGAGTTGGAATTGGCAATGCCTATAAATAAACAATCCGCCCTTAAAGGCAGGATTGTTCCTCAGTGAATTGTCTGTTCCGAAGATCCAAAGTCTAGCCGAAGACACACTTCGGAACTGCGGACCTTCGGGAAGATCCGGCCTGTTTCTGTATTTGTCGGTTATTTATGGTCGGTGTGTTTCCACCATTCAGATGCCCAGTTGCTGATGGCATCCATGCCATTTCTCTGCAGGTCTGTGTACATACCGATTTGAGCAGTAACAGTATCACCGAATTTCTGTCTGAAATTCAGGGCCAGGTTTGTGTGTTTGTTATAAGACTCGATCACTGCCTTCATGTTGGCATTCATAGTGTTCACAGAGGCTTCGAAATTCTCCTGGATAAGTTTCAGGAAACGTTCTGTTTCCTTGCTGTTGGCTGAGAATGCAGACGACTCTTTCATGGTGTCAATCAGTTTGGTGTTGTAATCGACATACATTTGGATCTGTTTGTTATAGCCTTCGATGATGGTATCAATGGTTTCCTCTGACAGTTCGACCGCTTTTCCGAAGACTTTGTTGAAACTATCGAGGCTTGGTGTGGATTTGCCGTCGATGTGAAACTGCTGTCTGATTTCCTGAACCATATTCTTGTTCGAGTCAAGCGCCTCGCGAAGAATTTTGTTGTTGATGTTGATGATTTCCTGTACAGCTTCTTTGGATTTAAGAGCTGTGTCGCCGATGATGGTTTTGATTTTTTCGGCTTTTTCGGTTACTGTACTTTTCATGGTATTGATTTTTTTGTGGATTGTTGATAATGATATGAAAAAAATGTTTTGTTATCTTTTGGAAGAGCTGTGCACTTTTTTTCCGGTTTCGTGAACGGCTGTTTTCCCGGTTTCATGAGCGGCTGTTTTCGAAGCGGCTGTCGTTTTTTCTGCCTCCGCTGTTGTGGCGCGAAGAAGGTCGGACCATATTTTCTGGCTCGCTGCCAGCAAGGTGTTCATCTGGGCATTCACTTCAGCCATCATTTCCTTGTTTGAATCGGTGGATTCAAGCATGCGCTTTTCATAAAGGGAAGTGATTGATTTCATGGCCTTGGCCGAAGAATCAAAATGGCTCTCCAGATCCACTTTGCTCTTTTCAAGCAATGGGCTGATTGCCTCCTGCATGGACTTGAATTCCGTTTTCAGGTAATCAAACTGTTTTTCAGTCAGTTCCTTGATCGTTTCCATCTGCTTGTTGTAGGTGGAAAGAATGGAATCGGCTGTTTGTTTTGATAAAACGGATGATCCGTTCTGCCTGGCGAAATCCCGGAATGATTCCATGTATGCGTTTGAAAATTTCGTAAAGTTTTCAAGCGTTTTTGTAATTGCATTCGTCATGCCCAGAGAATCTCCGAATGGACCCATGCCCGACTCAAATGTAGTTTCAAGTGCCTTTCCGTATAAATCCTTGGCGAATTCGATCTGCTTGTCATAAGCATGTGTCATTGCCGCTGTCGACTCCTTGAACCATTTCATAGAGTTTTCAATGCTTTCATTGAGTGTTTCTGAAGTTTTCTCGTTTTTCATAAGAATGTTTTTATTTATGTGTATATTATTACGTTTAGAATCCGTTTGGTTATCTGGAATTTTTCTGATGATAAAATCAAATCCGGGTCAAATGTATGCTAAGAACAAAGGTCTTTTTAAGATGTTTTCGAAGCATAATGAATGAATAATTCTGACTTAATTTAACCGTAACATGAAAAAAACACAATGCAATGCCGGAAATGAACCGGAGTAAACAATTCAGGCCTTTTTTATATGGAATGTTTAAGCTTCCCAATTAATCAAAGCCAACAAATCCGAACCATTAAATTAACACGGCCCGAACAATTCAACAAACCCAAATGATTTGTTATTTAAGCAATGGAAGACGGGGTACCTAAGTAGATATACCTACATCTTTTCAGAGTGTAAAACTAGGCCTGGACTTCCGGACCATTTATGACCCTGGTCATAGTGCCCTTCTTATTTGATATGATTGATGTCAGTTATTTGGCCCATGAACATGTATATTCTCAAGACCAGTCCATGTTTTCCAATGTCCTTGTTTTTTCAGAATACTTGACACAAAACTAACCAGTGGTACCGTTTGTTCTTTTCTTTATCGGCAAAAGGGGGGATTCTGTGGCCGAAACGGGAGGAAATTTGTTTGGCTGTCAAACTGAGGTTTCCCTGATGAAATTTCGAGATCGAAAAATGAAGGCCATCGCTGTTTACCTCTCGGACCTGATTCAAAAGAAGCCGCCTCGTTAAAAGGCAGCTTCTTTTTCTTTATCTATTTGATATCGTAATAGAATACAAAAAACAGGTCATTGATTTGATCCGGGCCCAGAACAGTATTGGCCGAGCTGTTTTTAAGGCTCCATTTTCCGGGGTCTTTGGTTGCAGCTCCATAATCCTGCAAGCCATGAAGAAAAGTGCCAAAGACTCCGTCTCCTGTCAGATTCACATCGTTTGAGCCGGCAGGATTGATTACCGAGAGCTTATTGATGGCCCCCAGTGAAGAATCCGCAATCAGCTCCACCTTCTTGATTTTTAGTGTCTTGCCTTTTGTGAAATACGGAAAACGGTTGGTCAGATCAAGCTCCATCATCTGATCGGTGCCGGCAACGGCAGGATTCAGGAAATTGTACCACTGTGTTGGGTAATCCTGCCTTGCGCTGAACATCCTGTACAAGCCGGTATGACCCGGTGAAGTCATGATTTGTGTGATACTTGTTTGCAGACTTGTCTCCGCATCGCTTTTCAGGGTGTCACCTCCGTCACGTGCCGTGTATTTTAAATGCATGATGACATCGGTAATGGTCGAGTAATCGTATTGTCTGAAAACAGTGGGAAGTTGGATGTGCCAGGTGCTGATTGCTCCGGCGCCTTCGAAGGGAAGGTATCGTTCGTCCCTGAAGTTGAGTTCGAACAAACCGCTGTCATTTTGGGCACTGCTGATGGCCAGCGACTGAATAGCAGCCACATTGTCCCTGAAGCGGTTGTCATCTGCCGGAAGTTTGGCCGAGTTCTTCTTTCTGGGATAGCTTGCCGCTCCCGTTGCCTTACCATCGGTACGCATGGAATTTTTTGTCAGAGAAAGGGTGCAACTGATATTCGTGTAAGGTCCCGCAACCGCCGGTATGGAGAAGCTGACGGATTTGATCCTGCGCAAGTAATGGCCGGGATGATCCATGTCGAAAATTTCTTCCGGAAGATTGATCCAGCATTGTCCGTTTTCTTTGAGCATGAGCAAGGCCACCGGATCGAGCAGGGCCAGGGAAATATTTTTGCTCAGTTCGTATTCCCGTTTGTTCTGGTCGCAATAGGCCATCTCAAGCTGACGGATATCCCTCATCAGGGTTTCGCCGCTTAATAAACCCTTCTGCAGGCTGTCCCAATAGCCGAAATTGATATAGGAAGTATCGCTCAGGGCAAGTTCATAACGGAAACATTGTTCTGCTTTCTTGGCCACGGCATAGGCCAGTTGGTAACCCTGGAAATAGACCGTGGAGATCTGGTTGATCAGATAATTGTATAAATCCTGATTCGTGAATTTGCTCTTCAGGAAGGCATCCGATTTATTGGCATTGTCGATCTGGAGATCCTGGTTCGACACTTCCTGGCTGGCGATATCAATTTTGATTTGAGCCCCGGAAATCTGAAGGGTGATTTGTTCCATTTCCTTGTTTGCAAGATCGAGCTGTTGCTGCCATTCCACCTTGCGGCGGTCGTATCCGGCTAAGGTATTGGCCAGTGCTGCGCCTTTTTCCAATGCCGATGCAATGGATTCCATGGTTTTTACGGCATCCTCGGCCGAATTACCGAAGGTATTGCCACCCATTTCTGCATTGGCCGTGGGCGAACCGCCAAAGCCGGCAGCCCCGATGGTGAATGCCGGGATAAGTTTCAATCCTCCCGAAAGGGCATAACCGATTGCGATGGCCGCTCCTATGCCCGTTGCCGTGCCATTCAGGGCCAAAGCGGTAGTCTCTCCTGTATTCAACCCGTCGCTGATCAGTTTGTTGTAATAATTGATTTTCAGCTGAGTCAATTCCTTTGTCTTGTTCAATGCACTGAGCGAAGTATTGGCATCGTCGACCTGTTTTGTTTTCACAATCCTGACGGCATTGAGCAAGTTGATCTGCTGACCGCTTTGAAGAAGTGCCATGGCTTCGGCATCCTTTTTTTCGAGTGCCGTAAGCAACGAAGCCCCCAGCGATTTGACCTCGTTGCACAGATCCAGGGCTTTCTGGATCATCAGCGTGAACCGATAGAGCGGAAGGGGCATATTCAGGTCGCTCAGTATGCTTCCTATATCCAGGCCGGCTGCCGTGGCTCTCACGAGCAAGGCCGGGTTGATCGGAGGTGCAAATAAAGCGAGCGGCGCATAAACGCCCTCTATATTCAGACAGTGTCTGATTTTGAATAACCTGTCGGCCACGGTATCCCAATACGCCAGAAGCTGGGGATTGTTCGGGATGCAGAAATACAGGGTATCCAGACGGGGCAATTTCGGGTTGGAAGGATCGACTCCCACATAGCCTTTTATTTCCTGCAGGGGAAGAATGTTTTCGATATCCACCATGGCATTGGAAAAGGCATCGAGATTGTTTTCTATCTGGTAAAAATTCTCAACCGGGGTAGTATATGCCGGTGGAATAATTTCCGGCCTGGGGCCCAGAATCTCTCCGGCAAGAAGATAGAGTTGTGTTGCCTGATTCACCGACTCCATGGTATCCTGAGTAAAAAGATTGTCGCCCCAGGCAATCAGGTGATCGAGGTATTTCATGACAACCGTTTTCTGATAGGCCACAGTTCTGTACTCGGCAATGCGGTGCGGATCGAAAGGATTGTTGCGCCAGTCTTTCACATCGTCATCCAGGTTTTTCTTTTCGCCCGGGTCCGGATCCGAACTAATCATGAGCATGATGTTTTCGATACGTTGCTGTTGATAAGCCAGATTGGTTGTGGTGAAAAAGGGTTTGGTGACCCAGTATTTCTGGGGGGATGGATTGGAAGAGGCATCTGTGGGGTTGAAGATGAAGTTGAACCAGCGGGTGGCTTCATCGAATTGCTGGTTCTGGCTCAGGCGTTCGGCAATCATCAGCGGAGCATGGAAAAACAATTCCCAGTTATAAAAAGCATAACCGCTGATCAGGTTGAAGTCGACCTCCTCTTTGGGGTAGCCGGGGAAGGGATCAGTGACCCCGTTCGGATAGGTAACGGCTTTGCCCGAATACACTTCAGAAGGAACCGGACCATAGGGAGGATTGAAATCAAATACAGAAGCTGTATCGTACGCCGGATCTCCCTTGAGTTGTGTTTCCCGGCTCATAAATCCTTCAATACCGCTGGTGAAAAGCTGGCGCATAAAGAAGCAGGTGAAGGGATGATAGAAATTGTAAAAATGAGACAACCACCGCAGATGTCTGTTGATGGGTATGGTGGCCAAAATCTCCTGGATCTGGGTCGTGTTGTTTTCAAGAATGGCGATGTAGAGTGCTTCCAGATCGGCATAAAAGAATTCAAAATCCCCGTCATCGGTCAGTTCGGGAGACACAAAAAAGGTTTTGTCCTTATCCTGGTAGAAATAAGGCATGAACGTACCCAATCTAACGGGAATGCCACGTTCGCTGGAGAATTCATAAGCCCCATTGTTTTTGGCGCTGTTCTGATTAATGAGGTAGTAAATGACATAGAGAAGTTTGTCAAAAAAGCCCATCTGAAGGGGAAGCAGGTTTCGGAAGACATTGGGCGTGTTCTGAAGAATGGCGATATTGTTTACCGACAATGCATCATTGCCCGGCACATCATAATAAACATTTTCCGTGTCGAGCATGTTTTGCCAGCCGCTGCGATCGAACAAAGTGATCAGCGGTTGTACGAAATTGTTGGGAGCAAGGGCCGGATAGCCTCTGCATGGATCCAGTTCAAAGGTTCCGCGGAATGAGTAGGATTTATAACTTGAATTGTAGATGTAACAATTGATTTGTATCGAATCGTTGCCCTGAAGTTCTTCAATAAGTGTTTCCATGAAAGTTCCGGGCGCCGAATCGATGGTGACCATCAGAGCCGCCACGTCAGGTAAATCGACAGGGATAAACACAAAGTCCGGTTTGTCTGGAAATACCGGATGGCTGGCGTCTCCCGTCGGGCTGAAGTAAACCTTGTCGATGTAATCGGTGGATACTTTCTTGGGTGACCATTTTCCGTTTTGGTATTCGCTGAAGGCCATCTGGATCTGCCAGTATTTGGTTGGCTTTTGAACACTGTAACTGTCTCCTGCATGAGGGATGTCAACAGTATCCAAATCATCCGATTTTTCAGTGAATATGGCCCAGAATAAATAAATCCGGTTGTTGAACACGATGGGAACAATGTGATCGCTGTTGATATCCAGATCCACTTTTACCCAGGGAGTCCATCTTCTGTTTTCCTCAAAAGTGCGGTAATAATAAATCTTCGGGTCGCCTCCGTAGGTTCGTCCAAAGACATGGAGGGTGGAGTTGCTGTCCTGGTTCCACATGCCTTTTATTTCCAGTCTGGCGACATCGTCCAGTTTCTGCAGATAGCTGTTGAATGCAGCTTCTGCCGAATCTTTGGTGACTTCGTTTTGCTGCAGATCGTTTTCAAGGTCTTTGAAAAAAGTGGATTTGACCAACCTCAATTCGGGTTCGATCCAGTTTTCGGGATACAGAAAGACCTGGCGGTTCGCTTCCCAGAGCCTGTATTGCTGCATCCATTTCCATTGCGTCCAGTCCTGATCGGCTTTTGCATCCGCGATAACTTTGGGTTCCAGATTCATCATGCAGCGCTGGACAAACAATTGCACCGAACTGTTTGCCTGTACAATGCGTGAGGTGGGCTGACAATGGGTCATTTCGACATCAATGAGAAACCACGAATGAAGATCGCTTTCGGTATTCCAACTGTTGCTTCCCGGATTGGTCAGAAGATAGGTTACCAGTGCATCCCGTTTCGTATCCCGCAACTGATCCTGCAAAGGCTGAGTGATGGCTAGCCATTGATCGTCCGAATATTTAGCTTTCAGTGCCTGTTTGATATCCTGGCTGTTTTGCTGGCTGAGCTGGTCGCTTGTCCATTTTTCGGCCTGCATAAGTGAAACGCCCAGCTCTTCTCCAAGTCCGAAAATCAGATCGAACCCCGACAGCATATCGAGATTTTTCAAATCTGCGGGGAGTACCAGGTTTAAAGGATTTGCTGAAACAAACAGATAATCGGCATCCGTTTTGTTCCAGTTTGTCAGCAGGAGCAGATCGGCCAGAATCAAGGGAAGTCCTTTTCCATCCAGAACATCCTGAAGGACTGTAAAAACAGAAGTTCCCGGGCTGTTTGCCAGGGCACCCGAAAACGGCGCCGGTACCGCAGGATGCAATTGAATGAATTTATAGAGATTGATCAGGTTCTGCCAGTTCGGGAAGGTTGTTACAGGTCCGTTTTGGGCTGCTGTGGGAAGTGTCAATAGATTCAAACTGTTTATCGCAGGACTGTTTGCAATCAGCCAGCTCAGATCAGCAGCAGGAATCTTCAGTTTGTTGATGACGAATCCAATTTTGGATGTCAGCAGGTAGCGGGTGTACTGAACCGGATAATTTACCTGGCTGATCGCTTTGTTCGTATTGACAAAAAGATCGGCCGAAAAGTCTGTGTAAATACCGGGAATCAAAATGAACAGCTGGGCTGCCGCGTTTTTATCTGTTTTGAATAATATGCTGATTTCTTTTTGAACAAAATTGTTTTCCAGAAGTTGTTTGTAACCCGGCGCGATTGCATTGAGGAACAAAGCGAAACGGTCCGGAATGTGTGTGCTGTCGAGAATGGCCAGCTTTGAAACAATATCGGCATGCGTTGCGAAGAAGGTGTTTGCAGCACTGTTTCCTGTTTGCTGTGAAAGCGTAAAGAGCTGGTTGATGGCCGACTGGTAATCGGGGTCTGCGCTCAGGGCCAGCAAATCTGTTTGATCGGCAAGACTCATAAAACCGGCAAACGCCAAAACTTTCCTGTCCGGATTGTAACTGATCTGGCTCTGGCTGTTGGGTGGAAAAGTGATTGCAGGTAAGTTGAAAAGATTGACACTGAAAGAAGGTGCGAAATAAATGATCCTGAGCTTGAGCAGAAAAGCATCGTTGTCGGTCAGCTTTTGCTGAAACTCGGCATCATCCACGGTATTCAGGATATCCAGTAGACGGGTGGCTATACCTGCATCCCAGTTCAATACAACATCCGTGAGCCATTTTCCAAGCAGGACTCCCTTGGGATCTGCAGAGGGAGTGGTGGAGACCCTGATGAGTTGCAAACCGGTCCGGATCGCTGTGAGCCCCTGAACGATTGTCGCATCATCGGGTATCAGCGAGCCGTCTTCATCCTGCTGTCTGAGCAGAAAGTTTAGTTCTGAAATACTGAAGCCCGAAGTTTTTAATGTCGAATAGTTCTTCAGAAAGTCAGAAGTCGCAACCGGATCACTGAATGGATCTTCGTCGATCAGATCAAGAAGAATCAACAGGTCGCTCACACTCAGAGAAAGTGATTGAGCCAGTGTGGCGTAACGGTAAATCAAGGACAGGTTGGAAAGCGAAAGTTTCTTGTCCGTTTTGGCAATCAATGCATTGAGTTCATCGGGAGAGATACCTAAAGCAGCCAGGATGACGGGCGTGTCGGTATCCTGAATCAGGGCAAGCGGGCCTGTAGTCACTAAATTCAGTGCAAAATCAGGATTGAGCGGGCTGAGAATGGATTTGTTCAGAAACAGTTGGTTATACAGGCTGTCGTTTCCTCCCGAATCCATATCCTGATAAAAACACAATACCTGCGAAATGTTGAGGGAAAGGGAATTGCAAAGTTTCAGAATGTTTTCAATCAGCACAGCCTGGTTGGGAACAAGCAGGCCCAGGTTTTTGCCTTTTGCCATGATGCAGGCATCCAGATCGGTAAAACTTAAGGTTGTTTTTTTCCATAAACGGAGAAACCGGTGAATGTGGTCGAGTTTGTCATTGCCAAGATTGCTGATGTTTTTTTTTGTTAAATCACAAGACAGATCGTTGGAAACAATCAGGCTGTCCTGAGCAGGATTGATAAATTGCAGAGTCAGCAGACTGAGCAAATCGCTGTAAGCGATCCCGGAAGCATTCAGAAACACATCCACCTCGCTGATGCTGGCCAGGTTTCCCCAATATTTATTCTGATTGCTCACATCGGCAGAAAAGATGAGTGTTTCTTCGGCATGGTTCAATCCCAAATAGGCATAGGCCACCTGATAGTCTGTATCCGTATACTCATTCTGTGGGGCTGATGGTTGTTCATGCGGTTTTCGCAAGATATCAATCAGGTCAGCTTTTCGAATACCCAGTTTTTGCAGATAAAGTTCTCCTTCTTTTTCAAAAAGATCAAAGGGGAGGGTAAAGGGTCTTGAAGCAGCCGCAATGATTTTGTAGGCATTTGCATTTGTGTATTCGGGATTGGCGCTGATTTCATCCGAGCTCAGATGCGTCTGATGAAGCAGTTTGATTTCAATGGCAGTGGTTTGCTGACTGAGTTTCAAGGTAATAAACTGATCGCGGACGATCCATTGATTGATGTTGTATTCCTTGGTAACAAATACATCCGAAAGCACGGCCGACGCCGTAAGCAATGAGATGTTGCTGATTGCCGTATTGCCGGCATTGGTGATGATTTCCTTGAGCAGGGAAGCATCGATGGTGCCTTTTTGAATTTTGGGCAGGTAACTTAGACCGATTGTAAAAAGAGGAGGGGATATGTAATCTTCAAGAAGTTCGTTGACGATATCCACATAAGGTACAAGTGTATTTGTGTTGTCGCAATTCAGATCGATGTCTCCGATATCGGCTCTTCTTGAAAACAGGATATCTTTTGTGGAAACGCCCGGACTCACCGAGATCCTGTCACTGAGAAAGTGAAGCGTATCAGCCAGATAGGCCGCAGCGCCATAAACGGATCTGCATTCTTCGCATTCACAATAGTCGGCCTGTCCAAATAAAGTTTGCAGATCGGGATAGCTTGAAGCCAATGCCGAGTTCTTTAAAATCCCCTTGTAATCGGGCAGGGCATTCATGACTCCGGCTCCGGCCAGGTCCTTGAATTCGCCGGCGATCATCAGCGAAGCCGCGTATTGCAATTCGGCCTGCCGGTAAATATTTTCAGCTGCCGCATTCCCGAGACTTGCGCCATAGGTATTGGTAAAATTGTCTTTCCCCTTGAAATAAATCTGATGGGAAGAATGAATGTTGTCTTTGAGCAAAATACTCGTGGCGGCATAGGTAGGGGCAAGTTTAAATATGCGCTGTATCTTTTTCAGCTGATCGGTCAGTGCGTTTGTATTTGTGGAAGCATTGGCCGCGGCGCCGGTTGCAGATACAAATGTGCTGATGGTGCTGCTTGCCAGATCGAATGCCGGATTTTTGGAAAGAAAGGCAGAGATCTGATCCTTCTGATCCAGAGTGGAAGTGCTGTCTTTGGCCAGTCGTCCGCTGAATGCCGCTGTGGGGAAGGCTTTTTCAAAACTGGTGGAGAGCAAGGATGCATAACTCTTCAGATCGGTTGCGGCAGGGGGGGCAAGTTTGTTCTTGGTGAGGTAGGTTTCCCAGTCCTGTTCATTGTTTGCCGCAAGTGCATTCAGCGAAGCAGCGGATTGTATATCGGCGGTAGTGAGCAAACTGCTCACCAGCGGAAGGTGATCATTGGTCAGTGCAGAAAGCTGGAAGATGGACTGAATTTTATCGGCCCCGCCCTGTGAAAATGCCGGATTCTGTTGCAGGGTGTTCCAGAAAGCCGGATCAATGCCTTTGCTTACCGTAAACGCTTCTGTGGCGGCTTGTTGTTTTTTTGCGCTGAGACCGGCGAGGTCTATCAAAGATGTTGTTATTCCCGGGGTGGCACTTTGGTTTGTGGCAATGAGTTGAGTCAGTTGGGCCTGAATGGATTCCAGCTGGGATGTCAATCGGTATGGAACAATGTTTTCATTGATGGCCTTTTTGACTGCTGTCATCAGTGTTGGCACATCCTCTTGCATGAGGGCTGCGAAAACGGCTGTACTTTTCTGATCCACATCCAATGGAACAGGAGCGTTGTTTGAAAATTGAAAGAAAAGGCCTGCCGGAAGACCTTCCCGAAGTATGCCATAAAATACCTGGGCACTCAGTTTGGTCTTTTTTTCAAAGCGCCATGCTAGAACAAATTCGAGGATGTTTTGCGCAGCAAGCGTGGTTTTCTGCGACAAAAATGTGATGTCATGCAATTGCTGGTTTTCACCCAATTGGTCAAAGCTCAGGTTACCCACATAGGTTTTGAGTTCCATGTCCATGTCTTCGAATTCGGAAAGCCCCTGAAATGCAACAGCAGCCGGGCTGATGTCGATCTGAACCTGTTTCGGGGCATTGAACAGCGTTTGGGTAGCCGTGAGCACCGTTCCTTTTGCATCATAGATCCGCATGACCAGATCGGCATTGACCTTGTCCTGGGTCTGAAATTTACTTTGCTTGTAGTCGATTTTATAATAGCCGTTTTTGTCGGTTTTTGTTTCACCCAATTGTTGCTCCGAGCGGATGTCCAAGTCAAATGCGCGGACCAGAGTTTTGGGCATGATTGTCAGGCCCGAATCACGCACCGTTCCGTACACCGAGTAGTCGGCCGATTCTTCCAGTTCGATCAATCCTGCTTTGGAAAGCAATTCATTGATGCTGCCGGCTGTGGCTTCGTCGACGATTCCGCTGGGCTCGGTTTGCATATATATCCTTTGAAACAAGGCAATGACCTTGGCCGTTGCCTCCCCGAAAAAAGATTTTTTTACCTCTGCGTTGAAACTTTCCCGGAAAGATTCCTTTTTCATGAGGTCTTTAAATGCTCCGAGTTTGATCCTGCCCGATAAGGATATCATGGCTTCCTGCAGATTTTTTACGTTGTTTCCTTTATCTTTTTCGCGGATCGGAAATGGGATTTGATTCATAAGGAGGGGGTTGAATTTATTTTTTAGGCATTTCGCTTGACGAAGAAATGACAAGATCAGAATACGTAAAATACCATGATGAGAATACCATATATGAAATACGTGCGCAATGTTAGGGTTTAAATGAGCCGATTGAATAGCCGGTGATAAAAAAAAGACAATTATTTCTTTATCTGGGTTTGGAATTTTCAATATGTTTTTTTCGGAAACAATTGAAACAGGATAAGTTAATTCCGTCTTCCGGTTGATCATGGATGGCCGCAACCAGAGGACTTTTCGGAGCTGCCCGGTGACGCAGGAATCCCTTTTTTGAATTAAGCCAGTGTAAAATGTATTGTTTCCCAATGTGAAAAATCATGATTTCGATTGTTCGGAAGGCGAGACGAAAGATCTGGAAGTCCCGCCGGAAAGCAAGAATACAGGCATCAAAAGGGAATCATCTTTCGATGAAGGACAGATATCAACCCTTGACGGTTCAAAGAAAGAGGCAGGAAAAGGAGAAAGTGCTGATTTTATCTTTATCTTGGATCACCAATTACTCAGACTTTTATTTCATTTCACGCAAATCAATAATAAACAGAGTCCGTTCTCTTTTGAAAACAGGTTCTTGTTTGCTAATTCCATTGCGCATTTAACCGATTGAAGTAATTTGTTATTAAGGATCGCCAGGCTATGAAGTTGGACAGAAGAATAATATACACGAAAGTATTTGTTTTCTTTCTCCTGCTCTTTTGTGCGATATCGCTGCAGGCTCAGATCCAAAAGAAACATCTCTCCCCAAGCATTTCAAGCGAAAGTTCTTCAGCACTGCTCTCGGCTAAAACTCCGGAAGCCAAACATCCTGCGGTAATTTTTAAATCCCAGCAAAGCAAAAGGTCAGAGTCTCATCCCGCCATTCAGTCTTCTCCCGCCGGAGTATCCTGGATTAATCCGGTAAGTAGTAACAGACAGAAAGTTTTTATTGAAAACAAGGGACAATTCGGAGACCGCAATGGCCTGAAGTCTGCTGATATCCTCTACAGCCTGCAGGATGGACATACAGAATTCTGTTTCACCCGTAAAGGACTTGTGTATCGGGTGGCTAAAATGGAAAAGGTGCCGGCTGATGAATGGGAGACATTTGCTGAAAAAAACAAGATTAAAGAAGAGGAAGGAGAAGCAGGGGAAGAGGGAATTCCACACCTGATGGAGAAAAGTGATCTGGTTGAAATGAACTGGGAGGGATCAAATCCTTCCATGGAAGTTTCAGCAGAAGATGCCGTGAGTAACTATTTCAATTATCTAACTCCCTTGAAAGGAGCAGCAATCATTGGCCATGTCAGAGGATTTAAAAAACTGACCTATAAAAATGTCTATCCGAACATTGACATCGAATATTCGGTTCATCCGGATGCAGGTATTAAATACACCTGTATCCTGCATCCCGGAGCGGACGTATCCCTGATCAGAATGGCCTATCCCGGTACTGATATTCGTCTGGATGAAAACAGAAATCTGATCCTTCCTACCGTTCTTGGCAATATAACAGACCATGCCCCCGAAACCTTTCTGGGTTCTGTTTCGGCCGGCGAAAAAATAGGATCGGGTTTTACAATGCTGGATAAAAACCTTGTGGGGTTCAGCCTTTCTGACAATCATGAAAAAACGGGCCAGTCCATCCTGATCGACCCCTGGACCGTCGGCCCTCCAATAGCTGTCAGTGAAGCTGTCGATGACATCGCTGTCGACGGTACTAATAATGTCATCGTCTATTCGGTCGATACCACAATGTACAGTACCACCCACATCACCAAATACAATTCAGCCGGTGTTCAGCAATGGACACTCAATCTCAATACCATTGCCGGATACCACAACCTCAATCAGGGTGATGTAGCTGCCGATCCAACAGGAAATATATATGTGAACATGGGTATCGGTGTCTTGTTTGCCCAGTTTTACAACACCATTAAGGTGGACCCTACAGGTACATCACTGATTTGGGGAAATGCCACACCGGGAACAAGTACCACCCCATTCTACGAAAGCTGGACAATCACTTTCAACTGCGATTACACACAACTCCTTCAATCCGGAGGAGGAACATATGTCGCTGGGGTGAAACACCACAACATCGGCGACTGGGAAACCGTGAATACCGCTACAGGTGCTGAAGCTAATTTTACCATAAATGACACCCTTGGCGAAGTCATGTCTTCTTACTGGGCACCCAACGGATTGGTTTATCATGTGTGTGCCGACAGCAACCTCAATGCCGTTGCTACCGCGGCCTATACAAGCGGAGCCCACGATGTACTGACCTGTGTGAATCCGGCCACCGGTTTTTCCCGCGTGTTCACGGTTCACACGAATTATGCCTTCAGGGATTACGACAAGAAGGCACCCTGTTCAACCGGAATAAACGGGCTGGTTGCTTCCTGTGCTTACGTCTATACAACAGATGGGCTGAATCTTGATCAATGGGATGCATTGACGGGAGCACATCTTCATGCCGTGGCCGTTGCTGGTGGAAACAATGTGGCTTTCAATGGTAACCTCGCCCCGACAAGCCAGGTGAACGGAGGTTTGGTAGTTGACAAATGCGGCAATGTATACATAGGAGGCAATAAGAAAATATTCGAATACGATCCCAACCTGAACCTGATCAATACGTTTAACGGTCTTCCCGACATGGTGTTTGATCTGGCCATCGGAAGTAATGGGATGATTTATGCCTGCGGAGGGGCCAAGGATTCAAAATCGTTTGTGGCCGGACTTACAGCCTTTGCCTGCACACCACCAAGTTCCCTGACAGTAGCTGTCGTTCAACCAACCTGCATAGTGCCAACCGGATCCGCCACAGCCAACCCTACATTTTGCGGAGCTCCTTATTCCTACAAGTGGCTGCCTGGCGGCCAGGCCACTCAAAGTCTCAGCGGTCTGGCAAGCGGAACCTATACAGCGGTTGTCAAGGGCGCCTTGCTTTGTCCGACATCTGCCGGCGATACGGTTATCATCACCATTAATGCCGTTCCTCCCACGGTCAGTGCAACCATTACCCCCACCAACATTACCTGCAACGNNTGCAAACGGTTGCAGCACGACACAAACCGCCAACATTACCCAACCCGCTGTGCTCTCGGTTACGCCCTCCCAATCCAATGTCAATTGCAATGGTAACACCACCGGCTCTGCAACGGCCACAGCCAGCGGTGGCAACGGAGGATATACTTACCTGTGGAGCGGCGGTGTTGTTGGCGGTGGTCAGGGTACACTCACTGCAACCGGACTTGCCGCGGGCAGCTATACCTGTACGATAACGGATTCAAAAGGATGTTCTTCGGCCCCGGTATTTACGATTACGCAGCCGGCTTCTCCTCTTGCAGTAACGCCTTCTCAGACAAATATCAACTGCAACGGTGCATNNTGTGGAGCGGCGGTTTGATTGGCGGGGGCCAGGGGACGTTAACGGCAACAGGTTTGGCGCAGGGGTCGTATACATGTACCATTACCGATACGAAAGGTTGTTCATCATCACACGTATATGCCATTACCCAGCCGGCTTCTCCGCTTGCCATAACACCCTCGCAAGCCAATGTCAATTGCAATGGCGGCAACACCGGATCAGCCACAGCTACTGCCAATGGTGGCAGCCCCGGTTACGCCTATGTATGGAGTGGTGGTGCCATCGGTGGCGGCCAGGGTACACTTACTGCAACCGGACTTGCTTCAGGAAGCTATACCTGTACCATCACCGATACGAAAGGATGCACTTCAGCGCCTGTTTTTACCATTACACAGCCCGCCGCTCCGCTTTCCGTAACACCAACACAAAGCAATGTCAATTGCAATGGAGGAAACACGGGTTCTGCAACAGCAACAACCAACGGCGGCAGCCCAGGTTATACGTATATATGGAGCGGTGGAGCGATCGGGGGTGGACAAGGT